>CAZHMJ010000230.1:0-8018 GCA_964533805.1 uncultured Anaerolineae bacterium | reverse complement strand
CTAAGCGCAAAGCGAGGGCTCAGCCCGAATCGCATCGCTGAGCATGATTGTGCTTCTACCTTTGTTTTTCCTCTGCGGTCTTTGCGTTCTCCGCGGTGAGATTTGTTTCTCGCGGTTCGTCATTCGCCCGGAGCCGGGGCGCCGCAGTCGGAGCAGACCCCATCGTGCAGGGAGATCGCGCCGCCGCAGACCGGGCAGGTCCACCGGGCGACCTGGGCCGCCAAAAACGCCGCCATGCCCGTTTCTTTGATCGCGTCCCCATACGCGATCAGGCTGACCCGGTAGCGCGTCCGGTAGCTCTTGTCCATGCGCCCGATCGCGGGGCAGGGAAAGGCCGCGCACTCGAAGCAGTAAACGACCTGCTTCTCGTCCGCGCAGGCTTTGATCGTGCAGGCGCGGCAGTGGTTGGGCTTGTGGGCGTCCGCGCCCAGGCAGCCCAGGCAGGGCTTCTTGTCCCGCAGGTGGACAGAGCACACCGCGCAGTTCATCCCGCACGGGGCGATCAGGTGGGGATCGATGGCGGTGGGCATTTTCATGGAGAGGCCCTTTTCGTTGGGATGAGTGGCGCATTCATCTATCACCCTCGTATCCTACCACGATCCGTACCTCTCCCCATGTTATAATCCGACCCATTCCCGTTACCTGTTCCCGCGAGGTGCTGCGTGCTGACTCCCCTGGTGGAATGTGTGCCCAACTTCAGCGAAGGCCGCCGGCCGGAGGTCATCGTCCGGATCGTCGACTCCATCCGCGCCGTGCCCGGCGTGGCCGTCCTCGACCGGAGCAGCGACGCCGACCACAACCGCACCGTGGTCACGTTCGCCGGGCCGCCGGAGGCGGTCGAAGCGGCCGCGTTCGAGGCCATCGCCACGGCCGCCAAACTGATCGACCTGAACACGCACCGGGGCGAACATCCCCGCATCGGCGCGACGGACGTCGTGCCCTTCATCCCGCTGCGCGGCGTCACGATGGACGACTGCGTGGCGATCGCTAAACGCCTCGGCGAGCGCGTGGGCCGCGAGCTGAACATCCCGGTTTACCTGTACGAATCGGCCGCCACCCGCCCCGACCGCGAGAACCTCGCCAATGTGCGCAAGGGGGAATACGAGGGGCTAAAGGAGGCTATCCAGACCGATCCCGACCGCGCCCCGGACTTCGGCCCGGCGGCGCTCGGCCCGGCGGGCGCGACCGTGATCGGCGCGCGGCCGTTCCTCGTGGCCTTCAACGTCTACCTGAACACGGATAAGGTCGAAATCGCCAACAAGATCGCCAAGGCGATCCGCCATTCCAGCGGCGGGCTGCGCTTCGTCAAGGCGCTGGGTCTGCTGGTCGAGGGTCAGGCCCAGGTCTCGATGAACCTGACCGACTTCCGCCGCACGCCGATCGCGCGCGTCGTCGAGATGATCCGCAGCGAGGCGGCGCGTTACGGGGTGCAACCCACCCACAGCGAGTTGGTCGGCCTGATCCCGGAGGACGCCCTGGTCGACGCGGCGCAGTGGTACTTGCAGCTCGACGGGTTCACCCCCGATCAGATTCTGGAGCGCAAACTGGCGGCGCAGGCCGAATCCGTCGCTGCCGACGAAGACTTATCGCTCAAGCCGGACGCCTTCGTGAACGCGGTCAGCGCCGGGAACGCCGCGCCGGGCGGGGGGGCGGTCGCGGCGGCGGCGGGCGCCCTGGCCGCCGCCCTGGCGGAGATGGTCGCCCGCCTGACCGTGGGCAAGAAGCGCTACGAGGACGTGCAGGATCAGGTGGCCGTGCTGGCTGCCCAGGCCGAGACCCTGCGCCTGCAACTCCTGGACGCGATCCGGGGCGACGTGGCCGCCTTCGAAAAGGTCATGGCCGCCTACGCCATCCCCAAGGATGATCCCGGCCGGGCGGACGCGATCCGGCAGGCGACCTACGGCGCGGCGGAAGCGCCCCTCCAGGCGGCGCGGGCGGCCCTGGAGGCGCTCAAGCTGGCCGGGCAGGCGGCCGCGATTGGCAACAAGAACGCGATCAGCGACGCGCTGGCCGGCGTGCACATCGGCCTGGCCGCGGTCGAGATCGCCGCGCTCAACGTCAAAATCAACGTCAGCGGGGACGAGACTCCCCAGGGCGAGCACTACCGCGCCGCGATCGAGGCCGTGGTCGGCGAGGCGCGCGCCGCTGCCGCCGATCTGCTGGCGCAGGGAACCAACCGGGCAGGGCTGTAGACAGCGGTGTTGAGTTTTGAATGCTCAAGTTGGAATTGGGTGGGCGTGTAAAGCGCCGACGCGGTGTTTTCATCGCCCGGCCAATCGCTGACGGTCTCGCGTTCAGTCCACCGCGGGGAAGAATACGCGGAACGTGCTGCCCTGGCCCAACTGGCTCTCCACCTGAATCTGCCCGCCGTACAGCTCGACGATCCGCTTGACGATCGGCAGCCCCAGGCCCGTCCCGCGCATGGATTGCTGGCGTGCCTCCTCCGTGCGGAAGAACGTCTCGAAGATGCGCGGAATGTCCTCCGGGGCGATCCCGATCCCGGTGTCCGTGACTTCCAGGACGACATGGGCCGCGTCCTGGTACGTCCGGACCACGACCGAGCCGCCCTTGGGTGTGTAGGTGACCGCGTTCTCCAGCAGGTTCGTCACCAGGCGGCCCAGTTCCGTGGCGCTGGCCTGGATGCTGGACAGGGTCGGCTCCAGGTCCAGCCGGACCTCCACCCCCTGGAAGGTCGCGCCGAGGCGGACATCGGCCTCGGCCTGGCGGACATGCATGTTGAGGTCGCGTTTTTCCAGGGCCAGGTCGGGGACGTGATCCAGGCGGGACATCAGCAGGATGTCCTGGATGTACTTCTCGACCAGCTTGGTCTGGCGTTTGATCTGGCGCAGATGCTCCCCGCGCGTGTCGGGATCGTCCAGCCGTTCGATCAGGTAGAGGCTGGTGGCGATGGTGGACAGCGGTGTCTTCAGGTCGTGGGAGACGGTATCCAGAAAATCACGCAGCGCGGCCAGCTTGCCCCGTTCGACCGCCAGCTCAAGGCGCTCCTGCTCGGCCTGCTTGCGTTCGGTAATGTCCTGGTAAACCCCGATGAGATGGGTCACCTTGCCGCTGGCATCGCGAAGCCCCTCGGCCCGGATCTGCACCCAGACATATTCCCCATCCGGCGACCGGAGCCGAAATTCCTCGCTCTGAGCGCCTTCTTCCTCGCGCAAGCGGCGCGCAACGGCGATAATCCGTTCCCGGTCTTCGGGGTGAATTTGTTCGATCTGCCGGTTGAAGAAGCCGGTATTGACGCGCCCCTTCGTGCTCATGAAGTCGAAGAGGTAACCTTCGGAGATGACCCGATCCGTGACGACATCCCATTCCCACATCCGGATTTTGCCTGCTTCGCTGGCCAGGCGCAGGCGTTCGGCCGTCCGCTTGTGCTCGACGATCTCCTGCTCCAACGCGCGGTTGCGCTCGGTCAGCACCCTCTCGCTTGCCTTGACGCGGTTGATCGCTTGTTCGAGGTTGCCAATTACCAGGTACAGACAGGCCGAGATCGCCAGCAGCGTGATCAACTGGGTCACCAGCGCGCTGGTGGGCACAAGCTGGACCACCGGCGCGGGGAGGACTCCCGCCACTTTCATGAAGTAGAACACGAGATCGGCGATCAGGCTGATCACAAAGGTGATCAGGATGGCGGCCTTGCCCAGCGCCAACCCGGCGAACACGATCGTGACCAGGAACAGGCTGGCCGCCGGGCGCTCGACGCCGCCCGCGGTGACGGTGAAATAGGCGGAGACGAGCAGCGACACACTGATCAGCAAAGCGCTGGCCAGCCTCAGGTGGCCCGCGCGCAGGATGGCCAGCATGATCACCCCGGACAGCGCCGCCGCCAGCGTGAGCAGCAGCCTCGACCCAAACGCGGAGGCGAAAATCACGCTGCTGATCGCGCCAATGGTGAAAATGGCGATATAAACACCCAGGACAATGAAGAGGGTCCGCGCTACACTCGTCTCTTCCTCGGTGTCGAAGACGGGCGGTTTCAACCAATGACGCAGGCGGTTCATTGGGCCATCCTCCTGCGGTAGCGTATGAATTAGCTCTACTTTGATTGTATTAGAAGTTGTGCGGTTGGGCGAACGTTCCCGGTTAAGGGGTGCATTCCAGATTGGGAAAGCACGGATTCACCCGGACCATTCGGTTGAATCCCCCACCTGTCGGCGTCATCTTCCTGGCCGGCGCTCAGTCCACCACGGGGAAGGATACGCGGAACGTGCTGCCCTGGCCCAACTGGCTCTCCACCTGAATCTGCCCGCCGTACAGCTCGACGATCCGCTTGACGATCGGCAGCCCCAGGCCCGTCCCGCGCATGGATTGCTGGCGTGCCTCCTCCGTGCGGAAGAACGTCTCGAAGATGCGCGGAATGTCCTCCGGGGCGATCCCGATCCCGGTGTCCGTGACTTCCAGGACGACATGGGCCGCGTCCTGGTACGTCCGGACCACGACCGAGCCGCCCTTGGGTGTGTAGGTGACCGCGTTCTCCAGCAGGTTCGTCACCAGGCGGCCCAGTTCCGTGGCGCTGGCCTGGATGCTGGACAGGGTCGGCTCCAGGTCCAGCCGGACCTCCACCCCCTGGAAGGTCGCGCCGAGGCGGACATCGGCCTCGGCCTGGCGGACATGCATGTTGAGGTCGCGTTTTTCCAGGGCCAGGTCGGGGACGTGATCCAGGCGGGACATCAGCAGGATGTCCTGGATGTACTTCTCGACCAGCTTGGTCTGGCGTTTGATCTGGCGCAGATGCTCCCCGCGCGTGTCGGGATCGTCCAGCCGTTCGATCAGGTAGAGGCTGGTGGCGATGGTGGACAGCGGTGTCTTCAGGTCGTGGGAGACGGTATCCAGAAAATCACGCAGCGCGGCCAGCTTGCCCCGTTCGACCGCCAGCTCAAGGCGCTCCTGCTCGGCCTGCTTGCGCTCGGTGATGTCCTGGTAGACGCCCAGCAGGTGAGTCGCCTTGCCGCTGGCGTCGCGAATCGATTCGGCCCGGCTCTGCAACCAGATGTATTGCCCATCGGGCAACCGGAATCGAAACTCTTCAGTCTGAGCGCCTTCCTCCGCGATCAGGCGGAGCATCATCGCCTTAAGCTGTTCCAGGTCGTCGGGGTGAACTCGTTCGGCGTTTCGCTGGTAGAAGCCCGACTGGCTGCGCTCCCATTCGGTAAAGAGATGGAACGAGTACCCGTCGGTGATCACCCGATCTTCCGCGACATCCCATTCCCAGATGTTGATTTTGCCCGCTTCGCTGGCTAGGCGGAGGCGCTCGGCCGTTCGCTTGTGCTTGACGATTTCCTGCTCCAGCTCGCGGTTGCGCTCGGCCAACGCATTCTCGCTGGCCTTGATGCGGCGGATCGCCCGGTCGAGGTTCTCCAGCACCAGATACAGGCAGGCGGAAATCGCCAGCAGGGTGATCACCTGCGTCATCAGAGCGCTGATCGGCACAAGCTGGACGGCCGGCGCGGGGAGGACTCCCGCAACTTTCAAGAAATAGAAGAGGAAATCCACGATCAGGCTGATCGCACAGGTGATCAGGATCGCGGTCTTGCCCAGCGCCAGCCCGGCGAACACGATCATGACCAGGAACAGGCTGGCCGCCGGGCGTTCGATCCCACCCGCGGTGATGGTGAAATAGCTCGCCAGGAGCAGGCAAACACCGAGCAGCAGCGCGCCGGTCAGCCGCACCCGGCCTGAACGCAGCACGGCCAGCAAGATCACCCCAAACAGGATGGCCGCCAGCATGGGCGCCAGCCTCGACCCCAATGCGGGCGCGAAAATCACGCTGCCGGCCGCGCCGATCAGCAGGGCGACGACGTACACCCCCAGGACGACGTACAGAGTCCGCGCTACATTCGTCTTTTGCTCGTCTTCAAGGGCGGGAAACATCAACCAATGACGCAAGCGGTTCATTGGGCAATCTTCTTGTAGTCGCGTATAGTTAGGATGTGGCCCCGATTGTATTGGAAATCAGGCCGGCGGGCGAACGATTCGACCGGGAAAATATCGAATTGGAGCAATCGACGACTCCGCGCCACTCAATGCAATGACCAACAACCCTAGCTGGCTTGCCTGCTCTCCAGGAACCTATCCATGCCCTCCCCCCTTCTCGCTGCTTACCGCCTGCTGTACGAAGGGCTGGCCCGCCCGCTGATCTTCGCCACGCGCCCGGCCCAGGCCGCCCACGAGGACGTGCTGGCCGCGCTGCGCCTGGCGGACGCGCTGCCCGCGCTCCCGGTTTTGCTCCGCGGCCTGCGCGCGGTGACTCAGCCGCCCCGTCCGGTATCGGTGGGCGGAGTACTGCTCGGCTCGCCGCTGATGCTGGCGGCGGGCTTCGTCAAGGGCGATGGCTTCGCGGACGAGGCCGCGGCCCTGGCCGCGGTCGACAGCGGGCGGAACGTCATGCCCGGCTGGCGGAGCATCCCGGCCCTGTGCGGACTGGTCGAATTTGGCTCGTTCACGCGCTGGCCGCGCCTGGGCAATCCGGGCGCGGTGATCTGGCGGCACGCGACCTCGCGCTCCACCCAGAACCGGATCGGCCTCAAGAACCCTGGCGCGGCGGCGGCGGCCGCATTCCTCGGCGCGCGGCGCGCCCATCTGCCCGCCCAATTCGGGATCAACGTCGCGGTCAGCCCCGGCGTGAGCGACCCCATCCAGGAACAGCGCGAGGCGGTCGAAGCGCTGGCGATCTTCCGGGGGGCGGGTCTCCAGCCGGCCTGGTGGACGCTCAACCTGAGCTGTCCCAACACCGAGGACGATCCCGGCGCGCACCAGACGACCGCCCGTACCCGCGACCTGTGCGCGGCGGCGCTGGATGCGCTGAAGGGGCAGCCCGCGCCGCTGTGGGTCAAGGTCGGCCCGGACCTGGCCCCGGAGCAGTACCGCGCCCTGATGCGCGTCTTCGCCGAGGTTGGGATCGGGGCCGTGATCGCCACCAACACGCTCGGCCAGCCCGTGCCGGGCCGCCCTGACCAGACGGCGGGCGTCGGCGGCGGGCGGCTGCACCGCGCCGCGCTGGACGCGGCCGCGCTCCTGCTGGCGGAGCGCCGGGCGCTCGGCTGCCCGGTGGACGTGATCGGCTGCGGGGGGATCGTGGACGGGCCATCGTACCGGCGCTTCGCGGCGCTGGGCGTCCGGGCCGCGCAGTACTGGTCGGCCCTGGTTTATCGCGGCCCGCTGGCGGCGGCGGTCATTCAAGCTGAAGCCCGAATGTAGTTTTTGGGGCGCCGGCCCCTATCGAGGCAATGTATCGTGCCGGCACTGCAAAGGAGAAATGATGCCCGACACCGCCACATCCGTCGCCCGCGCGCTGTTGGAGATCGGCGCGGTCGTCTTCACGCCGGATGCGCCGATCACGTTCAAGTCCGGCATCCGCTCGCCCGTCTACGTGGACAACCGGCGCATCCCCTTCTGGCCGGCCGAGTGGCGGATCGTGCTGGACGGCTTCGCCCAGGCTGCGCGAGGGCTTGAGTTCGACGTGGTGGCCGGGATCGCGGTCGGCGGCGTGCCGCACAGCAGCGCCCTGGCCTATATCCTGGGCAAGCCCTCGGTCTTCGTCCGGCCGGAGGCCAAGGGCCACGGCACGCGCAGCCAGATCGAGGGCGGCGACGTGGCCGGGCGGCGCGTCCTGCTGGTCGAGGACCTGGTCACCACCGGGGGGAGCAGCCTGGGCGGGGTGGAGGCCCTGCGCGCGGCCGGTGCGGTCGTGACCGACTGCCTGGCGATCGTCAGCTACGGTTTCATGGAAGCGGCGGACGCCTTCGCCGCGGCGGGGGTCAGCCTCACGCCGCTGACGCGCTTCGACGTGCTGCGCGAGGAGGCCGGCCGGCTGGGTAAGCTGACGCCCGCCCAGATCGCGCTGGTGGCCGATTGGCAGGCCGATCCGCACGGCTGGGCCGCGCGGCACGGGCTGTAACCGGGTCATCGCGTCAGACCAAAAAACATCTCACCGCAGAAAACGCGGAGGACACCTCGACTTTGTCCATTTCAGGCGGCAAAGGCGAGGGTTTCGAGCCAGAGTTGGA
>CAZHMJ010000229.1:0-8084 GCA_964533805.1 uncultured Anaerolineae bacterium | reverse complement strand
GAATTCAACATTGATTTAGGGGCTTGCATGAAACGACACGGGCTGAAACCTCGCCGCACCCTGTATGAGTTGTATCCCCCCTCCAGGCCGTGCAGTTGCGACGTGTGCAAGAGCTATTGCATCCGGCCGGGCTGGTGGACGGTCGAAGAGGCGGCCCGCGCGATCGAGGCCGGGTACGCCGACCGGATGATGCTGGAGATGGCCCCGGAGCGCACTTTCGGCGTCCTGTCGCCAGCCTTCAAGGGCTGCGAGAAGAACTTCGCCCTCCAGGAATTCGCCCAGGCCGGCTGCAATTTCCTGGTCGATGGGCTGTGTGAGCTGTACGGCACGGGCGTCCAGCCGCTGGAATGTCGCTTCTGCCATCACAGCCGGGTCGGGCTGGGGCCGAAGTGCCACGCCGACATCGAGAAAGACTGGAACACTCCCGCAGGCAAGCAACTCGTTGCCCAGTGGGTCAACCGGATGCAGTTCTGGGCATTCTACGATTATCTGCGCTGAAAAAGCGGTCAGCAATCAGCTTTCAGCGGTCAGTGACAAACTGGAACAGTCAGGCGGTGGTCTGACTGACCACCGCATTCGGTTGTTTGCTATCCGTCAGGGCGCGCCGTCTCGTTTCCTATTCGCCGGTGCGCATATCTTTCAGGAGATCAGGCCGGTAAGCGATCTCCGAGAAGACGACGTTGCAGCCCTCTCCGGTGGGCGACTGTGCCTCAAAGCCGACCCGCAGGTTCTCCACGTTGCCCAGCGTAAAGTAACGCACCATATGCCAGTACTTGCCATCCAGCGAGTAATGGAGGCCAAAAGCCCCGCCCATCCGGGCCACGCGCAGGTAGACGGCGTTTCCGTCGATGACCGTCGAATTGCAGTCGTCCGAGAGGCCGCGGGTCACCACCGACACGATCATCGGTTGGTTCTGGGGCGAATATTCGAAGCACAGTTTGGCCCACAGGTTTTCACGCTCGTACAGTATGAGTACGCCCGCGTCATAGGTCGAGGCGAAATCGACGGTCACTTTAGCGCTCAACAGAAAATGCGCGTCGGGCGGCGTGAACAGCGCGGCCGGCGCGTTGGTCGAGACCCACGTGCTGCCCGACGGTTCGACAAACCAGTCGGTTTTTGCACCCGCCGTGATCCTCAGGCTGTGGTCTGGCCCGACTTTCCAGTCCACAGGATCGTTTTTCCATTGCAGGTCGCCGGGGATAGAGGGTAAGGTCAGCGTGGTCATCGATAGTCTTCCTGCGCAAGGCGATAATCGGCACAATCAATCCGTGGAGGAATATAACACCCATCGAACGGATTGAAAAAATCAGTGGACGCCCTTGGGTCGGGTTATTCCGCCACGGGGCACGACCTTTTCCCCTTTTCAATTGTTTCAATCGGTGGGCTGAAAACTGGCTCCTTTTTGCCTCGCGCGGGATCGGGTATACTCACTAAAGTTTACGAAAATAGTCGCTTGTCCCGCCGGCGCGCCGCCGGGGTTTCAGGGAGTAAAACGAGCATGGCTGAACATATTCTGCTGCGCGATCTGGATGTGCCCGGTATCAAAGCCTTCGATGTCTACGTCCAGCACGGCGGCTACGAGGCGCTGCGCAAGGCCGTGGGGATGACCCCGGCCGAGGTGATCGACGTGGTCAAGGCCTCGAACCTGCGTGGGCGCGGCGGCGCGGGCTTCCCGACCGGCCTCAAGTGGAGCTTCATCCCCCAGAACGAGCCGGTCAAATACGTGGTCGTCAACGCCGACGAATCCGAGCCGGGCACCTTCAAGGACCGCCAGATTCTGGAGGGCAACCCCCACCAGTTGATCGAGGGGGCCATGATCGCCGCCTACGCGATCCAGGCCACGGCCGTCTACGTCTACCTGCGCGGCGAGTTCTGGGATATCGCCGCCAACCTCGACGCCTGTATCGAGGACGCCCGCAAAGCGGGGCTGATCGGGCCAAACGTGCTCGGCTCCGGCTGGTCGTGCGAGATGCACACCCACCTGGGCGCGGGCGCGTACATCTGCGGCGAGGAGTCGGCCCTGCTCAACAGCCTGCAGGGCTATCTTGGCCAGCCGCGCGTGCGGCCCCCGTTCCCGGCCCAGAAGGGCGGCGGCCTGTACTACGAGGCGACCGTCGTCAACAACGTCGAAACCCTGACCAACGTGCCCTGGATCATCACCCACGGCGCGGAGGCATACAAGCAGATCGGCACGCCGGAAAGCCCCGGCCCCAAGATTTACTGCCTGAGCGGGCACGTGACCAACCCCGGCAACTACGAGCTGCCGCTGGGCATCACCTTCCGCGAGCTGATCTTCGAGCACGCGGGCGGCATCCCCGACGGCAAGCAGCTCAAGGCGATCCTGCCCTCCGGCGCGTCGGGGCCGATCCTGCCCGCGACTGACGCCGTGCTGGATACCCCGCTGACCTACGAAGCCGTGGCCCAGATCGGCTCGACCCTCGGCTCGGCCTCGATCATCCTGCTGGACGAGACGGTCAACGTCGCCTGGGCGGCCAGCAAGATGATGAAGTTCTTCGCCCACGAAAGCTGCGGCAAGTGCACGCCCTGCCGCGAGGGGACGTACTGGCTGCGCCGCCGCTACGAGGCCCTGCTGGACGGCCGTTCCCAGGCCAGGGACATCGCCATCCTGGATGACGTGGCGAGCCAGATGACCGGCGTGACCCTGTGCGCGCTGGGCGAGTTCGCCGTCAACCCGGTCCGGGCCACGATCAAGCACTTCCGCGCCGATTACGAGGCCTGGATCAAGCAGGAGGCCGCCGAGGACAAGAAGGCCGCCAAGCCCGCCCCGGCCCGCGAGAAGGCGGCCGCGCGGTAAAGGCAATAGGGCACGAATAGAAACGGGATAAAAACAGGCGGCGGAGGGATATCTTCGCCGCCTGTTTTTGTCGTAGATACCGTCTTGAAAGTCAAGACGGTATCTACAGAAAACCTCCATCGCCCACCTGCTGCCGGAATAGCCACCCAATTCCCGGCGGGGCGGTTTGCACGTGCCATCCGTGTCGTTTTCTCCCTTTCGCCAGCCAACCCGGCCGGGATGCAGTACAATAAAGGCGTCCGGCAGAGACGAGGAACGGCACGATGGTCACAACCGACAGGCTGCTCAGCGCCGATGAGCTGTGGGCCATCCAGGCAGACGAACGCGCGGCTGCGTCCAGCGACCGGCGCTTCGAGCTGGTGCGGGGGGAACTGATCGAAATGAGACCAGCCAGCGGGTTGCATGGAATCATCGCGGGCGCGATCGGAAACGCCCTGGGTGATTTCGTCGAGGCCCATGAACTCGGCTGCGTCTTTGCCCCTGGCACCGGGTTCCTGCCGGCCCGCGATCTGGACGTGGTGCGCGCGCCGGACGCGGCCTTCGTTGCCTGGGAGCGCGTGCCCGATCCGATCCCGGACCGCTTCTGGCCGGTCGCGTCCGATCTGGCGGTCGAGGTCGTCCCCCCCTCCGACCGCGCCGCCGACGTCCAGAGCCGGGTGAATGACTTCCTCGCGGCCGGGTGCCGGCTGGTGTGGGCCATCTACCCGGACACGCTGATCGCGGCCGTGTACTATCCCGGCGGAGAAGCGCGCATCCTGCCGCGCGAGGGTGTTCTGGAGGGCAGCCCGGTGCTGCCCGGCCTGCGCATCCCGCTGGCCGATCTCGTCCCGCCGCAGCGCCCGGCCCAGCCCTGAACCCGAACCGACTCCTATGCCCGACTCAATTCAAAATTCAAAATTCAACATTCAAAATTCTTCTTCCCCTTGGGGAGTCGTCGGCCACGAGTGGGCCATTACCCACCTGCAAAAGAGTCTGGAACACGGCCGCGCCCGGCACGCCTACCTGTTCACCGGCCCGGCCGGCATCGGCAAGACGACCCTGGCGCGGGCCTTCGCCGCCCGGCTCAACTGCCTGGCCGAGGACGAGTCCGCGCGCCCATGTGGGGAATGCCGTTCCTGCCAGAAGATCGCGGCGGGCAATCACCCCGACGTGAGCCTGGTGGAAGCCGAGGAGGTCGGCGGCACGCTCAAGATCGAGCAGGTGCGCGACCTGATGCACACCCTGGCCCTGCGCCCCTACGAGGGCCGCTACCGGGTGGGCATCCTGCGCCGCTTCCACGAGGCGCGTCCCCAGGCCGCCGACGCGCTGCTCAAGACCCTGGAGGAGCCGCCGCCCTACGTGGTGCTGCTGCTGACCGCCGAGAATACCAACCTGCTGCCCAAGACGATCCTGAGCCGCTGCCAGCCGATCCACCTGCGCCCGATCCCGGTCGAACAGGTGGAAGCGGCCCTGGCCGCGCGCTGGGGGGCCGACCCGGAGGAGCAGGCTCCGCTGCTGGCCCAATTGTGCGGCGGGCGGATCGGGTGGGCCGTGCGCGCCCTGAGCGACAGCAGCGCCTTGGCCTTCCGCGACCTGGCCCTGGACGACCTGGAGCACATCCTGGGGGAGAACCGTCTCCAGCGCTTCCAGCGGGCCGAGGCGCTGGCCTCCCCGCGCGGCAAGAGCGACTTGCGCGAGACCCTGATCCTGTGGCAGGCCTTCTGGCGGGACGTGATCCTGGTCGCCACCCACAGCCGCGTCCCCCCGGTCAACCGCGACCGGCGGCCGACCCTCAACCGGCTGGCGCGCGAAGTGCCGCTGGACGCCCTGGAAACTGCCCTGCGCGCCACGCGCCGCACCCTGGACGACCTGGGCAAGAACGTCAACGCCCGGCTGGCCCTGGAGGTCATGCTGCTCGACTATCCCGGACTGCGGCGGTGAGTGTATGCACATACCCCTCTATGAGAAGCTCAAGTCCCTCTCCACGTGCGGGGAGGGATTTAGGGAGGGGTTGCGCACGGCCACGCGCCTTGAAAACAGGTTCGAAAGTGTGAGGTCTCCTTCGCCGTCAACGGCCATACACCGTGTAGACGCCGGTTACGTGATGCAAAGGGCGCGACGAAAAATGGGTCGCTCCCTCGAAGACCTGGGTCGTCAGGTCGAGATCGGCATAGCCCCGGCTTGCCAGAGTCTGAGCGAAGTCGGCCAGCCTCGCCGTGGAACTACCCGGATCGTCGTTCTCGCCCGCCGAGAGGAAAACGCGCGCCGCGAGGCTGGTGTGATCGGCGGCGTAGGCAGCCTCATAGACGCCTGCTGTGGCGAAGGTCACGCTCCCCGCGATGACGCGCCGGAACGTCTCCGGGCTGTGGAACAGGGCATACAGGGCGAAATCTCCGCCGTAGCTGTGCCCGACGATCCCCCGGTCGGCGGGATCGGTCCGGTATTCCCCGTCGATCAGGGGGATCAACTCCTCGCGGAAGAACCTCAAAAAGACGTCGGGCGCGCTGTGATAGTCCCGTTCGCGCAAGGCCCGCGCCCGCAGCAGATCGCCGGGATAGCCCACCCCCACGACGATCAGCTCCGGCAGTTCCCCGCCGATGGCCGCCACCCGGACGACATCCGTCACCGTGCCAAAGGAAAGATGCGGATCGAGCACGTACAGGACGGGATACGTCCGGTTGGTCGCCGTGAAGTAGCTCAGCGGCAGCGCGACCGAAAGGCGGTACGTGTCGCCGGCGATCGCGGAATCGAGGCTGCGCTCCTGCGTGTTGCCCAGCAGGATCGGCACGGGTGGAAAGGCGGGCGGCTCCTGGGCCTGGGCCGCGCCGGGGACCATGCCCAGGATGAGGAGGCTACTCACACAAAGCGCGTATTTGATGGGACAACCAAACATGGTTCTTTCCTCCTGACATGAACTTTTTTTGACAACACCGATTCTTGCCTCATTTTATCCGATAAAGCAACCACGCCGGATCGCACCAAAGAATCGAATGAACACGGCTTTCCCGTTTCAGGAATCCGTGTCCATCCGTATGATCTGTTCAATCTGTGTTGAATTGGAACGTCGCCCCGTGCCCGGCCAGCCCTTATGCCGTCGGCTTCAGGTGCAGCGTGGCCAGCCGTCCCCAGGCCGAGTCGGGGGCTGCATCGACCAGCGCGCCATAGGCGGCCAGCGCCGCGTCCGGCTGGCCGTTCGCCTCCAGGATCACGGCCTGCCAGTAATCGAGCGCCAGCCGGACGGAGTCGGCCGGGTTCGCCGCCCGGAGTTCGGCCGCGCCGGTCTCAAACACGGTCTGGGCCTCGGCGATCCGGCCGTCCGCCAGGAGATCACCAACCCGCGCGATCAGCCGGGCCGGATCGGTGGGTTGGGAAACGGCGGGCGCGGACTCCGCCACGCGCGTGTAGCCCTCGGACCCCTGCTGGAGGACCAGCGGGCGCTCCAGCCCGGCCAGCCAGACCTGCCACTGCGCGGGCTGATCGGGGACGGCTTCGATTCGATCCACGGGGATATTCAGCGCCGCGAAGTGGTCCTCTAGCGGCGCGTCGGGGGTCAGCGGTGAGCGGGCCAGCAGCGCCGCCACTGCCAGGCCGGGGTCGCAGCCCGCCAGGGCCGGGTCGGGCGGCACGTTCTCGGACAGATACACCCCGCCGATTGCCACGCGGCCAAAGGGGTATCCCCCGCCGGCCGCCGCGTTGGCCCCGACGATGAAGTCATACGCCCCCCGGCAGACGGCATACGGTTCCTGCCCCTCCGCGACCCCCTCCGCCACCACCCTCAGAAAACCGGCCAGAATCCCATCCGAGGCCGGACCCGCGGCCAGCACCTCGGCGGCCGCGCCGGCCTGCCCCAGCAGGAGATCGATCAGGGCCAGCCGCGCGCGGGCATAATCCAGCAGGGCGGGATCGCGGTGCCCGGCCGCCAGGGCCGACTCGTATTCCGCCGCCGCGCCGGGCAGATCGCCAGCGAGCAGGGCGTTTTCCGCTCCGGTCTGGAAACACTCGAAGATGTCGCCGTCGAACCCGCCCCCATGCTCGGTAGACCACTCGCCGTCGATCCATTTCAGCATGACGCCGCCGTAGGACGCGCAGTCCCAGGGAGAGGCATCGATCATATCCAATGAGACGTTGGGCCAGTCAAACGACCAGTGCACGGTCACCCCAGGCTGCTCGCAGCCGCCCGTCCAGGGGGCGACGTTCACTATCTGGCCGTCCTCCAGCGTCAGCAGGTAGAAGCGGCTGCACTGCCCATCCGGTCCACTCCACGTCTGCATGACCGCCCACTCGACCCGGCCATCGGCGTTGAGGTCGTCCAGACGCAGGGTCTCCAGGCTGCCGGTCGGCATGCTGCCGGTGGGCATGCTGCCGGTCGGCATACCGCCGGAGTATTCCCGCCCGGCCGGGACGGTATACGGCAGCGGCAGCGCACTCAACACATAACCGCCGGGAGACTCCGGATCGGCGACCGCCAGGAAACTCATGCGGAGATCGCCCTGCGTCACATGCAGGAGGCTTTCCGGCAAGCCATCGCCGCTGAAATCGGCTGCGATCGCCTCGACATGAAACGGCCCGACCTCGAACGCCGTATCTTGACTCAGGTCCATCGGATGGGCCGCCAGCCCGGCGCGCAGCAGGGCCAGCGTCCAGGGAATGGGATCGGCGGGCAGCGGACGCTCCGGCGCGAACAGGCCTGCATCCAGGGCGCTCAGGGTGTCGAAGTCGAGCGTGTCGAGCGCTTCGATCCCGTAACGCAGATCGAACTCCTGGGCCGCGCTCAGGGGCAGCAGCGAGTCGTTCGCCGTGTCCGCCTGGGCGAGGATGTCCGGCAGGGCCGCGGCGACTGTCTCCACCGCAGGCTGGGCCAGACCCGGCCCGCTCTGCGCCGCCACAATCCCGACCGTCCAGCCCAGCAGTCCGATCACCAGCAGTCCTCCCCACCCGCGCCGTCGGTTCATGATCTTCGCTCCCGGTTGTCCGACCGATTTATTCGCCGCCAGCATAGCATCATTCCGCACCCGGTGCCGGACGGCCGGGCGACGGTGGGCCTACGGGTCTCCGACACGAGTCGCCCCGCTGCCATTCGACACAGATTGAACGGAAAACACGAATGAACACGGTTTTTCCTCTTTGAGAATCCGTGTTCATCCGTCGAATCCGTGCAATCTGTGTTGAGTTGGAACGCCGCCCCGCGCCGGACCCGGGCGTCAGGAGGCCAACGACTTGCTCAGCCAACCCAGGTCGGCCCGGCGCAGACCGCGCATCAAGACCTGGATGTCGGGCATGCTGCGCAACA
>CAZHMJ010000228.1:3475-8084 GCA_964533805.1 uncultured Anaerolineae bacterium | reverse complement strand
GCAGCGGCGACGATACCCTCGCGCTGAGCGAAGGCGCGTCTGTCGGCGGCGTGATGGACGGCGGGATTGGCACGGACACGCTGAGCTTCACCTTCACCGTGGAGGCGGCGGAGTATCCGGCCCTGGCTTCGATCATTAATTCGGCGACGGCCCCGGCCGGCGGCACCGTGACGATTAACGGGAACGTCTATACCTGGGTCAATTTCGAGAATCTGGTCGACCTGTTGAACGTGCTGGCTCCGCCCGATGATGGTGGCGAGCCGATCGTCGTGGAAGTGACCGTGGTCGTCGAAATCCCCGCTTTCCGGGATGGGCGGTTGAACAGCCTGGACTTCGCGGCGACGGCGATTCTCTACTGCGGGCCGGTTGGGCTGGACGTGTACGCGGTGACGGGCAGCGGGGTGGAGTTCGCTTTCCGTGTGGATGCGGCGACGATCCAGGCCGGGCTGACCGCGGCTGCGGCGGCGGGCACGCCGGTCGAGATCGCGCCGGAGGCGGCCCGCTTGGGCGCGCATCTGTACGCGCTGGACGGGACGACGCTCCAGGCCAACGGGCCGGACGGATACATCTTCATCTTCAGTAACAACGTGTGCGGTCTCGCCGGTTAAGACCCATTCAGGAACCAAACAGCCCCGGCCCCCGCCGGGGCTTTGTTTTGGGTTGGCGCTGGCCCTGGGACGCGGCACAATCAGAGCGTGCCAGGGCGTGAAAAGAGGAAACCATGAACGAAGAAGCGGCGGCGGTCGGACGGCATGCCAGGGAACTGATGGTCCAAGGGTTTTCGTGCTCGGAGGCCACCTTGCTCGCCGTGGGCGAGCATCTGGTGGGCCAGGTCGATCCGGCCTGGCTGCGTATGTCGACCGGGTTCGCGGGCGGGCTGGGCGGCACGGAAGCCGAGCTATGCGGGGCGCTGAGCGCCGGGGTGATGGTCATCGGCCTGCTGCACGGCCGGACGGAGCCGACCGCCGACCGGGATCACTGCAAGGCCCTGATCAAGACCTACCGGGATGCCTTCCTGGCCGAATTCGGGACGACCTGCTGTGGCGTGCTGCGCGCCGAGGGCGGGTATGGCGCTCCGGAAAAGCCGTGCCGGGTGCTGGTTGATCGGGCGATCACGCTGCTGGTGCCCCTGCTGAAGGAATAGGTCGATTTTGTCCGGATCGTTAGCAGGCCGTAAGGGGTTTGCCGGAATTGATAGCCGCCTCGTAAGGAGCCGGTTGGATACTGAAGGTAGAGCTTGAACAACGCGGTGCTTTCCTTCAGGAAGCCCTACAAGGACCCCCATAGCACAGCGGCCAGGCTTCGTCTTCTCTCCTCCTCAGGACAGACCCCGCCGATCTTCCAGGTCCGGGGTCTGTCCGATTCTGGGCCTTCTGGCATTACAATAGACTCGTGACGCTGGCGCGATAATTTCTGTGAGGCGATGATGGACTACGACACCAACAAAGTGGACGAGGCCGTATTGGCCCTGCTGCTGCTCACCCTGCACGATGGCAACCGGGCCTGGAAGGGCTTCGACTGGGATACCCTGAACCGGCTGCACGCCAAGGGCCTGATCGACAACCCGGCCAACAAGAACAAGTCGGTCGTGCTAACGGAAGCCGGCCTGGAGCAGGCGGAAGCCCTGTTCGAGAAGCTCTTCCGGTGAGGCTGGCCGCTTTCAGCCTGCGGCGGAGGCGCTTTCGCCGGACAGCAGGGCGCGGGCGTTCTCCACGTAACTCAGCGACTGGTGGCGGAAGTAGGTGTTGTACAGTTCCGCGTAGTGGCCGCCTCCGGCCATGAGCTGGTCATGACTGCCTTGCTCGATGATCCCCCCGTTTTCCAGCACGATGATCCGGTCGGCGCTGCGCACGGTGCTCAGCCGGTGGGCGATCAGGATCGAGGTGGACTGCTTGAGGATCAGGGCCAGCGCCTCCTGGATTTGCAGCTCCGTGAAGGTGTCGATGCTGGCCGTGGCCTCGTCCAGGATGAAGATCGCGGGCCGTTCCACCAGGACGCGCAGCAGGCTGACGAGCTGGCGCTGGCCCATGCTCAGGCGCGCGCCGCGCTCGCCCACGTCGCTCTGCAAGCCGTCGGGCAGCGTCTCCAGCCATTCGCCGTTGCCCACGCTGTGGGCGATCGCCTCGATCTCGGCATCGGTGGCGTCCGGGCGGCCGTAGCGGATGTTGTCCATGATCGTGCCGCTGAACAGGAACGGGGCCTGGGGCACGAAGCCCAACTGCCGCCGGAACGAGGTCAGGTCGAAGCCTCGGATGTCCAACCCGTCGATCAGGATTTGCCCATTCTGGAACTCGTACATGCGCGTGATCAGCTTGGCGATGGTGCTTTTGCCCGCCCCGGTATGGCCCACGAAGGCCACGTTCTCCCCCGGCCGGATGCTCAGGTCGAAGTGGGCCAGCACGGGATCGCCAGACTTGTAGCGGAAGCCCACGTCGCGGAACTCGATCTGGCCGCGCAGCCCGTCGGCGGGACGGCTGCCCGTCTGCCGGACGGAGTTTTCGGCGTCGATCAGGGCGAAGATCCGCTCCAGCGAGCTCATGGCCTGCTGGAACTGGTTCCAGTAGGTGGCGATGTTGATCAGCGGCATCCAGAAGCGGTCGACCGCCTGGATGTACAGGTACCACAGGCTGAGACTCAGCGTGCCGTTGATGGCGGCCAGCGCGCCCAGGTAGACGATCAAGGCGGTGGCGATCCCGCCCGCCGCGTTCAGCATGGGGAAGATGGTCGCCAGGACGACCCCGCGCCGCAGGTTGATCCGGTAGGACTGGGTGTTGACCTGGACGAACTCGTCGTAAATCATGGCCTCCTTGCGGAAGTTCTTGGCGACACTGATCCCGGTCACGGTCTCCTGAATGGTGTCGTTGACGGCGGCCATTGCCCGCGACCCCTGGCGGGTGACCGCCCGGGCCACCTTGCGGAACATGAGCGTGATGATCAGGATCGGGATCGAGAAGCCCATCATCACCAGGGTCAGCCCCAGATCGTAGCCGACCAGGACGAAACCCAGGATCACGGTCTGGATGATCTGGCTGATCACGTCCGAGGTGACGATCAGCACCTGGCCGAACTCGTCGGTGTCGTTGGTGATCCGGCTCAGCACCTTGCCGGTTTTGTTTTCGTCGTAGAACGCCATGTCGCGCCGGATGGCGGCTTCGAAGGCCGCGCCGCGCATCCGGGCGACCAGGTCGCTGACCACGCGGTTGGTCAGGCGGCGGCGCAGCCAGTTGGCCGCGTACTGGATCAGGACGGTGGTCAGCAGCGCGCCAACCAGAAGCAGGACGGACGGCGTGCCGGCGTGTTTCTCCACGGCGTCCACGCCCGCCGCGATGATGATCGGGCTGAGGGCCTGGACGACCGAGACAAGCAGGCCGCTGGCCGTCATGCCGGCGATGCGTATGCCCTGGCCCTGAAAGAAACTGCCCAGCCGCCGGAAGAGATACCTGTCGGTGTACTGGCGGTCGTATTTATCGGAGTTCAATCCGGCGAACATGCAATCAGGCTCCTGAGAAAAAAGCGGTCAGCAATCAGCGTTCAGCCGTTAGTCATCAGTACAAGTCTCAGGCGGCTGGGCCGCTTCCCTGGCTGCTCTGTGACGGGGTGGACTCGGCTATCGGGACGGCAAGTGGGTTGGGCGTGGTGTTTTCCTGCGGCGGCGCGCCTTCGTAGCGGGCGAAGATGCGCTGGTAGGCTTCGGACGTGCGCAGCAGCTCGTCGTGCGTGCCCTGGGCGGCGATCCGTCCCCGGCGCAGCACGATGATGTGATCCGCCCAGCGGATCTGGGACAGGCGATGCGTGATCAGGATCGTGGTGCGCCCCTTGGCCGCTTCCCAGATCGCCTTCTGGATGTGATCCTCGGTCGCGCTGTCGATGGCGCTCGTGCTGTCGTCCAGGATCAGGATGTGCGGATTGGTCACGAAGGCGCGGGCGATGGCGAGGCGCTGGCGCTGCCCGCCGCTGAGGGTCACGCCGCGCTGGCCGATGACCGTGTCGTAACCTTCGGGAAAACTCAGGATGAAGTCGTGGGCCTGGGCGCGGCGGGCGGCCGATTCGATCTCCTCGCGGGTTGCGTCCGGGCGGCCGAAGGCGATGTTCTCGGCGATGCTGCGGCTGAACAGGAAGATCTCTTGCTCAATGATGCTGATCTGGGAGCGCAGCGACTCCAGGTTCCAATCCCGTACGTCGATTCCATCGACCAATACCCGGCCGTTGTCCACGTCGTAAATACGGTTGATGAGCTTGGTCAGGGTGCTCTTGCCGGAGCCGGTCTGCCCGACGATGGCCACCGTTTGCCCCGGCTCGATCGTGATGCTCAGGTCGTGCAGCACCGGCTGGCCTTTGATGTAGCCGAAATCGACGTGCTCGAACGCGATTTGACCCCGGAGTGGGGCGCTGTGCCCGGCCTCGTTCTGGTCGAGGTCGGTGCGGGCGTTGATGATGTTCAGGATGCGCTCGGCGCTGGCCAGGCCGGTCGCCACCTGAGAGAAGGAGAAGATGGAGGAGAAGACCGGGAAGCCGAACAGGCCGATCTGGCCCATGTAGGCCACCACGTCCCCGGCCTGGATTGCGCCCTGGCTGAACAGGATTATGGCGTGTAGGAACGCGCCGACGG
>CAZHMJ010000228.1:0-3465 GCA_964533805.1 uncultured Anaerolineae bacterium | reverse complement strand
CGCCAGCCCCAGGACCAGGGCAGTCACGTAACGGGCTTCGATGTCGCCGCGCTGGACGAAATAGCGGCGCACGGTATCCACCAGCCCACCGAACAGGCTCACCTCGGAGTCTTCCTGGGCGGTTGTTTTGACCACTTCCACGCCGTCCAGGGCCTCTGCCAGGTGGGCGTTCATATCCCCGAAGCTGGCCCGCAGCTTCTGGGCGACGGTGTGGATGCTTCTGACGTAGCGTACCTGGAGCAGGACGTAAGTCAGCAGGAATAGCCCCGGCGTGAGCAGGAGGGCCGGGTGGATCGTGGGCGAGACGAAGACCGGCACGATCAGGAACATGGTGGAGCCGATCAGGATGTTAATGCCGGGACTCATCATCAGGTTCAGTTCGCGCACGTCGTTGATGACCCGCGACATAATCTCCCCGACCGGCTGCATGTCGTGGAAGGTCATGCTCTTGCTCAGCAGGCTGACGTAGAGCTGGTCGCGCGCGTCGCGTTCGATGCGCTGGGCGAAGCTTTCCGCCGCAAAGTTGCGGCCGAACTGGAGCAGGCCGCGCACGATCTGGCTGAGGACGATCAGGCCGGCGATCCGGGCCACGAAGTCGACTCCCTGTCCGGCGGTGACGCCGTTCACGGCTCTCCCGGCCAGGACCGGCATGACCGAAGCCAGGGCGGCGTTGCTGAACGCGCCAATGAACATGAGCACCACCATCAGCGGGTGGCGGCGCACATGCGACCAGATGAAACGCAGCGGAGATCGATAATCAGCACGATCAAACGTGCGGGCGACAAACTCGGCGGACATAGGCAATCCTGGCGATGAATGGACAATGACGGGCGGTGACGCGCGGTCAGGCCACTGACTCAGGCTACAGAACCGCCTGATTGTACCGTATCCCGCCGATCCGGGGGTCTTTTATCGAATTAAGAAAGCGGCGACCGGTCAGGTCAGAACCGGCTTTGGACGGACAGCCAGAGAAGGCGATTTCTGGTCACTCCTGACTCGTTTCTTCCTGCCGCTTGTCTCTTGCCTCTGTACTTTAGGGGATGGGTTGCAGTGGCAGCCGGACCGTGATGGTGGTGTGCTGGCCGAGGACACTTTCGATGTGGAGCTGCCCGCCGTAGAGCTGGGCCAAACGCCGGGCGATGGTCAGGCCCAGGCCGACCCCCTGTTGCTCGTACAGGCGGCGCTCGAATTGCACGTAGGCGTTGGTGCGGGCGATCTGGTCGGCGCTCATGCCCTTGCCGTGATCGGTGATGACCAGCTCGTACCAGGGACCGTTCACCACACCCCGAACCTGAATCGGGCTGCCGGGCGGAGAGAAGTTGCAGGCGTTGCTGATCAGCTCCTCGACGATCTTGCGCAGGTTGTCTCCGCCGATGGCGATCGAGGGGACTTCCTGCAACTCGAAACGCAGGGTTGGCCCGCGTCCGACGCGGTCGGCCTGGTTTGTCGCGGCCTGGGTGATCAATTCGTGCGGGTTGGTCAGGACGTGGCCGCGCAGCATCTTCTGCCGTTCAGGATCGGACAGGTAGACCTCGATTTGGGCGAAGAGCAGAAAGTTTTCGGTCAGATGGTAGAGCCGCAGACTGCTCGTGTAGATGGTCTTAACCATCTTGAGGATCTGCTCGCGCTCCATCTGTTGACCTTCCCCTGAGATCAGCTCGGCATAGCCCAGGATGGTGGTCAGCGGCGTGCGCAGCTCGTGCGGCAGCACATGGATCAGCGTGCCGCGCAATTCCTCCAGCCGGGCCGTGTATTCGCGCGCGACAGCCTCCTTGCGCGCCAGCCGGGCCTGGATGGCGCCCAGCAGGTCGTCGATGCTGAACGGCTTGGTGATATAGTCATCCGCGCCGAAGTTCATCCCCTGGCGCATCGAGTCCCGATCGGCGCGCGCGGTCAGGAAGATGAACGGAATCATATGGGTACGCGGGTCATCGCGAAGCTCAAGCAGCACTTCGTAACCGTTCATGCCCGGCATGGTGATGTCGCAGACGATCAGATCGGGCGGTAGTTCCCGCGCGGCCTGCACCCCAAGCGGGCCATTGAGCGCCCCTTGGGCGTCAAACCCTTCGAGCTGGAGACTCTCCAGGATGTTCTCGAGAATCGGGGCCTCATCTTCGATGACTAGAATTCGGGTCATGTTCTTCCCTGTTCGCTCACGAACAACGAGCATTGGTGGACCGAGGCATGAAGAGCGATTGCGTCTGGCAGCCGGGTCTTAAGGCGGAGTCTAGCATAAGTTCCAGACTGGTGCAGAATGTCACGCGGGTCGCCCGGCCAGGATCAACAGGGTATGGAGCAGCACGTCGGCCCCGTGGATCACGTCCTCGTCGCGGGTGGCTTCCGCCGGGTTGTGGCTGAGGCCGCCCACCGACGGCACGAAGACCATCGCGGCGGGGACGATCCGGCTGATGGCCTGGGTATCGTGCCCGGCGAAGCTGATCAGCCGGGTGTGGCGCAGGCCCAGCCGGCCGGCGGCGGCTTCGATTGCGGCGATCACGCCCGCGTCCAGCGGCGCGGCGATGGCCCGGCTGGCCTCCTCGATCTCCAGGTTGAGACCATGCGCCGCCGCGACCTCCGCCGCCAGGGCCAGCAGCGCGGTCTGCATCGCATCGAGCTGGGCTTCGCTGGCATGGCGGAATTCCAGGGCCAGGCGCACCCGGCCCGGCACGATGTTGAACGCGCCCGGCTCGGCGTGCAGACGGCCGCAGTTCAGCACGCCGGGGTCGAAACGATCGGCGACCAGCGCCCGCGCCCGGCTGATGAACTCGGCCGCGCCCCACAAGGCGTCCCTACGCCGGTCGAGCGGGGTCGTCCCGGCGTGGGTGGCCTGGCCGTGAAAGGTCAGCCACAGCGACCGGATGCCGACGATCGACGTGACCACGCCCAGGTCAAGTCCAGCTTCCTCAAGGCGGGTGCCCTGCTCAATGTGCAGCTCGACGAAAGCCAGCAGCGAGACCGGGTCGCGCCGTGCGCCGAGCAGGCTGGAGTCGCTCAGCCCGGCCCGCGCCAGCCCGGCCTGGAGCCTGTCTCGCCCGCCGCGCGGATGCTCCAGGGCCGCCTGGGTGAGCTGTCCGGCGACGGCCTGGCTGCCCAGCAGCCCGACCAGATCGCCTTCCTCGTCGGTGAAGGCGATCGCTTCCAGGTGAACGGGCAGATTCAGCCCGGCCTCGCGGATCGCGCGCAGGGCTTCCAGCGCGGCCAGGCTGCCCAGCGCGCCGTCGAAGCGCCCGCCGTCCGGCACGCTGTCCAGGTGGGAGCCGCACAACAGCGTCCGGGCGGTTGGACTGGCGGCGGGCAGGATGGCGGAGAGGTTGCCCGCGCCGTCCTGGCGGAAGGTCAGCCCGGCCTCGGTCACGCGCTGGCGGAACCAGTCGCGCGCGGCCAGGTCGGCCGGGGAGAGGGCCGGGCGAGAGACGCCGCCCTCCGGCGTCGCGCCGATCCGGGCCAGCGCGGCCAGGTCATCCA
>CAZHMJ010000227.1:0-8096 GCA_964533805.1 uncultured Anaerolineae bacterium | reverse complement strand
GGCGGACTGGCTCTACCCGCCCGACCTGCCCGCCGACCTGCAACGCCTGGCGAGGCCATTACGTTGCTTGCGAGTTGCCTAGTCGCGCGCGGCTCCGCCAGGCGAGTTTTGAGTGCTAAGTTTTAAGTTTTGAGTTAGGGCCGACGTGCCAGGCGACGCACGAGGAATAAGGTGTGTTAACTCAAAACTCAACACTCCCCGCAAACGCTAGCGTTTGCGGGGCAGCATCCAGGCGTTCTCGACCTTGTTGAACCCGATGTACGGGTAGTAATCCATCGCGGTCGGCGCGGCCAGCAGGAGCAGCATCGTCTCGTCGCCGATCGCCTCCTGGACCCGCTTGACGAGCTGTTTGCCAATGCCCTGGCGCTGGTAGTCGCGGTCAACCGCCAGGTCGGACAGGTAGCAGCAGTAGGCGAAGTCGGTCAGACAGCGGGCAATGCCGATCAGGACCTCCGTGCCGTCGTCGGCCACGTCCCAGGCGGTGATGATCAGGTTGGCGTTGGCGATCATGCGCCCGATGCGCGGCAGGTCGTCGGCCGGACGGCGGATGCCCGACCGCACGAACAGGCCGGCGAGGGCTTCGGCGCTCAGAGGGACGTCTTTCCGGTAGACGATCATCACGCTGACCTCCTCGTTGAACCGTCCACGGGCGGACCGATGACAGGTCGCCCAGGTGCGATGAATAGGGACGGACTGCCCGATCATTGTACATCAATCCGAGGGAGAAGGGCATAAAAGGGCTTTTGGCTATTAGCGGTTAGCGCTTGGCCAGAAGCGGGTGAGCGCCGCCGGGCGGACGTGACACGGCGCGGCGCGGCGACGAGGCCGGACGGGGCGGTGCCCCGCCCCTACACCGACCGGGAGCCGGAGCCAACGCCCACCCCGACCGAACCATCCACCAAGAACCAATCGCTTTTAGCTAAAAGCTAATAGCCAACAGCTAATAGCCTTTCTGGAGGCCGCATGATCCGCTATCACATCCAGGTCGATTGGGACGAGGACGGCGACTTCGACCGGCCGGAGGAAACGCTCGATTCCGACGCGATCGGCGCAAGCTGGGCGCTGGGCCTGGACGAAACGAGCGCTTCGGTCGCCGCGCCTTCTTTCGCCGAGGTCGTGCTGCGCGACCCGGCCGGGCGCTATGCCCCGGAGAATCCATCGGGGCCGCTGGCCGGATCGCTCCTGCCGCGCCGCAAGCTGGTCATCAGCGCCGAACAGGCGGGCGAGACGCGCCCCCTGTTCACCGGCTGGATCGAGTCGATCACCCCCCGGCCGGGCCGCACGGCCGTGCTGCGCTGCGCCGGGGTGGAAGTCCTGCTCCAGCGGGCGGAGGTCAGCCTGCCGCCGGGCGTGGATCAGACCGCCGACGGCGTGATCGCCGCCGCGCTGGCCCAGGTCGCCTATCCCCCGGCGATCGGCGGCTACTGGCTGCTCGGCACGGCCCGCCTGGGCCAGGCCACCCGCCTGCCGGACGTGACCGTCTACGCCGATCTGGAGCCGGGCCGGGGCCGCTTCGCCGCGGTCGACGCCCTGCGCGGGAGCGCCTGGGACGTGATCCGGCGGGCGGCCGAGGCCGAGCGCGGGCTGTGTTTCGTCGACCGGGCCGGGCGGGTCGTCTTCTGGAACCGGCACCACCTGCTCAAGGCGGTGGACGTGTCGGCGGCCCTGGACGAGCGCGCGGCAGACTTCCAGGTGGACTACGCCGGGGCCGATCTGGTCAACGAGGCGGCCATCACCTGCCACCCGCGCGCGGCGGGCACGTCCCCGGAACCGCTGTGGACGCTGGGCGCGCCGCTGCGCCTGGCCCCCGGCGTGGCGCTGACCGTCCAGGCTCGCCTGCGCAATGCGGCCGGGCTGCCGGTCGGGGCGCTGCGCCTGATCGCGCCGGAGCCGGGGCTGGATTACAGCGCCAATGCCCGGCCGGATGGCTCCGGGCTGGACGTGACCGCCCAGGTGAGTATCACCCTGGAAGCCGCCGCGACCAGCGCCCGCCTGATCGTGACCCACACCGGCCCGCAGGCGGCCTATCTGCTGGCCGGGGCGCAGGTGCGCGGCCTGGCCTGGGCCGACCCCGGCCCGCTGACCCTCACCCACACCGACGCCGAGAGCCGGACCCGCTACGGGCGGCGGGCGCAACGCCTCGATCTGCCTCTCCTGGCCGACGCGGCGGATGCCGCCCGGCTGGCCCGCTGGCTGGTCTGCGAAGGCCGGACGCCGCGCGGCGTCGTGCGCGAGGTGACGCTCCACAGCGCCTCGGATCGGGAGGCCCCCGGCCTGATCGTGGGCCGCACGGTGGGCGACCGGGTGCGGATCGAAGACGCGGCCAGCCGGCACCGGGCCGACTATCACATCGTCGGGGAACGCCACCGCCTCCAGCGCGGCGGGCTGGATCACACCGTCACCTGGACCCTGCGCCCGGCCACGCTGGCGGTCTACTGGCGGCTGGGCACGCCCGGCGCGGGCGAACTGGGGGCCGTGACGCGGTTGACGTACTGAAAGGCGCTCTTGGCTATTAGCTGTTGGCTATTGGCTAGAAACCAAAAGCCAGGGCCAGCCACAGCACCTATCCAGCGCCGCTTTTTTTGCTTTTGACCAAGAACCACTAACCAAGCACCTTCTACTTCTCGCTTTTAGCTCTTGGCTAACAGCTAAAAGCCAAGAGCCAACAGCCGCCTTTGGAGGTTGTCATGCCTGACTGGACCACGATGAACGATCTCTCGACCGGCGACCTCGTCACCGAGGCCGACATGGACGCCATCCGGGGCAACATCGAATACCTGCTCGACCCCAACCATCAACGCATCCGGCGCGACGCGGGCAACTACACCACGACCAGCACCTCGTTCGTGGACGTGGACGCGGCCAACCTCCGGATCAGCCTGGAGACGCACGGCGGCCCGGTGCTGGTCTGCCTGACCGGGGCGGCATCGATGAACGGAGTGGGCGCGCTGATGTACTTCGACGTGGAGGTGGACGGCGTGCGCGAAGGCTCGCCTCTGGCGACCGGGGCCGGGCTGTTCGCGCTCTCGTCAATTTCCTCCGGCACCCAGGTCAACATCGGCTTCGCGCACCTGGTCACGGGGCTGGCCGCCGGGACGCACGTCCTCAAATTGCAATGGCACGTCAGCTCGATCACGGCCACGCTCCACGCCGCCAGCAATAACCCGCTGCACTTCAGCGCCATAGAACTGTGATTAGTGGTTGGTTCGTGGTTTGTGGTTCCTGGTAAAAACGGGCCGGGGGTCTGATCGCTCACCTGGCTTAACCACCTACCACGAACCACCAACCCATAACCCAAGGAGAATCCTGTGATCCACCTGATTCTTGATAAACCCGCCGTCAACTCCGACCGGCTGCACGCCGACCTGGCCGCCGCGCTGGGCGAGGTCTTCGCCGGGTTGAGCTTCACGCGCGGGGTGCTGACCCTGCACCTGAGCATCGACGCGCGCCCCGATCAGCAGGCCCAGGCGCTTCAACTCGCCGCCGACCACGACCCGGCCAGCCTCACCCCGGCCCAGCAGGCCGCCCGCGAGCGCGACGCGCTGCCCTTCTTCACGCTGCCCGTTGAAGCGCTGGCGACCGACGCCGCGACCCTGGACCCCGTGACCTTCCAGCAGGAGATGGCCCGCGCCTTCGCCTATCTGCGGGAGATAGTTGTTGGTCATTAGTTCGTGGTGAGTGGTGGTTGGTCAGGCCCAGGCTCGCCCAGGGCTATCTGCATGCTTTTTACCAAGAACCAATAACCACCCACCACTCACCGCCCTTCCAGCGCCGCCCGCAAGCGAGCCGCGTAGGGGGCGCGCTCCGCCGGGGTGGTGAAGCGGTGCTCGTGGGAGCGCAGGTACAGTTCGTCGCCCGCGTAGCGCGGGAAAACGTGCAGGTGGTAGTGCCACACGTCCTGGTTGCCGGCTGGCTCGTTGTGCTGGCGGGTGGAGACCCCGTCGCAGCCGTAGGCCTGCTTGAGCGCGATCGCGATCCGGCGCGCGGCAGCGTGGACGTGCGCGCCGATTTCATCCGGCAGGTCGTACAGGTTCTCGTAGTGGGCGTTGGGGATCACCAGGACGTGCCCGGCGTTGGCCTCCCACCCGCCCGCGGCGAGGAAGGCCGTGATGTGCTGGGTGCGAAGCACGACGTCTTCCGCCACGCTCAGCGAGTCGAAGCGGCCCGCCGCGATCGCGCAGAACGGGCAGACGTAATCCAACGGCGCGTGGTTGTACATGGCGACCCTCCTCCTGGCCGAATGAACCCCACCCGATTGTAGGCCGCCCCGGCCGATCCGGCGAGGGGGCGGAGTCGTGGCGCTGCCTCCACGCTTTAGCTTTTGCTGACCGCTGAGGGCTGATAGCTGCTTTTCTTGTGCAATCCACCCTTGCCGGGCGGCGGGGTTCCCCGCTATAGTTCCGGCTTGCTGCGCCGCGCCGCCCTTCGCACCGGAAAGATCGCCCCCTCATGGATGCCTACCTGGGCTATTTCGCCGCCCTCGGCACGTCCGTCGCCTGGAGCTTCTCCTCCACCTTCTTCACCCTGGCCGGCCGCCGGGTCGGATCGCCCATCGTCAACCGGACCCGCCTGGTGCTGGCCCTGGTCTTCGTGATCCTCATGCACTGGCTGATGCTCGGCCAGCCGTTCCCGACCGGCGCGGAGCCGTTCCGCTGGCTGTGGATGGGCCTCTCCGGCCTGATCGGCTACGTCTTTGGGGATGGCTTCCTGTTCCAGGCCTTCGTGATGATCGGCCCGCGCCTGTCGATGCTGATCATGGCCCTCGTCCCGGTCTTCAGCACGCTGCTCGGCTGGCTGCTTCAGGAATCGCTCGCGCCGCTGGAACTGGTCGGGATCGCGCTGAGCGTGGGCGGCGTGATGCTGGTCGTGGCCGACCGGCGCAACGGCAAACCCGCCGCGCCCGCGACCAACGGCGCGCCGGCTTCCACGGCGGCAGACGCGCCCGCGCCCGAATCCGCCGGCGCCATGCCGCGCCGCCAGTACGTGCTGGGTCTGCTGTGCGCGCTGGGCGGGGCGATCGGGCAGGCCGGCGGGCTGTTCGCCTCCCGCCTGGGCCTGGTGGATGGCTACCCGGCGCTCTCCGGCAACCTGATGCGGCTGGTGGTGGCCGGGGCGGCGATGTGGCTGTTCGCGCTCCTGACCGGCAGCGCCCTGCACACCTTCCGCCGCCTGCGGGAGGAGCCGCGCGCGCTGGGCACGCTGGTCGGCGGGTCGTTCGTCGGGCCGTTCCTGGGCGTGTGGCTGTCACTGATCGCCGTCCAGCTCGCCCCGCTGGGGATCGCCTCCACCCTGATGAGCCTCTCGCCGGTCATCCTGCTGCCGATCGGCCTGGTGTTCTTCAAGGAGTCGATCACGCGCCGGGCCGTGATCGGGACGCTGATCGCCCTGGCGGGCACGGTGCTGCTGTTCCTGTAGACAAAAAGCACGCACCGCAGAAGGCGCGGAGCGCGCGGAGGAAAAACGAAGAATTCAGTTCAGCCCAAAGCCGCCACAACATCCCTGGCGGCTTTGGGCATGTTTCCTCTTTTGTCTTTCTCTGCGTCCTCCGCGGTGAGATGCCTTACCCTTTCAGGAAGTCGATCAGCAGCGGGTTGACCGCCTCCGGGCGCTCATACTGGACGTTGTGCCCGGCCGCGTCGATGACGTGCAGCACGGCCCCCGGCAGCGCCGCCTGGAGCCTGGGCGCGGCCGTCGCCGCCGGGATGACTCGATCCTCCCGGCCCCAGATCGCCAGCACAGGCAGGTCGCGCCGGCCGATCCGGGCGTAAGTCTCGCCCAGGGCGGCCAGCGGCATGCGGCGCATGGTGGAGAGCAGCGCCCGCTTGAAGCCCCGGTAGGGAAGCTGGGCCGCGTAGTGCTCGTAGTATTCCGGGAAGCGCTCCGGCTGGTGGAAGTCGTCCGGCAGGCCGCCCAGGATGATCTTGTTCCCGGCCAGCGTCATCAGGACTTCCCCCACCCCAGGGACGAACAGGGCCAGCGCCCCGGCCGAGGGTTTGGCCGCCAGCCCCGCCGGGCCGATCAGGGCCAGCCGCCGCACGCGCCGCGGGTGGCGGTCGGCGAAAATCGCGGCGATCGCCCCGCCCATCGACGCCCCGACCAGGCTGACCGGCCCGCTGAACCCCAGCCCGTCGAGGAGTTGATCGAGCTGGCGGTCGAAGCGGTCGGCGTCGTAAGGCGGCGCGGGCCGGTCGGAATAGCCCCGGCCGAACAGGTCGTAGCGCACCACACGCAGCCCGGCCTCGGCCAGGGCCGCGAAATTGCGATCCCACAGCATGTAGGGCGTCGAGAACCCGTGAATCAAGATCACCGGCGGACCATCCTGCGGCCCGGCGATCTCGAGGTGGGTCACGCCATCCGGCAGGGTGATGAACTGGCCGGGCAGCCCGGCGCGGGTCTGGGCGTTGAGTTCCAGGGGTTCGTTGAACAGGTTCACCATCGGGATCAGCCTTTCCAGCGGGCGGTTTGAGTGCGGCTGATTCTACCCCGCGGCGGAATGTCCATGCCAGCAGGCTGTTCGTGCCTTTGAAGCGGCGCCGCCGCTACATCGCTTCCGGCGGCGTCAGGGGGATCAGAAAGACGTCCGGTCCGCTGGGCCGGTCGGCGTAGGGACTGCCGCCCGCCGGCTCCAGCGAGACCCCCACGCCGGCCAGATCGGCCAGGGAGCGGTCTCGCAGCGGCACCGTGACGTAGGTCATGGTTCCAGTGGAGGCGCGGAACAACCCACCGCTTTGCACAGACTCGTCCGACCCGCGCAGCCAGAGCTGGAAAGTCTGCTCCGGGGAGATCGCCGGCAGGCCGGAGATCGCGATCACCGCCCGCGCGCCGTCCGCGGCCGCGACCAGCTCGCCGCTGACCCGGTCGGTGACCTCCCCCGCTTGCAGGCTGAAGCGAGCCGTGTCCGCGCGGGCGTCGAGCATCCGATATAGGCGCTCCGCTTCACCGATCGGGGGTCCGCCGGGGCGCGGCGCGTTGAGCAGGACCACCAGCACGCCCACGGCCAGCACCAGCACGGCGGCCAGGGTCGCCGCCAGCGGCAGCACGACTGCGCGCCACGTGGGGTGCTGGGCCAGGCGCGAGCCAGGCGGGCGGGCCGGGAGCGTCCAATCCTGGTCCGGCGTGGTGTAGCGCGCGGCCAGCCGCTGGCGCAGGCCGTCTTCCAGGTGCTCCGGGGCCGGATAGGCGGGCGCTTCGAAGGCCAGGTGGGCCGCCACGGCCTCATACTCGGCCAGCAGGCGCTGGGCCTCGCCATCCTGGGCCAGCAGGGCCTCGAACTCGGCCAGTTCGCCGGGGTCGAGCGCGTCCAGGGCGTAGGCCGGGATCAGATCGAGAAATTCTTCACGGGTCATCATACGCATCATTACGTCGATTCGCGGCCGATCGGATCTTCCGCCAGCCACGCTTCACGGAGTTTTTGCATGCCCAGCCGCAGGCGCGTTTTGACCGTGCCCAATGGCTCGCCCAGATGGGCGGCGATGTCGCTGTGCGACAGGCCGTAGTAGTAGGCCAGGGCAATCGCCTGGCGCTGTTCCTCCGGCAGCTCGTGCAGGGCGGCCACCAGGCCGCGCCGCAGCTCGTGGTCGGTGGAGTCGCCGCTGAGTTGAACCGCTAAAGAGGGAGGCTCGTCGCGGGAAAAAGTCTCACTCTGGGCGGGCAGACGCCGCCCCTGCTGGCGGAGGGTGTCGATCGCCCGGCGGCGGGCGATGGTCAGCAGCCAGGGCAACAAGCCGCCCCGCGCCCGGTCGTAACTCCCCGCCCGGTCCCACAGCCGCAGGAAGGTGTCCTGGGTGACCTCCTCGGCGGCCATGCGCTCGCCCAGCACCCGGTAGGCGACCGAATAGACCGCGCCCGCATAACGCTGGTGGAGGACGATCAGGGCATCCTCGCTGCCGCGCTGGAGGCGCTCCATCAACTGCTGGTCGGATAGAGTCTCAGCGTCCATGCGCGAGTCTCATGGGGTGAAAGCTCAACAATCCGGGCCGGCGCATCATCCCTCCTATATAGACCAATGTACACCGAATAAGCGCTGCTGTCGAACCCACAGGCAGCGTCGAAGCGGCAAGCGGCGCAGCGGCAGCACAAAAACACGCCCCGGCCGG
>CAZHMJ010000226.1:3192-8157 GCA_964533805.1 uncultured Anaerolineae bacterium | reverse complement strand
ATCTCAGGCTGGCTGATACCATGATTATTTACTTAATCTGCATAAGCGGACTCAAAGACCCGAAACGCCAGGCCACGAGCCTGCTTCAGCAGGGGTTTGACTGTGTAGCCGGGGACTTGAGTCCTCGGCGTGGCCGCTGCGCCACCTCAATCACGATCTTGCTCGATTACCGGATTAAATTGTTTAGTCGCATAGATGGAGAGGGGCTTTCCGTCAGGTATTTGATTCCCCCTCTCCACCGTGTGGCCGGGGTGAGGTCAGGTACGAGCGCCAACAGCGCCTTCCCCCAAAAAAACCACACCCCCAGATGACCGGGGGTGTGGCCGTGAAATCTAAAGCGCGGTCGGACGGACTAACGCACGCCCTGCTCGATCAGCGGCGCGATCGCGGCGATGTTGTCCGGGGTCACCGTGCCGACGCCGGTGTTGATGTGCAGGCCGGGGATCAGGTAGTTGTGGGTCAGCCAGATCTGCATCACCGGGTAGTAGCCTTGCAGGTAAAGCACCTGGTCGAAGCTGGCGCTCATGTAGCCCTGCTCAATGCCTTCGATGGTGGCCGGCGAGAGGTCGATGCCGCCCACGATGATTTCACCGGGCTGCTTGCCCGCTTCTTGCAGCACCTGGGGCAGGACGGCGGTGATGTTGCCGTGCTGGGTGCCGATGGCGCGCAGGTTGGGATGGGCTTCGATGTAGGCCGTCAGGATCGGGATGGCCAGCGAGGCGTCGCTGTCGACGTCGTCGGTCATGTCGAGCTGCTCGACGGTCAGGCCGGCTTCGACGAGGGCGTCATACAGCCCGCGCGAGCTGACGCTGCGGCCTTCCTGGTGCCAGATGTCGTAGACCAGCGCTTCGTCGCCCGCCTGGAGTCCGGCCGCGACCATCGCCGTGCCGGTCAGGTGGCCGCCGGCATACAGGTCGGCCCCGGCATACCCGAAGCCCTGGGCCTGGTACTTGGCTTCCAGGGTCGGCAGCGGGTTGTTGCCGCTGGTGACGATGATGCCCTGGGCGATCGCGTCATCCACGAGCGGCCCGAAGGCTTCCTCGCCCGGATGGCCCATGATGGCGATACCGGTCGGGCTGGCGGCCACGGCCTGTTGGAACTGCTCCAGCATGACTTGGCGGGTCCCAGCTCGAATATTGCTCGACGAGGGTGATCCCCAGGTGCTCGGCCGCGGCGCGGGCGCCGTTGGTGCGGGCCAGCGTGGAGGCATCGCCCTGAGTGCCGCCCATCTGCATGTAGACGACGATCTCATCCTGGGCGGTGACGGGGGAAATCGAAAGCACAAGAACGAGCACGAGCAAGACCGACATCAAAGAGAAACGGCGCTTCATCTTTCTTCTCCCTTTTGGCAGGTGAAACACTTCCAGACTCGGTTGTGTTACGACCAGCTCATTGCGTTCAGGTGGCCGCGGCACCTCCCCTCGCTACGAAACAATCCCGCGCAGGCGCGATCATTTCGAAAGGACTTCGCCGGGTTCCGCGCCCTGACCGGCGTGGTTGTTACGCGCCGACACGGTCCAGTGGCGGATCCGGCTGGACAGCTTGGCGACACTCCGCTCTTCGATCACAATGTTCAGCACGACCACGGCGGCCATGACCATGCCTTGCACGAGCTGCACCCAGTAGCCGCTGATCCGGCTGGCGACCACCCCGGCTTCCAGGGAGCCGATGATGTACGCCCCAAAGAAGCTGCCGACGATGACCCCATGCCCGCCGGCGATCGAGGTCCCGCCGATGAAAACCGCCGCCATGGTTTGCAGGAGATAACCCTGCCCCTGGGTCGGGAAGAAGACGTTCATGTTCATGGTCAGCAGCAGCCCGGCGAAGGCGGCGATCACGCCGTTCATGACGAACAGCCGGACGCGGGTCGCTTCCACGTTGATGCCCATCACGCGGGCCACGTTGGCGTTGTCGCCGATGAAGGTGATCGCCTCGCCGAAGCGGTGCCGGTTGAGGATGAACCACAGGAAAATCGCCAGGAGAGTCGCCCAGATGGCCTGGGTCGGGATCGTGTCAAACAACTCTCCCGCGAAAATGTTGTGAATTGTGGTGCCCCGGATGGCCCGGATGTCCATCTGAAGCCCGCCCGCCAGAAGGATCGTCATCCCATACCAGAAGAACTGCCCGGCCAGGGTCGCCATGATCGAGGGCACCCCGATCCGGGCCACGAGGATGCCGTTGACGTACCCGATCAGGCCGCCCGCCCCCAGGGCCAGGACGAAGCCCAGCCAGGGCGCCCAGGCCGAGTCGATGTTCTTGAAGCACCAGGCGAACACGAACCCGGCAAAGGCGACGACGGCCGGAAAGCTCAGGTCCATTTCGCCGGCCGTGACCACGAAGGTCAGGCCCAGCGCGCAAATCAGGATGGGGGGAACGGTCTCGAAGAACGATTTGTAGATCGGATAGCGGTTGAAGACGGTTGGGGCCGTGAGCAGGAAGACCAGGTACAGCACGGCCAGCACACCGGCGATGGGGAGGCCTTCGATCGAGCGTAAAAATGAGAGAATCGAGCGGGCTTGCTTCATTGTTCGTCGACCTTATCCTTCAACCCGTGCGAGTATTCCAGCAGATAATCGTCCAGTTCCTTGACGGTCTTGACGTCCTTCTTGGTGAGGTTCCCCACAATTTCACCGCGATCCAGGACGACGAAGCGATCCGAGACTTCGTACACGTCCCCAATGCTGTGCGAGATGTAGATGCAGGCCTTGCCGCCCTGTTTGATCGCATGCACGAAGTTGATGACCTTGTTCACTTCTTTGAGCGAGAGGGCGACGGTCGGCTCGTCGAGCACGATCAGCTCGGCCTGAAAGTGCATGGCCCGCCCGATCGCAACGCCCTGGCGCTCGCCGCCGGAGAGCTTGTTCACCTTCGAATCGACGGTGATGCCCCGCCCGCGAAAACCGATTGTGTTGACCATGATTTCGTTGGCGATCTCTTTTTCCCGCTTGACGTCGATGAAGCCGAAGCGGTTGGTGATCTGGCGGCCAATGAAGAAATTGCGCCAGAGGGCCTGCTTTTCGCCCAGCGACTTGTCCTGGTAGACCGTCTCGATGCCGTACTCGTGAGCGTGCTGGACGTCATACGTCCTGAAGTCCACCTTGCGCCCGGCGATGTACAGATCGCCGCTGGTGGGCTTAAACACGCCGGTCAGAATTTTGACCATGGTGGACTTGCCGGCGCCGTTGTCGCCGATCAGACCGATGATCTCGTTCTTGCCGACCTCGAGGTTGATGTTCTTGAGGGCACAGACCAGGCCAAAGTATTTTTCGATGTTGACCATCCTGAGGGCGTATTGCTGAGCAAAGCTATCGACCACGATCAGACCTCCCTATGAAGACGAGTTCGGACGACGAGGCTTCAAGAAGCACAACGTTGAATAGTCAGGGAAACAGGGCTGCCGTGCCAATAAGCATCTATTTTTGGGTGATTGCCCGGCAGAATGGTGAGGATGTCAACTGCAATGAACGCGGGCTTGTTGTCGACCAGGACCGGCGCGACGGGTTTGCCTCTACCCCGGACCACGCACCGGGCATCTCATTCCAGGGGCATGTTGGCGTGCCGCCCGTAGCTCCTGAACCTCATCAAGACCCAAAAACCATCGTCTGGAAGAACCCTGCCTTCGCAGCCGCATGCCGGGTGGTGACGGCACGAATTTTTCTGGTCATCGGGTTGGGCAAAGTATCACACCTGTGGATGATAAAGCATATTACTTGCATATCATGGCTTTTCCCGATTGTCAAGCTATCTCTGTCAACGTTCACATATCACGATATTCTCTATCAAAAAAGATGCTCTCCGGACAGGGCGGAATCCTCGCCCTGAATTCGGATCAGAATCGCCATTCAAGTATAATTCGCCATCAGTGCAGGGGAAAAACCACAACCTCACAGGCATAGGCCGGGCTAATCCTTTGCCGCGCGGGTGCGCGCGGCCCCATCCGATGGAGAGCAGCATGAGCACGAACTGGGAACGGTTTAAGCTGGCGGCGCAGCTGGGCGAACCCGATCGGGTGCCCGTCGCGCTGATCGTGGACAGCCCGTGGCTGCCGGGTTACGCCGGGATCGACACGCGGGATTACTATCTCTTCCCCGATCAATGGCTGGCCATCAACCGGGGCCTGGAAGAGCGCTTCCCCGACGTGGTCTGGATTCCGGGCTACTGGGTCGAATACGGGATGGCGGCCGAGCCGTCGGCCTTCGGCGTCAAGATGCGCTTCTATCCCAACGCCACGCCGTCGATCGAGCCGGTGGTGGACGACCTGAACCACTGGATCGCCACGGCCCAGCCGATCAACCCGCGCGAGGATGGCCTGATGCCGCTGATCCTGCGCACCTACGAGGTGATGGACCAGCGCCTGCGCGCCGAAGGGCGGGCGATCCGGATGGTCTGCGCGCGCGGGCCGATGACGGTCGCCTCCTGGCTGGCCGGGATCACGCCCCTGATGATGGAACTGGCCATGAACCCGGAGGCAGTCAACCGCCTGCTGGAGACCGTGACCACCTCGATCATCCGCTGGCTGCACGCCCAGTTGGAGACTCTGCACGCGCCGGAAGGGATCATGGTCCTGGACGACGTGGTCGGGATGGTCTCCAAGGCACACTACGAGGCCCTGGTTCACCCCCACCTGAGCCGCCTCTTCAACGAGTTCGAGGGGCTGATCCGGGTCTACCACAACGACACGCCCTGCCCGCACCTGCTGGGCAGCCTGGCCGGGGCCGGGTTCGACGTGTTCAACTTCAGCCACACGATCGACATCGCCGAGGCCAAGGCCCAGATGGGCCACCGGGTCGCGCTGATGGGCAACGTGCCCCCGCTCGACCTGGGCGTGCGCGGCACGCCGGAGGAGGTCACGGCCTGGGCGCGGGAATGCCTGCGCAAGGGCGCGCCGGGCGGTGGGATGATCCTGTCCTTCGGCGGCGGCGTCACCCCCGGCACCCCGCCGGAGAACATCGATGCCCTGATCGC
>CAZHMJ010000226.1:0-3092 GCA_964533805.1 uncultured Anaerolineae bacterium | reverse complement strand
GCGCGAGGGTGACGCCGGCACCAAGCCGGAGAACATCGACGCGCTGGTGGCCGCCGCGCGGGCGTAAGCGGAAAACCGGCCGAATCAAGCCACAGGGCAGGCGTTCAATGCCTGCCCTGTTCGATTCAGCGCAATGATGCCGGGCCACTCCCGGCGGTGGATGGATTACGGCGCGCGGCCGGCCCCGTCAGGACTCCCCGCTAGGGGACCCAGTACAGCCCCCGCATCTCGGCCAGCGAGCCGCCGACGTGGATGATCAGGCAGGCCAGCAGGCCCACGATCACTGCGGCGACAATCACCGCCACGACCGCCAGCACCGCCTCCGACGCCAACGCCATCTGATTCCGATCCCGCTGCACGGCCCCCACCTCCCCCGCGAGCACGGCTCGCTACTGCCGCCAGAAGATCGCTGCTAATACAAGTATAAGGGATTTTGGAAAAAAAGGGAAAGCAAAAGAGGGCACGGATTTCAAAGAGAGAGGTAGCGTTGGATTGCGATGCAAGCCATCGGCAGGGGTCCAACGCGGGAAATCAAACGGCCAACCTGCCCTGGTGCGTGTGCCCGGCGGAAGCGTGTGTTTGGCACGGGCGTCGGACCCCAGTTCGACGCTACGAAGCGGATCGCAGGTACAATCTTCCCCATGGTTCTGTTCCACCCGTTTGAATCGGAGGTCCCCATGCCCACCCTGACCAGCCGCCCGTACGCCGGTGACGACGAGGGAGCGGTCCTCGACCTGATCCGCCACGCCGGAAGCGGCGATCTCGCGCTGGCCGACCTGCGCGAACTGCTGTGCCTGCCCGCGATCCAGGCCCAGACCCGCCTGTGGCTGGATGAGTCCGGCCGGCCGGTGGGGTACGGTCTGGTCGACCATTACAGCAACCTGCACTGGGCCTTCGAGCGGGAATCCGACCTGGCCGCCGTCGAGAACGACCTGGTCGCCTGGGGCGCGGACTGCGTCCGACGGCAGCCGGTCGAGGACGGTGAGACCGGCGAGCCGCGCACCCTGGACGCCAGCGCCCGCGAGGACGACCCGGACCGGCTCGCCTTCCTGCGGCGGCATGGATTCGTCCAGCAGCCGGTGCTGTCCCTGTACCTGGAGCGCCCGCTGGACGGCCCGATCCCGGCGCCCGCCCTGCCGCCCGGCTTCACGATCCGGCCGCTGGACGGGGCGCGCGAGCTTGAAGCGGTGGTGACCCTGCATCGGGCCGCGTTCGGGACCGAGTACATGACGGTCGAGGAGCGCCGGGCGATGATGACCGGGCCGGACTACGAGCCGGCCCTGGACCTGGTCGCAGTCGCGTCGGACGGGCGGCTGGCGGCTTACTGCCTGTGCTCGATCGACTCCGAAGAAAGCGCGCGCGCCGGACAGACCGTAGGCTACACGGACCCGGTCGCCACTCACCCCGACTTCCAGCGGCGCGGCCTGGCCCGCGCCCTGCTGCTGGCCGGCTGCGCGCTGCTCCAGGCGCGGGGAGCGAGACTCGCCAGACTGGGCACGTCCAGCGAGAACCTGGGCATGCAGGCGGCGGCCGAATCGACCGGCTTCCAGCGCACCGGGGTCACCCTGTGGTTCGCCCGGCCGGTCGAGGCGGGCTGAGGCGGGGAATCAAACCGGGGACAGGCAGTTGTCTGTCCCCGGGGGATGGGCTTTGCAAGACGGGCTAGAGTTCGGACGGGCTGGACAGCCCGTCGTGTGGCGCGGGCTGAATCACCGGCTGGGCCTGGACCGGCACACTTTCGGGCGCGGCCGGCGCGATTTGCAGGCTGATCCCGCCCAGGGTCGTGCCGATGTACGTCAGGAGGGCGTAGATGAAGACCGTCAGACCCACCATCTCCAGGGTTTCTTCCAGGGTCGCCATCAGGGCAAAGACCACGTCTTTCTCCCCATTGCGCATATCGAAGTACGCCCCGCCGATCATCTCCATGCCCAGCGCGCCGGCCACGTAGAGGCCGCCAGCCAGGAGGATCAGAATCCGGACGCGGGTCGGGAGCCGCCACAGGAAACGCAGATAGATTACTCCGAGCACCAGCGCCGCCAACCCGTAGGGAATCACCCAGGCGAAAAACAGAACCCCCGACGTCCCCAGCGCATCCCGAATCAGCACGATCAGCCGTTCATGGATTTTGACCGTCTCATCGATGCCCAGGTAGGCGAAAACCGCCGCCAGAAACAGCCAGTAACCGCCATCCCGCGCGCCTTGCGCCCTGCGAGACAAGCCCACGAGGAGCGCCAACCCGGCGCAGCCCAGCAGCAGCAGGGTTGAAAACAGCGTGGGGAAGTTGCCCTCATCGTCAAAATCGAAGAGAGGCACGATTCTGTCGACAGTTTCCTGATTAAAGACGAGCCTGCCCGCCATCGCGCCCAAATTGGCCAGGATGAGGCAGACAATGATGATGCCCAGAACGCGGACTATTCGAGGGGAAATCGTGAATTTCATCGCTTGATCCCTTGGCTGGTTCAAGGGGAAACCAGCCCAGAACTGAGATTGACCATGAAGGAAGTGGCGCAAAAAGGCGCATGTCATTCTCTTGTCGCCCGCCTGTCATGGCTGCCTGCAAATCAAACCAGTTCAACAGCCTTTAACATCTATTTAACTTTAGATCACTTTGCACTTTATCCGATAATTTTTATATATTTTTTAGAATTGGGTAACTCCACAGAATAGCGTGGTGGTGAGTTCGGCGACAAGCGTAGTTGTAGCGCCAGCACCTCATGATCCTTTGCGGAGAAATCCGGCAATCACGTTGACCGTGATCCAGGGAGGGGGATCGTTGGATCACCCGCGCCGGCAGTCGCACCACCGCCAGCAGTTTTATCGCTGCCAGGTCGCGGGCCAGGGATACAAAGTCCACTAAATGGTTCATCCGACAAGTAAGCATCGCGAAAAACAGGCATCTGACGAATGTTGCTGAACAAGTTGGGTAATGGCACATCAACCTCGTTGTAGGGATACCTGCTTACCGATCTTGTTCGTCAAATCTCATTAGGGGCGGTTCGCGAACCGCCCAATACGTGTCAAGGTAAGGCCGCGCTGCCCGCAGGGCAATCGCATCAAACTGAAAAAGACATCTCACCACAGAGGACGCGGAG
>CAZHMJ010000225.1:0-8251 GCA_964533805.1 uncultured Anaerolineae bacterium | reverse complement strand
GCTGCTGGCCGGGCTGACCGGCCTGCGGATCGACGAGCAGCTCCTGCCCTTCCTGCGCACCGGTCTGCAAATCGTCCTGGTCGCGCTGGCGATTGTGATTGTCCTGCAAGAGTGGAAGTACGACGTCAACGGCCTGATCGCCGGGCTGGGCCTGGGCGGGCTGGCCTTCGCCCTGGCCGCCCAGGACACCGTCGCCAACCTGTTCGGGTTCACGACGATTGTCGGCGACCGGCCGCTGGCCGTGGGCGAATACATCACCACGCCGGACGTGTCCGGCACGGTCGAGCGGGTCGGCTTTCGCTCCACCCGCATCCGCCAGCAGGATCAGGCGGTGGTGACCATCCCCAACAGCAAGCTCGCCAGTTCCGTGATCACCAACTGGTCACGCCTGGCCAAGCGCCGCATGGACTTCACCCTCGGCCTGGCCTACGGGCCGACCAGCGCCCAGATGCGTGCCCTGCTGGAGCGGCTGGAGGCGCTGCTCAAGAGCCGTGAAAACGTGGACCGGGCCTCGATCCAGGTGTTGTTCACCGGCTTCAGGGAGAATTCGCTCGACGTGCGGCTGATCTGCTTCATCTGGCACAAGGACTGGCTGGACTTCATGCGCGAGCAGCAGGAGATCATGCTCCAGATCATGGATATCGTGGACGCGCTCGGCCTGGACTATGCCAACCCGAACCGCCCGCTGATCGTGGAGCAGGCGCGCCTCGATCCACCTGCCGCGCCGCCTGGTTCGGAATCGCGATAGGGCGGTTCGCGAACCGCCCCTACTCCGCCCGCTTTTTCTCCAACACGGCCCGGTACACGTCCAGCAGTTCGTCCATCATGACCGGCCAGCTTTGCGTCTCCGCGAAGGCGCGCGCGGCCCGGCTCATCTCTTCCCGGTGGCCCGGCGCGCTGACGATGGCCCGCACGCCGTCCACCAGCCCGGCCACGTCGTTGACCGCGAAGGTGTAGCCGGTCACGCCTTCCTGCACGACATCCACCACGCCCCCCACCCGCGCGGAGACGACCGGCAGCCCGGCCGCCATCGCCTCCACCACGACCAGCCCGAACGTCTCCAGGGCCGAGGTGAAGGCGAAGATGTCCGCGCTGGCATAGGCCCGCGCCAGATCGTCCCCGGTCAGGTAGCCCATGAACTTGACCGGCAGCCCGGCAAAGTGCTGTTCCAGGATCGGGCGGTGCGGGCCGTCGCCGACGATCGCCAGGCGCGTACCGGGCACCTGCTCCAGCACAGCCCGAATCTGCTCGATCTGCTTCTCCACGGAGACGCGCCCCACGTAGAGCAGGACCGTGTCTTCCGGATGGCCGTCGCTCAGCGCGGCGCGCATGGCCGCGTCCCGGTAGCGGGGATGAAAGGCCTCGGCGTCCACGCCGCGCCGCCACAGTCCCACTCTGCGCACCCCGTTGGCCAGCATCTCCTGCTGGATCAGTTTGGAGGGGGCCAGGGCGACCGCCGCCCGGTTGAAGGTCAGCCGGGTCAGCAGCCAGGCGGCCGGTTCCAGAAAGCCCAGGCCGTAGAAATGCGAAATGCGCATCAGGTCGATGTGAAAGGAGGCCACCACCGGCACCCCCAGCCGCCGCGCGGTGAGCATCCCACCCAGCCCGATCATCACCGGGTGGATGACATGGATCAGGTCCGGCTGGAAAGCCTTGACCCGGCGGTACGTGGTCGGCATCGGCAGGCCCAGGCGCAGCTCCGGGTAGAACGGGGCCGGGACGCCCGGCACGCCGATCACGCGCGCGCCGGCATACTCGCGCACGCCGCGCTCGTGGGCGATCACGACCGCTTCGACTCCCCGGCGCTGGTAGTGTTCCAGGGTCAGGCAAACCACTTTCACAATGCCGTCGATTTTCGGCAGGAATGTCTCGGTAAACAACGCGACGCGCATGATCGATCCCGGTAGTCCGTGTACCACGCAACCAGAAGGCAAAACCCTTCCAAAGATACCCCCAAACAAGGCGGAGGCAAGAGATAAGAGGCAGAAAGACAGGGCAAGCGCATCAAGAGCAGGTTGAACCGCCAAGCCACCAGGGACTCCGGAACAGCGGTCAGCACTCAGCCGTCAGCGATTAGCCAAAGGTAAGAAAGGCCTGGCCGCGTCGTCAGCAGGCCTGATTTTCATCCCTTTCGTGTGCCGTCTGGCACGCGCGTCCTGTTTTTCGCTTGGCGCTTCGCCGCTTGCCGCCTGGACGCTGCCAGCGGCATAACCAACTCGCAGTGAGCTGCCTTTTCGTTTGATGCGATTGCCTGGGGCTTGCGCGCCTATCCAGGCTTCACTATCATGATTTCCACTGAGGCGTTGACTGGAGCATGGACCCAATGATTGATCAGCCTTCCGCCGCGGAGTTCATCGAGCGCGGCAAAGTTTTTGCCCAACAGGGTGACCTGGATGGCGCGCTGGAAGCTCTGGAAACCGCCCTCCGCCTGGATTCGCAGAGCGCCGAAGCCTGTACCCAGTTGGGTCTGGTCTACCTGCTCAAAGCCGATCTGGACCGGGCCATCACGAACTTCACGCTGGCCCTGCGCCTCTCCCCCACCCACGCCGAAGCCTACTTCTATCGCGCCCAGGCGCGCGCCATCGGCAAGATGGGGGACGAAGCCCTCAGTGACTTCAACCAGGCCCTGCTCCTGGACCCCACCCTGACCGGCGCTTACCTGGGGCGTGGTGACCTGTACGCCGCCAGGGACGACTTCAAGGCGGCCTACACCGACTACACCCGCGTGCTCCAGCAGGAGCCGCGCCACGTGGAAGCCCTCGTCCGGCGCGGGGCGGTGCTGGCCCGCGGCCAGGCCATCGACCGGGCCAGCGAGGATTTCACCCGCGCCATCCAGATCGACCCGACTCACGTCGGCGCGCTGCTTGGCCGGGGCCGGCTGCACGCCCAGAAGAGCGACGAAGACAGCGCCATCGCGGACTTCGCGCGGGCCATCCGCCAGGCCCCGGACAATCCCGACCTGTACATCGAGCGCGGCCGGATGCTGGCCGCCAAGGGCAACCCGCGCGCCGCGTTCGATTATTTCTCCCGCGCGGTCAACCTCAACCCGGCCTCGATCGAGGCTTACCTGAGCCGGGCCAGGCTGCTGTTTGCCGTCGGGGAATACGAGCAGGCCATCACCGACGCGACCAGCGCCCTGTCGCTCGACCCCGATTGCGCCGGCGCCTATTTCTGGCGTGCGCGGGCCTATCTGAACCGGGAGAACTATCCCGCCGCCCTGGCCGACACCCAGCGCGCCCTGGAAGTCGCGCCCGATCAGAACGGCATGGCCTACAAAATCCAGGGCGACATCTACCTCCGCCAGGAGAAAGTCGACGAGGCCCTGCGCTGCTACAGTCTGGCGGTCAAGGCCGGGCCGGACAAGCTCGCCGAGCATATGCCCCTCGATCAACTGTACCTGCCGCTGGGCCATATCTTCCTGATGCGCAACGACTTCGACAACGCGCTCAAGACCTTCCAGCACCTGGCCGCCCAAACACCCAACGAGCCGGAGGGCTACTACCAGTGCGCCCGGCTGCTGTTCGAGGACAAGGACGATACCCCCAACGCCCTGCGCTTCATCAACCAGACGCTCAAGGTCGCGCCGGACTACGTGCCGGCCTACCTGCTGCGCGCCCGGATGTACGGCAGCCTGGGCCAGCTCGATCAGGGCATCGCCGACATCGACACCGCCCGTCGCCTGGCCCCGGAAGAACCTCAGGTCTACTACAGCCGCGGCCTGTTCTACTTCAACGCGGGCAACATGCGGGCCGCCTACCACGAGTTCACGCGCGCCGTGGAGCTGGCCCCCGGCGCGGCCCCGGCCTGGTGGTATCGCGGCAAAACCCGCTACTACCTGGACGATTACGAAGGTTCGGTCGAGGATCACACCCGCGCCATCCAGATCGACCCGACCGACGTCGACTACTACTTCAGCCGGGCCGGGTCGCAGGCGGCCGCGGGTCGCGGCAAGGACGGCCTGGTCGACCTCAAGCGGGTTCAGGAATTGCAGCCCGACCACCCCGACCTGTGGCGCATGTACGCCCAGATTTACTACAGCATGGGCCGCCTGGAGGACTCGCTGGCCGCCTACCTCAAAACAGTCCAGCAGAATCCGGATAGCCCCGAAATCGCCAACGTCTACAACAACATGGGCCTGATCTACCTGGACCTCAAAAAGTACCGCGAGGCGGCCCATTACTACCAGCTCGCCATCAAGGCCTATCCTCAGCACGGCTTCGCCCACGTCGGCCTGAGCAACAGCCTGCGCAACCTGGGCGAATTCGAGAAGGCGGTCCAGGTCGGGACGAAGGCAATCGAGTACTGCGAGAACTCGGCGTCCTGCTACCGGGCGCGGGCCTACGCCCTGCGCGAGTTGCAGCGCTACGACGAAGCCATTGACGACCTGACCATGGCCCTGCACTACGAGCCGCAAAATGCCGGGATGTACTACGATCGGGCCTCGATGGAAAAAACGCTCAAGCGCTTCGAAGATGCCGTGCTGGACTTCACCGAGGCGATGGACTGTGGGATGCGCGATGCGGACACGTTCTACCGGCGCGGCTGGTGCCTGTACCAGCTCGACCGGCACGAGCCGGCAATCGATGACCTGACGGAAGCCATCAACCGGGGCTGGAACAACCAGGCCGAGCCGTATTCCATCCGCGGGGCGTGTTACCTGGCCATCGGCCAGCTCGAGGACGCGCTCGACGACCTCAACCGGGCGATCGACCTCGCCCCGGATGATCCCGACCCGTACCTCGACCGGCACAACCTGTACCGGCGCAAGGGCAACACCCAGGCCGCCCTGCGCGACGCGGAACGGGTCATCAAGCTGAGTCCCAACGACCCGCGGTCTTACCTGGCCCGCGCCAACGCCCTGATGGACCTCAAGCGGCTCAAGGATGCGATCCGGGACTGCACCACGGCGATCAAGCTCGACCCGAACTTCCACTCCGGTTACCTCAACCGGGGCGTGCTGTACAGGCAACTGGGCGACACTCGCCGGGCGCAGGCCGACTACGAGGAATACATCCGGCGCGGCGGCCCGCGCAGCCCTGAAGTGAAGAACTGGCTGATCGACCTCAAGAAGAAGCGGTAGTTGGTTATTCGTTTTTGGTGATTGGTAAAAGCAAGGCCCCCGGGTCATCTGCTGCCATGCGTCGACGCTTGCCGCCTGGACGCTCTCTCCCGCCACGTTGCTGCCTCAGGCTGCACGGGCGAACCCTTTGCGCGACTTCCGGTTTATATACAGTGATTGTATGCGCCATTGGGGAGGGGATTCTGCGCCCTCGGGCATCAAGGAGCACAGCCCGATGAATATTCTCTTGGTTTACCCGGAGTTTCCCGACACGTTTTGGAGTTTCAAGCACGCCCTCAAATTCATCCGCCGCCGGTCGGTCTCGCCGCCGCTGGGCCTGCTGACCGTGGCCGCCATGCTGCCTGCGGAGTGGAACAAGCGTCTGGTCGATCTCAACATCCAATGGCTCAAAGCCGAGGACCTGCTGTGGGCCGATTACGTCTTTCTCAGCGGGATGACCGTCCAGCGCGCCTCCGCCGAGCAGGTCATCGCCCGCTGCAAGGCGCTGGGCGTCAAGATCGTCGCCGGCGGGCCGCTGTTCACAATGGAGCCGGACGAGTTCCCGGACGTCGACCACTTCGTCCTGAACGAAGCCGAGATCAGCCTGCCCCCCTTCCTGGCCGACCTGGAACGGGGCAGCCTCCAGCGGATGTACACCACCGGCGAGCATCCCGATCTGGCCCAGACGCCGGTCCCGTTGTGGGGCCTGGCCGAAATGGATCGCTACGCCACCATGAACATCCAGTTCTCGCGCGGCTGCCCGTACAATTGCGACTTCTGCAACGTCACCGCCTTGCTCGGCCATCGCCCCCGCACCAAGACCACGGCCCAGATCATCACCGAGCTGGACAGCCTGTACGCCCACGGCTGGCGGCAGAGCGTCTTTTTCGTGGACGACAACCTGATCGGCAACAAAAAAGTCCTCAAACAGGAGCTGCTGCCCGCGCTGATCGCCTGGCGGCAGGACAAGCCCAGCATCACGTTCAACACGGAAGTCTCGATCAACCTGGCCGATGACCCGGAGCTGCTCGACCTGATGGCCCGTGCGGGATTCACCTCGGTCTTCATCGGGATCGAGACGCCGGAAGAGGACAGCCTGGCCGAGTGCAGCAAGAAGCAGAACCTCAAGCGCGACCTGGTGGAAGACGTGCGCCGCATCCAGCGGGCGGGCCTCCAGGTGCAGGCCGGGTTCATCGTCGGCTTCGACAGCGATACGCCCTCGACCTTCCAGCGCCAGATCGACTTCATCCAGAAAAGTGGGATCGTCACGGCAATGGTCGGCCTGCTGCAAGCCCCGCCCGGCACCCAGCTCTATGAGCGCCTCAAGGAGCAGGGCCGCCTGCTGGAGCGCAGCCTGTCCGGCGACAACGTGGACGGCAGCACCAACATCATCCCGGCCATGCCGATCGACCTGCTCAAGGAGGGCTACCAGCGCATCCTGAGCCACATTTACGCCCCGGACGCCTACTACCAGCGCGTGCGGACCTTCCTGCGCGAATACCGGCCGCCCGACGTCAAAACGCCGCTGGAGCGCGAGCACATCCGGGCCTTTTTCCGCTCGATCGTCCTGCTGGGGATCAAAGGCCAGGAGCGCGTGGAGTACTGGCGGCTGCTGGGCTGGACGCTGCTCCGGCGGCCGCGCTCGTTCCCGCTGGCCGTCACGCTGGCGATCTACGGCTACCACTTCCGCACCGTGTGCGAGATGAACGTGCTGTAACCTCACCCCCGCCTCGCTTCGCTCGTCTCCCCCTCTCCACGCTGTGGAGAGGGGGTCAGGGGGTGAGGTCAAGCCCTACTTCATCTCGATCACGGTCGATTCGCCCTGGCCAACGCCGACGCACAGGGTCGCCAACCCGTAGCGCATGGCTTCCCCGGACGCTTTGCGGCGCTTCATCTCGTGCAGCAGCGTGGTCAGGATGCGCGCCCCGGAGCAGCCCAGGGGATGCCCCAGCGCGATCGCGCCGCCGTTGACGTTGGTGATCTCCTGGCGCAGGCCCAGTTCGCGCATCACGGCCAGGGCTTGCACCGCGAACGCCTCGTTGAGTTCGATCAGATCGATGTCCTCGATCGCCAGCCCGGCGCGCTGGAGAACCTTGCGCGTGGCCGGGACCGGGCCGAGGCCCATCAAACGCGGGTCGAGACCCGCCGCCGCGCTCGCCACCCAGCGGGCCAGCGGTTGGAGGCCCAGCGCCGCCGCTTTCTCGGCGCTCATCAACAGGATCGCCGCCGCGCCGTCGTTGAGGCCGCTGGCGTTGCCCGCCGTGACCGTCCCCCCGGCGCGGAAAACCGGCTTGAGTTTGGCGAGCTGCTCCGGAGTCGTTTCCAGGACGGCCACGCCGTTCTCCCAGTGGTAGCGCGGATGCTCGTCGTGCTCGACCAGGACGGGGTCGCCCTTGCGCTGCGGGATCGGCACCGGGGCAATTTCCGCCCGGAAGCGGCCGGTGTTGATCGCCTCTACCGCGCGGCGCTGGCTCTCGTAGGCGAAGGCATCCTGCGCCTCGCGCGTGATCTTCGGATCGCTCTGCTCCTGGATGTTTTCGGCGGTCTCGCCCATGGCCTCCAGCGGGAACAGGGCTTCCAGCTTCGGGTTGGGGAAGCGCCAGCCAAAGGACGTATCCCAGGCGGTGACGTTGCCGACCGGCCAGCCCTGGGCGCTCTTGGGGACGGCATACGGGCCGCGGCTCATGCTCTCCACCCCGCCCGCGATATAGACGTCGCCTTCCCCGGCCAGGATGGCGCGGGCAGCCAGGTTGACCGCGCTCAGGCCGCTGGCGCACAGCCGGTTGACCGTGACCGCGGGCACGTTCTGGGGAAACCCGGCCAGCAAGGTAGCCATGCGGGCCACGTTGCGGTTGTCCTCCCCGGCCTGGTTGGCGCAGCCCATGTAGACTTCCTCGACATCGGCAGGGTCAATCCCGGTACGCTCGACGAGGGCTTTGAGGACGTGGGCCGCCAGGTCGTCGGGGCGGACGGCGCTCAATACGCCGCCCACGCGCCCGATCGGGGTGCGCAGCGCGTCGATGATCACGACTTCGGTCATAGGGGGACTCCTTAGGAGAGAGTGGCCGATGTAGGTTATTGGTGATTGGTCGATGGTGATTGGTAGATTATAGAACCGCAACGAGCAGGTGGCGACAGGTCAGGGCAATCGCATCAAACTGAAAAAGACATCTCACCACAGAGGACGCGGAG
>CAZHMJ010000224.1:0-8279 GCA_964533805.1 uncultured Anaerolineae bacterium | reverse complement strand
ACAAGTACGCTGCCGGCGAGTGGAAGCGTGCGCATCAGCCGGTCGCGCTGCTGCAAGACCCGGTTGGCCTTTTCGATTTCCTCAGGGATCGAGATGCGCATCTGGTCGATAATCTCCAGCGCGCGTTCCTCATCGATCATGGTGAATTTGCTGAGTGGAATGTGCCGCCCTTCGTCAATCAAGTCTTCCAGGCGATCCACAAGATGCAGGATGTCCATCACCAGCCTCCCCAATCAGTCCGTCATACTGACCATATACACCGGTCGGTCATCACTCTGATTCAGTTCCGTGAAGCGCTGTTTGAGCGCCCGCTGAACGTGCAGCGGAACCATCGTGCTGACATCACCCCCGAGCGAAGCAATCTCGCGGACGGTGCTCGAACTCAGGTGCACGTAGGCTTCGCCCGCGATCAGATTGACGATCTCGACCCCCGGCGCCAGCCGCCGGTTGGCGAGAGCCATGCGGAACTCCAGTTCGAAATCCGAGAACACGCGCAGCCCGCGCACAATCGCGATCGCGTTGACCTCACGTGCATAGTCTACAGTCAGACCGCCGTATATCGCAACTCGAATGTTTGGGATATGATGCAGCGATTTCTCCACCAGGGCAAATCGCTCTTCCGCCGTGAAGAGCAATCGCTTGTTCGGCCGGTCATACACCGCCACGACCAACTCGTCAAACAGCCGGGCTGCCCGCTGCGCGATGTCGATATGGCCATAATGGACCGGGTCAAATGACGCTGGATACAGCGCGATGCGCATTGTGTGTTCGTCCTCGCTACGGGTCAACCAGCGCCCGGGTTAGCTCAGGTCCGCCTGGACGGCCCGCCACATGGCGACCCGCTCCGCCAGCAACTGGTGCTCAGGCATGCGCAGGTCTGGGTCTTCCTCGTACAGCGTACGCGCCTCGCGTTGGGCCAACGCGACCAGAGGCGGATTGATGTCGCCGCCGAAGCGCAGCGGCGTCCCCAGCCCGCTCTGGCGCAGGCCCAAGAGGTCGCCCGCACCGCGCATGCGAAAATCGATCTCGGCCAGTTCGAACCCATCGGTCGTGCGGGTCATGGCTTCCAGGCGTTGGGTCGCCTCCGGCGAGCCAGTCTCGCCCATCAAGAGGCAGTAGGACTGGGCCGCGCCGCGCCCTACCCGTCCCCGGAACTGGTGGAGTTGGGCCAGCCCAAACCGGCTGGCATCCTCGACCAGGATCACGCTGGCGTTGGGGATATCGATCCCGACCTCGACCACGGAGGTACTGACCAGGATATCCAGTTCGCCCGCTTTGAAGGCCGCCATGACGGCCTCTTTTTCGTCGGCTTTCATCCGGCCGTGCAGCAAGCCCAACCGCCGGCCTCGGAAGACCTCCCGGCTCAACCGGCCGTATTCATCCACTGCCGCACGGGACTCGTCTTCCTCATCCTCGGCCTCGACCAGGGGATACACGATGAACGCCTGGCGGCCCTGCGCGATCTGTTGATCGATAAAGCTGTAGGCGCGCTCGCGCTCCAGGCCCGACATCACGTGCGTCTCGACCGGGGTTCGCCCTGGCGGCAGCTCGTTGATGACCGAGAGATCGAGATCGGCATGCAAGGTCAGGGCCAGGGTGCGCGGGATCGGCGTGGCGGTCATCACCAGCAGGTGCGGGTTGGTGCCCTTGCTGCGCAACTGCCCACGCTGCTCCACCCCGAAGCGGTGCTGCTCGTCGACGATCGCCAGGGTCAGGTTGTGGAAGCTGACCCCGCTCTGAATCAGGGCATGGGTGCCAACCACGATCGACACGGTGCCATCCGCCAGGCGCGCCAGCGTCTCGTCCCGCTCGGCAGGCGGCGTTGCCCCGGTCAGCAGTCGGATGGCGATCTCGCGGTCGGGCAGGAGCGCGGCCAGCGTGGCCGTAATCGACTGGAAATGCTGCTCGGCCAGGATGCTGGTCGGAGCCATCAGCGCGGCCTGTCCGCCATTCTGAACCGCGATCGCCATCGCCAGCGCGGCGACGATAGTCTTGCCCGACCCCACATCGCCCTGCAACAGGCGGTTCATCGGCACGGCGCGCGCCATGTCGGTCCGGATATCGTTCAGGGCCTGCTGCTGCGCACCGGTCAGAGTAAAGGGCAGGCGCGCGATCAACCCGGCCAGCCAGTCATCGTCCACGGCCAGCGGCACGCCCGGCACCTGCTGCCAGGCGCGGCGGCGAGCCAGCATCGCCAGTTGCAGGATCAGCAGCTCATCGAAGGCCAGCCGTTCGCGGGCGTAGCGCAGGTAATCCCAATGCTCCGGGAAATGCACCTGGCGCAGCGCCCAGCCCAGATCGACCAGATCGGCGCGATCAAGGACACTCTCCGGCACGTAGTCCGGCAGGCGCCCGGCCCAATAATCCACGGTTGTCTTGAGAATGCGGCGCATCGTGCGGCCGGTCAGCCCCTTGGTCAGGGGATACACCGGCACGATCGAGCGCGTATGCAGATTCTCGAATTCCAACAACTCCCATTCAGGATTCGACATCGACAGCTTGCCCAGATAACTTTCGGTCTTGCCACTGACCACTACCTGCACACCGCGCTTGAGCTGGCGGGCCAGATACGGCTGCCCGAAAAAGAACACTTCCAGGGTCGCCGTTCCATCGTCGAGTGTCACCTGAAGGAACTCACGCCCGGTGCGGGCCTTGTGGATCATGCTGGTGCGCACCGAGCCAATCAGCGTGTAGATGCCGCCCGGCTCGGCCCGGTGGATGGGGACCATCCGGGTGTAGTCGTCGTAGCGGCGAGGGAGATGGTAGAGCAAATCCTCCACCGTGTGGAGGTTCAGGCGAGCCAGCTTTTGTGAAACACGCTCGCCCACGCGCTCGACGACCGTCACCGGAGCGTTCAGCCCGTGCAGACGTTCCAGCGCGTCGGCCGGGGCCTCGCCCCGACGCGACTTGCGGCGTGGCTTGGGCCGGACCGGCTCCTCCTGCATGGCTTCGCTGGCATCCCCTTCCGCCGGGACGATGTCCTCCAGGCCCATGCCGACCTGTTCGCTGGAGAAAATCTCAGGCTCCAGGTCGGACTCGTCCTCGATCTCAGTTTCGGATGAGCGTTGGACCGGGCGGGGCTTGTGGGGCGCAGGCTGGGGTCTCGGCCCAGCCTGTGGCCGCTCACGGCGTGGCCGCTCCGGCTCTCTCGCCGGCCGGGATGATGGCGCACCCTGAGGCGGTCCGCCGGCCTGAGGCGGTCCGCCGGCCTGGGGCTGGGGAGGCTCAGCCTTCGGCTGCGCCGGTCCAGTCTGGGCCTGCGGCCCAACCGGAGGAGAGGCCGTCTCCGACTCGGCAGGCTGCGAAGGGCGAGGTCCGCGCCGGTCCCTGGGGATGTTCACGCCGGCACCAGGGCGCTTCTCAGGCGAGCGTTTTTCAATCCGGCGCACCGGCGGCGCATCAGAGGATGGGCCAGCCTGGGCCGGAGTCTCCCCGGGCTGCACACGGCCGGTAATGCGATCCATCATGTACCTGACCCGCTGGTGGCGCTCCTGACGGTCGGTCACCTGCTCGTAAGCCTGCATCAGGACGACCAGCTCATCGACCAGCGCGTGGTGATCGGGCCGTCGCGCCTGGGCATGAGCGTCCACCTGCCACTTACTGGCAAACGCGCCCAGGCCGCCAATCACGGCACCGTTCTTGTACCCCTGCTCGCGTTCGAGCCGGAGAATCTTCATCAAGGTTTCGAGGGCTGAGGGCATAAGTCTCTTCAGTCATGAGCGGGTGATCAGCGCCACACCCAACCCTTTGGCCCCGACATGGGTTCCCAAGGAAGGATTGACGTTGACCACCAGAATCTGATCGAGCGGAAAAACGGGTGCGAATACCGATTTCAATTCGTTGGCGGCGGCCAAGTGATCCGTGTGAAGGATCGCCAGCCGCTCCAGGGGCGTATGCTGCATCGCCAGATCGATCAGGTAGTCCGTCGCCCGCCGGAATGTACGGATGTTCGCCAGTGACTCTACCACACCCTGCCGTAGAGACAAGACAGGCTTGATCCCCAGGATGCGCCCGGCCATTGCCGTGGCCCAACCGACCCGCCCACTCTTGAGCAGATTATCCAGGGTATTCAGCGCCGCGTAGATGTGAATCCGCGACTGCAATGCCTGAAGGCGGGCGACGATGTCTTCCACGCTTGCCCCGGCAGCGGCCGCTTCCGCCGCCTCCAGCACCAGAAACCCGGCCCCCATCGTCAACTGACCGCTATCGATGAGCGTATAACGCCCTGGTGCAAATTCCTCCGCCGCCAACCGGAAGTTGTTGTAGATGCTGCTCAGATGGGCCGGCGCGGCGATCAAAATCAGGTGGCGAGCTTCGGCCGCGGCCGCCGCGACCATGTCACGGGTCAACCCCAGCGGGCACGCCGAGGTGGTGGGCAGCGGGTTGAGCGTGGGCAGCCGCCGGTAGAACTCGTCCCGGGTCAACTGGATGTCATCATCCAGATAGCTCTGATTGCCGATGGTGACGACGGTGGGAATCAGCGTGATCCCCAGGTGGGTCGCCAGATCGCGCGGCACATCGCAGACGCTATCGGCCACGACCTTGATTGCAGCGGTCATCAAAGGTCTTCTTCCGCTTCATAGACCATGATTCCAACCCCGTCTGGCCCCAGGTGAGTGCCCAGGCTGGGGCCATACATCATGATCGGAAAGTCTCGTCCGCCCAGTTCCAGCGCCAGCCGGTCCTGGATCAGCCGGGTCTGCTCCGTGAAATGCGGCGTATTCTGGACGATCACCAGATCGCGAATATCCGAAAACTCGGTCACAAATTCGATCAGCTTGTCCACCGCTTGCAGACGGGTACGCACCTTTTCCATGGTCAGGAGCACCCCATCCTCAATGGTCAGGAAGGGCTTGATCCCTAGGATTTTGCCCAGGATGGCCTGCGCTTCTCCGATCAGCCTGCCACGAAACAGGTAGTCGAGCGTCTCCACGTAGAAGACCGAATACACCCGGGTAACAGCCCCGCGCACGATTCGAACCACGCTTTCCAGCGAGGAGGTCGTCTCCGCCGCGCGCGCGGCAGTTTCCACCAGAAAGGACAGGCCGACCGACGTGGTCAGCGAATCGATGACGACCACCTCGCTCCGGCCGCGCATCGCCTCGGCCGCCTGGACCGCGTTCCGGTAGGAATCGCTCAATCCGTGGGCCATCGGCAAGACCAACAGATGATCGGTTTCCTGGAGCAACTGGGTGAAGACTTCGGTATAAGCCGCCACCGAGGGCGCTTCCAGGACCGGCGGGGGCATGCCTTCGGTCAGAACCCGGCGAAAAAACGCATCCGAGTCCAGATCAATGCCCTCACGGAGCCTATCCTGACCGAACCGGATCGTCACGGGCACGATGGTGATGTCAAACTGCCTGATCAGGGATGGGTCGAGGAACTGGACCGAGCTGTCGGTGACGATTCGAACCTTGCCCAACCTTTACCTCCCAGCATGCAGAAGCGTCCGCGACTGGCTGGGCTGGCTGCCCCCAACCCTCGCCCGCGCTCGCCTGATCGCCAGCCTGTCAACCAGCTATTCGATGCTCAAGAAAAAATGATAGTGGGGCTGGCCGCCAGCCACGACCTCGAAGCTGAAGTAGGGATAGTCATGGCTGAGCGCTTCACCGATCGACCGCGCGTCATCCGGCTCCACGTTGGAGCCATAATACAGCGTGACCAACTCGTAGGCATTGCTGTCCAGGCGGCCGACCAGATCGTGCATCAACTGGCCGAGATCGCCACCGGCGACCACGATCTTGCCTTCCAGCAAGCCGATCAACTGCCCCGCTTCGGCCCGCACCCCATCGATCTCCACGGAGCGAACCGCCGTGGTCACTTCCCCAGCCATGACCTGCTCAAGAGCCTCGGTCATCTGCTCGACGAACAGGTCCAGGTTGCCCCGGTTGGCCTCGTGCAGACGGACGTTCGCATACTGGAACATGGCGACAACGCCCTGCGGAACGTTCTTGCTCGGCAGGACCATCACCTGCTTTTCCTTGCACTTGCGAGCCGCTTGCTGGGCCGCCAACACGATGTTGCTATTGTTGGGGAGAAAGATGACCTTCTCGGCAGGAAGCTCGTTGATGGCAGTGTAGATTTCCTCGACACTGGGATTCATGGTCTGGCCGCCGCTGACTAACCGGGCCGCACCCTGCTCGTAGAACACCCGCGCCAGGCCATCCCCAGGCGAGACCGCCACCACGGCGACGTCGCCCGGCAGCAGCTCGACCGTGGGCTTGGGCGCTTCCACAACCTCCGCGCCAATGTTCTCCAGATACTGCTGGTACATGTTCTCCACAACCACGTCGCTGATCACGCCCAGCCGCGAGGCGTAACTGATCGGCTGGCCAGGGTCGAACACGTGCACGTGAATCTTGACGGTTGTATCGCCATCACTGGTCACAATCGTCGAGTCGCCCATCTTCTCGATAGCCACCCGGATATGTTCCACGTCCAGGTTGGAGCCTGTCACCAGCATCTGGACGTCATACGGGTGTCCGAATTCCATCGCGCTCATGACTGGGACTTGCTTGCGGCCGGGAGCAGCGGCAGCAGCCGCGATCATTTCCGCTTCCAGCGATTCACCGCGCAGGTGGCGCAGCATGCCTTCCAGGATGAAAGTCAAGCCCTGTCCTCCCGAGTCCACCACACCGGCCTGTTTGAGGATCGGCAGCATCTCAGGCGTGCGAACCAGGGCATCATTGGCCTGGTCCACCGCCGCGTCCAGCAGATCGCGCAGGTCAGGGCATGCCTCCGCATCGGTCCCCAGGCGCTCGGAAACCTCGCGGATGATGGTCAGAATAGTGCCTTCGCGGGCCGGTTTGGGGGCCGCGTCATAGGCGAAGCGCGTGCCAGTCTCGCAGGCACTGACGAAGCCGGACGTATCCAGGCGCTCCAACTCGCGCAGCGCGACGCTGAATCCGCGCCAGATCTGGGACAGGATCACGCCGGAGTTGCCGCGCGATCCATTCACCGCGCCCTTGGCGAACTTGCGAGCCACGTTGCCCACGTGGGGATCGTCCAGATCGGCGATCTCGGAGTAGGCGCTCTGCATGGTGAGCAGCATATTAATGCCTGTGTCGCCATCCGGCACCGGGAACACATTGAGCTGGTTGACGATCTGATAATGCTGCTCCAGCCAGGCCATGCCAGCCAACAGCATGGATTTGAATTGATGTCCATCCAGGGAGGTGTATTCAGAAGATAAGGGGTTCTGGTCGGTCATGCAATGAGTCTCTCTGCGACATGCTTAGTCTGCCGGCCCAACAGCCCGCAGGCACTGGCAATCAGGCGGATGGCGGCCATATCAGGCATCCGGGTGAGTCACCCGCAGGCCCTGAACATGCACATTGACCTGGGTGACAGGCGCACCGACACTCTTTTCCACCTGGTAGCGCACAGCATTGATCAGGCTGTTGGCCACGGTCGCGATCCGGGTGCCGTACTCGATCACCACGTATAAATCGATCAGAATCTCGTCGCCGTTCAACGCCACGACGACCCCGCGATTGGGATCGCGAGAGAGGGCCGCGGCGACTTCCGACGCCAGATTCAAAGCCGCCATCCCGACCACGCCATAACTCTGCAGGGCTGCCCGGCTGGCAATCGAGGCTATTGCCGTGGGTGAGATGTGAATCTCGCCCGAAATGGCCTGTTGTTCGGTCATGTTCAACTGGTCCAATTGGCTCTCTGTCCGTATCACGAACTGGCAGGTCACAAAATCTGCCCTGATTATAGCAAACAAGGCGGATTAGACACCGTAAGACCTCAGGGAGCACACGCAACCGTGCGCACCCTTGTCAAAGCCAGAGGGCTATGGTAGCATTCTTACTGCGACTTTCCAAGATCAGAAACCAGTGAATGAGGCATCAGCCATGGCGAAGTGCGACTATTGTGGCAAGCAGCCGATGTTCGGCAACAACCGCAGCCACTCTTTGCGGGCGACCAAGCGCCAGTTCAAGCCCAATATTCAGCGGGTCAAGGTCATGGAAAAGGGCCACCTCGTGAGCCGTAACCTGTGCTCGACCTGCATCAAGGCCCTGACCAAGAACGTTTAGCCCGTCTCTAAGATTGGCTGTTTCCGGTTGGATGGCTCCCGCCGTCCACTGCTGGAAAGGCTAAAAGGCCCCGCGCAACGGGGCTTTTTGTTTTGGCCGGGCAAACCATGCCGCTGGCCCGGATCACCCTACGGACAACATCAGGCACCCTGGGCGTCGCGGAGCGGTTCAAACCCGGATTTTTCGTGTCGTTCAGTCCTCAAGGCAGACCCGACCGAACTCCTTGAACCCATACTG
>CAZHMJ010000223.1:0-8281 GCA_964533805.1 uncultured Anaerolineae bacterium | reverse complement strand
CTCTCTGCCGTTCGTGGCATATGCGAATTTGAGATCGAGAGTCTCGGCATAATCCTTGGCTTGATGCAGGCCGTCACTGGCAGGAAGGGCATACTTCTTGGCTTCGACGACAGCGATGGGCAATTCGTTGTCGTAGTAGAGGATGTAGTCAGCCTTTTTGGGTTTTCCCCTTCGAGCTTGATTGCGTCCAAGGATTCCGATGCGACCATCCGTGAAGGTTTTTTCCTCCCGGAATGAGTGGTCAGACGAGTCCCATCCTGCATCAATGATTTTGGGCGTGATGAACCGGGTCCGGGTTTCGGTCTCGCTGTAGTCGATCTCAGGCATGATATACTCGTTGTAAAGGTGGGGATTAGCACACGATGCTTAGTATATACCCTTTTTGCTGAGGAGGGAACTACCTGAATGTCGCCATTCCTCATTCTCTACCTTTACGGAAGGCCAGGCCAGCTTTCTTATTCTCCCGCCTCTCTGTGCATTCTCTTCCGAAAACGCTCTATTTGAAAACTATAACGGTCAAATGTTCTTGTTCCGACTAAATATGTAGTCATCTCTATTGACATAATAGAACATAAGTTCTAAATTGATGGGGCGAGGTCTCTACTGGAGAGGAGAGCCATGCCCCATCTCGCCAAGCTGGAACACTATAAGCACCTGAATCTGGTTACAACCCTGGCCGAAGCCTGCCGGATGTACGGCAAGGACCGGAAAACGGTGCTGTATGCCATTGACACGGGCAACCTGGCAGCGCGCAAGGAAGGCGGCATCTGGCTCATCTCCACAGCATCCCTCATGAGCTACTGGGGTCGCCCGACCTATCCCTGCCGCTGCGAACGCTCCCTACAAACAGGGTAAACGCCATAGAACTTCCGTGCTACGATCCGGCTGTGCCTTAAAGCGCAGTTCGTTCGTTTCCACACACTACGGAGGTTCTATGAGCCATTATGGGACGTTCACGTTCCTGGACGAGACCGGCGAGAAGTCGGCCATGAAGTTCTACCACGGCGCGATCACTGCGACTACCCTGGCCGGGTACCTGACCCAGTTCGGCGACCTGAAGGCCAAGACCCAGGCGTTGACGCGCGGCACGCTCCACAAGGAGCGGATCGTCATGGACGATACGCTGCTGGACAGCGCGTTGCCCGGCGACAACCTGGCCCAGCGCGAGGCCAAGCTGCTGGTCGTGTACCGCGATGTCGTGACCAACAAGGTCTACACCCTCACCATCCCGACGGTGGACCTGACCCACGTGACCTTCGTGCCCGGCGCGAAGGACAACATCCGGCTGGACACGACCGAGGTCGCGGAGTGGATCACGTCTTTCGAGACGCTGGGCCGCTCGCCGGACAACGACGCCAACGGCGTCGAGGTCATCCAGATTCGGGCCGTGGGCCGCAACTCGTAGCCAGCCATGCCCTGGCTAACCCCCGACAGCCTGCCTGCAAACGGCGAGGTCGTTTGCAGGCAGCTTCGCATCCCCAACGATACGCTGATCATCGCGGCGGTCAACGGCGCACTGCTCGACCTGACCTATCCCGAAAACTGGGAGCCGCTTGGCGCGATCACGCCGGACGAGATGGCCGCCGCGATGCTCGGCATGGTTCTGGAGTATCTCAATAGCACCTGTATGATCGGCGCGATCCTACCTTACGTCACCCAACAGCCACCCGCCAACTGCCTGCCATGCGATGGCAGTCTGCATTTGCGGGTAGATTACCCTGTGCTGTACCAGGTCATCGATCCGGCCTACATCGTGGACGCGGATACCTTCCGCACGCCTGACTTGCGGGATGTGTTCCTGCTGGGCGCGGGGTCAACCTACCAGGCCAACAGCAGCGGCGGCGCGGCTAGCGTGAGTCTCACCGCCGACCAGAATGGGCCGCATAGCCACACAACCCAACCGCATAGCCATACCACGCAGCCCCATGTTCATAGCGAGGTTGTCCCGGTGCCTATCCCGGTCAATGGCGGGGTGGAAGCACCCGCACCTTCGGCGGAACCGGGGCCAAGCACCACCGGCCCGGCAGTCGTCGCGGTCGATCCGGCGTCGGTGGTCGTGGATAGCAGCGGGTTGGGTGAAGCCCATGAGAACATGCCGCCCTACCGGGCGCTGAACTACTGCCTGGTGGCGAGGTAGACCATGCGACGCAACGATGGCGGCTGGCGCTTGCCCCAGGTGATCGATCCCCCAGAACGGCTGTGTGTGCAGTTGCACATTCCCAACGACCTGGGGCACATCATGGCCTTCTGGGGGGCGCTCCAAGAACTGGGCTATTGGTTCAACTGGGAACGGGACGCAGCCCGAACGGGTGCCCAAGTGGCGACTGTCTGGAAGGGCGTTCTCCAACAGGCCAACATCCAGTTCAACAGCGACAACCCGTGTCCGGGAGGATGTGAAACCATGATCTATGACTTGCGCGGCGATGGCTGTACGCTGGAAGTCCAGCGTGAGGAAGGCGGAGTCTGGGAGCTTATCGCCGACTTCTCGTTGTGCGGCGCGCAAGGGCCGGAAGGGCCGGTTGGGCCAGCCGGACCCCAGGGCGAGACCGGGCCGCAGGGTGAAGCCGGACCGGCTGGCCCACAAGGACCGGCAGGCGAAACCGGACCAACCGGTCCACAGGGGCCAGCCGGTGTCTGCAACTGTGGTGAAGAAATCGGCCCGGATGGGCCGGGCGGCGTGCCCGATCCTACCCCCGGCAGTGGGGTACTCGATCTTCGGTGCGCCGTGGCGACCGGTGTCGCCGACAAGGTTCTGGAGGGGCTGAACGAACTCTACGACAGCACCATTCGTGGGGATGCCGTAGGCATTGCCTTGGGATACATCGGGGCACTGTACCTGATCGGTGGCCCGATTGGGTTCCTCGTGGGAGCCGTGGCCGCCATCATCGGCGCGCTGAATGCCCAGCAAGCCCAGGATCGCAAGGATGCACTGGATCAGGCGTTCGCGGATGCGGTGAAGTGCCGGTTGTACTGCAACCTGGACCAGAACGGCAGCATCACCCGTGCCGCGCTGGACCTGTGGGCGACTGATGTCGAAGCGCTCTCGAACATCGCGGCCCAAGACCTGGCCGCCTTCATCCGGGCGCACGCGGTCGCGACCTTGCGTCATGAAGCAGTCCTGGCTGCGCTGACCGATGGCTCTTGCACGGGCTGTTTGTGTGGCACGAGCTGGTGCCGGACCTATCTTTCCGGGAATGGCAACAGCACCATGTTCAGCGTGGTCACTCAGGCGTACTACGATGCCGCCGCAGACCGCTACAAGGCGATTACCGGGGACTACTCACCCGCGCCGCGCCTGCGGATCACCCCGCCGGATGGCGTGTTGACCGAACTCACCGTGACTTACCGCCGCACGACGTATTTCAATGTAGCTCGCGGCTTCATCGTCCGTGACCCGGCAGGCAATGTCCTGTTCCAGCACATCAACAACGCGCAGGGGCCGTATACCTTCACCGTCGATCTCGCTCCGGGGTATGCGTATGTGGAATTCGAGATTTCCGGCTTCAAGGAATACCCGCCCCATATCATCATCGACGTGATCACCGTTCGCGGGATTGGGACACCGCCCGGCGACGGTACGGAATGCGAGTAGGGAGGTCAGGTATGGACATTCAGATCATCGCGGAACTGCTGCAAGTGGCCTTGCCCACGGGCCTGATCGTCGTGGGTTTGTGGTGGGCGCTGTCCGAAGGCTGGCCGTACTGGAAACAGCGCGACGTGGAGAATCGTGAGCGTGAACACGAGCGCGAGATGAAACAGATCGCGGCTCAGCAGGACACCGCCCGCGCCACAACCCGCTTCGCCGATGCACTGGAAGCCTTCACTCACGTGTTGAGCGATCTCTGCGGCAAGCAGAGCCAGGCCGGAGGCTAACCGTCCCGGCCTGGGAGACTCGGCTTTCTTTTTTTCGCACTTACTCAGAACAAGCGTTCTATAACGAGGGTTGGCATGGCCCACGTTTCCGAATACGTCCAACGCCTGCTGGCGGGTTGTCCGGTCAAGGAACCCGATCCGGCTGACTATGGCGACTACAGCGAAGCCGTGGCCGCGCTCTACAAAGCCTGTGAGCGCGGCGGGCTTCGGGTCGCCAAGCGCGCCTGGCGGGCCATGAGCAGCGCCGATCCGATTCTGCGCGACTTGCTGCCCAAAGAAGGCGACTTCTACCCCCAGGAGATCGATCTTACCCCGGACTTGCTCAGCCGCCTGGACGCTTACGACTACGACGAAAGCGGGCAGGGGGAAGCCTTCTGTGACCTGTTCCGCGACCGGCTGCGCTTTGTGCCGGGCGTGGGCTGGCTCTTATGGACCGGGCAACGCTGGCAACAGGATGACCGGGAAGCCGTGGTGCAATATGCGGTCATGGCCGCTCGCGTCCGGCGTGAAGCAGCCAAGGCCCGCAAAATCGAAGCGGATGATCCAAACCAGGCCGACGAGTTGGAGAAAGCCCGGCAGGAATCGATCCGCTGGACGAAAAGCGCGGGCAACTACAACCGCATCCGGGCCAGTATCGGAATCGGTAAGACTGTGCCGCGCCTGATCGTCTCGCACCGCGTCTTTGACCGTGCCCCGCACATGCTGGGCGTCCAGAATGGCGTGGTGGACCTCTCGAATGGGCAGCTTGTCGAAGCCCGACAAGACCAGTACATCACCCACAGCACCGGGCTGCCCTACTTTCCAGACGCACAAGCCCCGCGCTTTGAGCGGTTCATTGCCGAACTCTTCGACCATGACCAGGACCTGATCGCCTACATGCAGCGGGCTATCGGGTACAGCCTGACCGGGGAGATCGCCGAGCAGTGTTTTTTCATGTGCTATGGAACCGGCGCGAATGGCAAAAGCACGTTGCTGAATGTGCTCAAGGGTCTGGCCGGGGAATATGCAGCCAACACCGCGTTCAACACCTTCGAGCATGGGCGGCAGTCTGGCACCGGACAGGAGATCGTCTTGTTGCGTGGTCGGCGGATCGTGATGTCCAGCGAGACGAACGACGGATCGCGCCTCAACGAAGCGCGAATCAAGGCCATCACCGGCGGCGATGAAGTGACCGGACGCTATCTGTTCAGCCGGGCCGAAATCTCGTTTGTGCCGACCTTCAAGCTATGGCTGGCGACCAATCACAAGCCGACCATCAAGGGCAGTGATGAAGGTATCTGGCGGCGCGTGCGGCTTGTGCCGTTCCTGGTGAGCTTTCCCAAAGAGAAACGGGACAAACACCTGGAATCCACGCTGAGAAGCGAATTGCCGGGCATCCTGGCCTGGGCAGTCCGCGGCGCGATGGCCTGGTACACCCAGGGCTTGGGCGAACCCGCCGTGATCGAGGAAGCCACGAACGAATACCGCAACGAGAGCGACATCTTAGGACTGTTTCTGGCCGAAAACACGCGCCGGATTGACGGGGCAAGCGTGCGCTCCGGCAGCCTGTATGAGCGGTATCAGCAATGGACGGAAGCCAACGGTCTTGGGTCGCTGTCCAGCGTGAAATTCGCCCGCGCCATGCAGGACCGGGGCTTTGACAAGCACAAGACCAACATCGGCATGGTCTGGTCCGGGCTGGGGCTGATGGACGATGGATAGGCTCAGTGGAAAAGCTGTACCAACCCTTCACAACCCTTCACACCCTGCACTTGGGGTGAAAAAGGTGAAGGGTTGTGAAGGGTTATGCAGGGTTGGGGAAAGCCTTGAAAAAACGAGACCAGGAGACAAGGACCTGTGGACACGACCGGAATTGACCTTTTGAACCTGATTCAGCAGGACACAACACTCAAGAAGCGGGCCGGGACGAATGGCGGCGAGTGGGCCGGGCCGTGCCCGTTCTGTGGTGGGCGAGACCGTTTCCGGGTCTGGCCGACGCCGAAAAGCGGCAACCCGCGCTGCTGGTGCAGGCAGTGCGGATTCGGTGGGGATGCTATCCAGTATGTGATGCGTCGCGATCAGGTAGATTTCCGCCATGCCTGCGAGCGGCTGGCCCTGGAACCGGGGCAGGTCCGGTTCTGTGTCCGATCACGCCCGGATGATTGGGCGGATAGGCGACCTTCTGTAAGTCATGAGCGCGCCTGGTCTGCTTTGACGGATGAAGGTTGGCAGCACCAGGCCGAGCAGTTCTGGACGCGCTGCTGGGATGCCTTCTGGCTGGAAAGCCAGGGCCAGGTCTCGCCCGGTCGGGAATACCTTCTGATGCGCGGCTTCCGGGATAACGTGCTGGCCTGTTTTGCGCTGGGCTACAACCCGCGCCCCTATCGGGCCACCTGGGGCGGGGTAACGGTCTGGCTTCCGGTGGGGATTGTGATTCCGAATGAGATAGACGACACGATCTGGGCGCTCAACGTGCGGCGGATGGATGGCCGCACGCCGAAATACATCAAGGCCAAAGGCAGCGCGAACGGCTTATTTTTCGCCGGGGCAATCCTGCCACAGACCACGGTGGTGATGGTGGAAGGCGAGCTAGACGCGATCTCGATCTGGCAGGAGACTCGCGGCCAGGATGTGACCGCAGTCGCGACCGGCTCCACGAATGGCGGGTATCTCCACGAATGGATCGCCCGGCTTTCTGAAGCGCGGCGCGTGGTCCTGGCGTTTGATGCGGACGAGCCGGGCGAACAGGCGGCCCGACGCTGGCAGCGTGCTTTTCCTGGGGCGGTGCGGCTCAGGCCGACCCGCCATGATGTGAACGATATGCTGCGCGCCGGCGATGATATACCTGCCTGGCTTCAGGGTGCTGGAGTGGTGTAGCGGAAAGACGAGAGGAATTCATGTCACGGCGAATCGAGTATCATCCACCCGACAAGCAGACTATCCGGCGCTTTGCCCAGGATGTGGCCGAAACACTGGCCGAGCGGCACAACGACCGGGGTTATCTGGCGACAGAGGTGGTCCAGGGCTTTGCCGACTTCTTGCAGGTGGTCGCCTGGATTGAAGCCAAGCGGCTGAATCAAGAAGCGGGACTGTTTGACAAGGGCACCGAACAAAGCTACTCTGTGTAAGAGAAAGCAAGTGGCGGGGTGTTGGCTGCACCCCGCCACTCTAGCCGGTGCACTACACGATCTAGCGCAACGGCCTACCGACAGACTCTATCAGGTCGGGGGGCTTTGTGCTAACCACCTACCCACAAGGAGTCTGTCATGACCCGCAACACCAAGCCTCTGCAAGAAGAACGCCACATTGCGCTGTGCTACGTCCGCCAGTCCTACACCCGCAACGAAACCGATATGAACAGCCCTGAACGCCAGCGGGCCAACATTGAGACATACTGTGCCAAAAAGGGCTGGACGCCAGAATGGCATGTGGATGCCGAAGGGCATAAGTCGGGCCGCTACGTGCAGAATCGCCCCGGTTGGCTGGCCGTGGAGCAGCGGCTCAAAGACCCGGATGTGGCCGCACTGGTAGCCAATGACCTTGCCCGCCTGCATCGCAAAACCTGGCGTATTGGGCAACTGATGGATCGGTTGGATGAGTATGGCGTCCATCTGGTGCTGGCTGAACCGGGCCGCGAGATTGACACGTCTACACCGGGCGGCAGGATGCTGATCACCGTACTTGCCATGCAAGATGAAGCCTACGCGAATGACATATCGCAGCGGTCAAAAGCCAGTATTCAATATCGCAAGTCGCAGGGTAAGACGGTTGGATTGCCGCCATTTGGTACCTCTCGCGACAAGGAAGGCTACCTGGTACCGGCTCAAGATGGGGCGTGGTTACTCCCAAATGGGGAATACTTGCCCGCCGAACAAGAACAAGAGCCACCTGAGCCGGGCGCAGTTTGGCGTGGGTACTACGAGTGCGCCAAGCGGACACTGGAAATCTATGCCGATAATCGGTTCGGCTTGGAGCGGATCACCTATCAAATTGTCCAGGAAGGTTGGGCCTATCGTGATCGGTGGGGAAGGCCACGCCAAGTCAATCGTGCGGACGTGCGGCGGATCGTGTCACTGTGGCGTGTCTATGCCGGACTATCCACGGCTGGCCGCAACCAGGACAAAAACGCAAGTCTGATAGAAGACCCGCTTGCGGACATCTATCAGACTGGCCGCGAGGTGTTCCCCTATGACTTGTTGTATCGGGTGGCCCAGGTCCAGAAAGAGCGAAGTGTGACGACTCGGCCATTCGGCGGCAAGTTGAAGGCTCACGCTTACCCACTGGCCCAGCTTCTCTACTGTGCTGCGTGTGAGCAGTCCGCTATTGAGCATGACGATCCAATGCAGCGGTCCAGGCTTCACGGCTGGAACAAGGGCGACAAGCTGCGCTAACGTCACGCCGAAAAGGCTTGCCCCGGCAAGACGAAATC
>CAZHMJ010000222.1:0-8449 GCA_964533805.1 uncultured Anaerolineae bacterium | reverse complement strand
ACAGGTCGGGCGCTCCACGCTTGACAGTGGCCGGTCGGTCTGGTATCATGCACAACGTCGTTCCGCAGTAGCTCAATCGGCAGAGCAATCGGCTGTTAACCGATGGGTTGTAGGTTCGAGTCCTACCTGCGGAGCCAACCGCCGCCCTCCTCCAGGGCGGTTTTTGTTTGGAAAAGCGCTGCTGGCTTTTAGCTCCTGGCCAACAGCTAAAATCCAACAGCCTCTCTCATCCCCTCGAATCAGGTGTACACTGTAAGAAAGACCACCCGATCGATCGTCCGCGGGCTGGCCTGGATCACCGCCCTCCACTGCTGCGAGCCACCCGCGCTTCACCACGGAGGGAAGGTCATGTCCACACTCAACAAACCGCATAGCTCCCTGGTCACAGGTATCCTTGGCGGGCTGGGGTTCCTCGGCCTGCTTGGGCTGATTTACTGCCTGCTGGCCCTCGGCGGGCTGCAACCCAGTGCTCTTCAGAACGATACCCTGATCCTGTATGGCGTCTACTGCGCGGTGATCATCGCCAGTGTGATCGGCGTCCTGCGCTGGAAGCGCTGGGGCCTGTACGCCATCGGCTCGGCCACCTTCAGCCTGGGGGTGATCGGCCTCTTCCAGAACAGCCTGACCCCGCAGGATATCCTGATCGGCATCGGCGTGGCGGCGCTGGCGGTGGCCCTGCTGCGGCCAAGCTGGCGCTACTTCGACTAACCTGGCGCACCCCGGCAGGGGCAGCGTTCGAGGCCACAGGCTCCCGGCCAGCCCCGGCGGGCCGCCTCCGGCTGCCCCTGCGATTCTAGCAGTCAGCGATAAGCCTTCAGCTTTCAGCAAAAAACACAACAGAGCGCGTCAGGATGCCCTGTTTTTCGCCTGCCGCTTGCCGCTTCGACGCTGGTTTTGACCGCCCCCCGTGCTCTCCGCTCCCCCTTACAGAACCCTAAACGGTGCTTGACACTGCTCAGGCCTCATGATACCATCCCACAAAACTGCATATCACTCATCAAGAGCGGGGGAGGGAACGGCCCAATGAACCCGCGGCAACCCCCGGAGCGCCGGGAAGGTGCCAAGTCCGTCAGGTTATCTGGAAGATGAGAGCGGATAACAATGCACGTGCCTGCGCTTCTCCAGATTAATCGGAGAAGCGCTTTTTGTTTGGAGTCGATGGAATACGATGACCGACCAGCCCTACCCCATTCTGGAATTCGACCCGGCCCGCGAGCCGCTGATCGACCCCCAGCGCCTGATCCGCCCGCTGGAAGGCATGCCGTCGCGCGTCGTGCTGTGCTTCTTCCAGGAAGTCATCACGACCGTGTGTGGCGGCGGCCGGGCGACCGCGATCCACCACCTGCGCAGCGAGCTGGGGCGCAACCCGATCTACGCCCTGGACGTGGACGGCCAACCCGTCGCGATCGTCCACCCCGGCGTCGGCGCGCCGCTGGCCGCCGGTTACCTGGAGGAATTGATCGCCCTCGGCGGGCGGCAGTTCATCGCCTGCGGCGGCGCGGGGGTGATCATCCCCGAAGTCGCGGTCGGGCACCTGGTCGTGCCCACCCATGCCGTGCGCGACGAAGGCACCTCGTATCACTACCTGCCGCCCACGCGCGAGGTCGCGGCGGCGCCGGCGGCCGTCGCCGCCCTGGAAGCGGCCCTGACCGCCGATGGCGTGGCGTACCTGACCGGCAAGACCTGGACGACCGACGGCATCTACCGCGAGACGCCGGGCAAGATCGCGCGCCGCAAGGCCGAGGGTTGCCTGACCGTGGAGATGGAAGCGGCGGCCTTCTTCGCCGTGGCCGAGTTCCGGGGCGTCCCGTTCGGCCAGCTCCTGTACTGCGGCGACGATGTCAGCGGCGCGGAGTGGGACTCGCGCCATTGGGACAGCCGCACCTCGATCCGCGAAAAAGTCTTCTGGCTGGCCGTGGAAGCGGCCCTCCGCCTGTAGGAAGGAAACCCAACATGGTTGCTCAAACCCAGCAGGAACCTCGCCCTCTCATCCGCCAGCCCGAAGCGCGGCCCGTCCAAGCGGCCCGGCCCACCCCCCAGTCCCGGACGCTGATCGCCTACCTGGGCGACCTGGACACCTACCGGCGCGGCCCGGTGTGGCACACCATCTGGCACAAGGAAGCCCTGCCGCACGGCCTGGATGTCCAGGCCTTCCGTTCGCTGGGCGGACAGACGATCGAAGTCGGGCAGGAGCTTCTGCTCCATGGCGAGGCCGGTCAGGGCGTGCGCTTCGCCCGCGTGACCGCGATCCGGGTCATCGACCCGGCCCAGGCCAACGGCACGCTGGCCGAGGCCGCGATCCACAGCACCGGCCGCACGGCGACCATCCCGGTCACCCAAAGCCCGCGCTGCTGGCTGATCACGGTCGAATAGCAGCGATTCAAGAGGCAACAGGTCGGGTTTTAGGGTATGCTCGGCATCGGCGCGATCCCAAAGCAGGCCGATTTGTTTACTGACCACTGATCACTGTCGACTGATCACATATTTCAGGAGTACCCAAGATAATCTTATGGCGCATCAACCTCGAACCCTGACCTACACCAACCGGCGCTACCTGGACGCCATCGCCGACCACGTCGTGATCTTCGACGGCGCGATGGGCACCAGCATCCAGCGTTACAACCTCACGGCGGCCGGCTTCGGCGGCGAACGGTACAACGGCTGCAACGACTATCTGGTCCTCACCCGCCCGGACGTGATCGAGGCGATCCACGCCGCCTTCCTGAGCGCCGGGGCCGAGGCCGTGGAGACCGACACCTTCCGCTCCAACCGCCTGACCCTGGGCGAATACGGCCTGGGCGAGCGCGTCCTGGAGATCAACCGGGCCGCGGCCCAGATCGCCCGCCGGGTGTGCGACCGCTTCGCCGACGAGACCGGCCTGCCGCGCTTCGTGGCGGGCAGCATCGGCCCGTCCGGCAAGCTGCCCAGCGGCACCGATCCCGACCTGAGCAACATCACCTTCGACGAGCTGGCCGCGATCTTCCACGAGCAGGCGCAAGGGCTGGTCGAGGGCGGCGCGGATCTGCTGCTGGTCGAGACCAGCCAGGACATCCTGGAAGTCAAAGCCGCCGTGGTGGGGATCAACCGCTATTTCGCCGACGCGGGCGTGCGCATCCCCTTGCAGGTTCAGGTCACGCTGGATGTCTCCGGCCGGATGCTGTTCGGTACCGAGATCGGCAGCGCCCTGGCCACCCTGGAGAGCCTGCCGATCGACGTGATCGGCCTCAACTGCTCGACCGGCCCGGAGCACATGCGCGAGCCGATCAAGTACCTGGTGGAGCACAGCCCGCTGCCGATCAGCGTCCTGCCCAACGCCGGGCTGCCGATCAACGTCGACGGCGAGGCGGTCTACCCGATGGAGCCGGAACCGTTCAGCCGGATGGTGGCCGAGTTCGCGCGCTGGGGCGTCAACGTGGTCGGCGGCTGCTGCGGCACCCGCCCGGAACACATCGCCCGCCTGGTGGAAGCCCTCCGCCCGGCAGGCTCGGCGACCCGTCCGGCGGACCGGCCCGCGGACTTCGTCCCCGCCGCGTCCAGCAACATGAAGGCCACCGCCCTGGTCCAGGACCCCGGCCCGACCCTGATCGGCGAGCGGGTCAACAGCCAGGGTAGCCGCAAGGTCAAACGCCTGCTGCTGGCCGAGGATTACGACAGCATCGTCCAGATCGCGGTCGACCAGGTGGCCAACGGCGCGCACCTGCTGGACGTGTGCGTGGCCCTGACCGAGCGCGACGACGAAAAAGCCCAGATGACCACGCTCGTCAAGAAGCTGGCCCTGGCCGTCGACGCCCCGCTGATCATCGACACAACCGAGCCGGAGGTGGCCGAAGCCGCCCTGGCGATTTACCCCGGCCGGGCGGTGATCAACGGCAACAACCTGGAAAACGGCCGGGAGCGCATTGACAAGGTGCTGCCCATCGTCAAAAAGCACGGCGCGGCGGTGCTCTCCATGACCATCGACGAGGAGGGCATGGCCCACACCCGCGAGAAAAAACTGGCTATCGCCAAACGCATCGCCGAGATTGCCTTCCAGGATTACGGCCTCGCGCCGGAAGACCTGATCTTCGACACGCTGACCTTCCCCCTGACCACCGGCCAGCCGGAACTGCGCAATGACGCGGTCGAGACGATCGAGGGCATCCGCCTGATCAAGCAGGCCATCCCAGGCGTGCTAACCGCGCTGGGCGTCAGCAATGTGTCCTTCGGCGTGTCGGAAGGCGCGCGGGCCGTGCTCAACAGCGTCTTCCTGTATCATGCCGTCCAGGCCGGGCTGGACATGGCGATCGTCAACCCGGCCCAGATCACGCCCTACGCCGAAATCCCGGAGGAACAGCGCAAGATCGCCGACGACCTGATCTTCAACAGCGATCCGGACGCCCTGCCGCGTTTCATCCAGTACTTCGAGCAGAACCAGGTCCAGGTCGCCGGGCACGAGGTCGAAGACCCGACTGCCGACATGAGCGCCGAGGAAGCCCTGCACTGGCAGATCGTCCACCGCAAGAAGGACGGCGTGGAGAGCCTGATCGATACCTGCCTGACCCGGCAGGACGCCGTGGGCGTGCTCAACAACGTCCTGCTGCCGGCCATGAAGGAAGTCGGGGACAAATTTGGCGCGGGCGAACTGATCCTGCCCTTCGTGCTGCAAAGTGCCGAGGTGATGAAGAAGTCGGTCGCCTACCTGGAAACGTTCATGGACAAGGTGGAGGGCGCGACCAAGGGCACGGTCGTCCTGGCAACGGTCTACGGCGACGTGCACGATATCGGCAAGAACCTGGTCAAGACGATCCTGTCCAACAACGGCTACACCGTCCACGACCTGGGCAAGCAAGTCCCGGCCAACACGATCATCGAGGCCGCCCAGCAGCACCAGGCCGACGCGATCGGCCTCAGCGCCCTGCTGGTCAGCACCAGCAAGCAGATGCCGCTGATCGTCAATGAGCTGGCCCGGCGCGGCCTGGACACCCCGGTCCTGATCGGCGGCGCTGCGATCAACCGCAAGTTCGGGCGGCGCATCCTGTTCCTGGAGGACGGCGGCGAGGCCTACGCGCCCGGCGTCTTTTACTGCAAGGACGCCTTTGAAGGGCTGGCCGTAATGGATCAACTCTCCGACCCGGCCCGCCGCGCGTCCTTCGTCCAGCAGATCATCGACGAGGGCTACGAGGAACAGGGCAAGCCGGAGCGCCGCCAGCGCGAGATCGTGCCGGGACGACGCAGCGCCGTCCGGCCCGCCGAGGTCGTCCCGACTCCGCCCTTCTGGGGGCCCAGGACCATCCGCGAGATGCCGCTGGAGATCGTCTTCCAGTACCTGCACAAGCCGGAGCTGTACCGCCTGTCCTGGGGGGCCAAGAACGCGCACGGTGAAGAGTGGGAGCGCCTGCAAACCGAGTTCGAGGCGCGTCTGGCCCGGATGCAGCGCGAGGCCCTCCAGGCCGGGACGCTGATCCCCCAGGCGGTGTACGGCTTCTTCCCGGTCAACAGCGACGGCCAGGACCTGATCGTGTGGGACTACGCCCCCTTCGCGGAAGGCAACGGCCAGACGCCTGCCCGGCGCGAAGTGGCCCGCTTCACCTTCCCGCGCCAGGCCACGGGCGAATACCTGTGCCTGAGCGACTATTTCGCCCCGGCCGAGGGCGATCGGGTCGACGTGGCCGCCTTCCAGGTGGTGACGGTCGGCGAGGCCGCCTCGCGTGAATTCGACCGCCTGCAAAGCGCCGATAGCTACAGCGAGGCTTACTACTTCCACGGGCTGGCCGTCCAGACCGCCGAGGCGACCGCCAACTACGTCCACCGCCACGCTCTGCGCGAGCTTGGGCTGCCGCCCGGCCAGGGCAAACGCTATAGCTGGGGTTATCCCGCCTGCCCGGACCTGGAGCAGCACCGGCTGGTCTTTGACCTGCTGCCCGGCGCGGAGCGCGAACTGGGCCTCTCGCTGACGGCGTCCTACCAGCTCGTGCCAGAGCAGAGCACGGCGGCGATCGTCATCCACCACCCGGAGGCCAAGTACTACAGCGTCGAGATCGACCGGGTGAAGCAGATTCTAGGAGAGACTGACTGATGAGTTTGACCGAGTTCATCCGGGCCATGCCCAAGGTGGAGCTACACGTCCACCTGGAAGGCAGCATCCGCCCGGCCACGCTGCTCACGCTGGCCCGGCGGCACGGTATCAAGCTGCCCGCCGATTCGGTGGACGGGCTGCGCGCCTGGTATACCTTCGTGGACTTCCCGCACTTCATCGAAGTCTATCTGGCGATCTCGAATTGCCTGCGCACGCCGGACGACATCGAGTTGATCGCGCGCGAGTTCCTGGCCGGGCAGGCCGAACAGCACATTCTGTACAGCGAAGTCACCTACACGCCCTTCACCCACTACCGCAACGGGATAGCCTTCGAAGATCAACTGGCCGCCATCAACCGGGCGCGGGCCTGGGCAAAGGCGGAACTGGGCGTCACGATGGGCCTGACCCTGGATATCTCGCGCGAGGTCAGCCCGGAGGACGGGGCGATCACCGCCGGATGGGCAATCGAGCACCGGGCGGACGGCGTCACGGCGCTGGGTCTGGGCGGGCCGGAGGTCGGCAACCCGCCGGAGAAGTTCGCCCAGGTCTTCGACCGGGCGCGCGCCGCCGGAGTACCCGCCGTGCCCCATGCCGGGGAGACACAAGGCCCGGCCAGCATCTGGGGCGCGCTGCGGGCGCTGCACGCGGTGCGGATCGGGCACGGCGTGCGCTGTCTGGAGGACCCGGCCCTGGTGGACTACCTGCGCGATCGCCAGATTCCGCTGGAGGTCTGCCCGACCAGCAATGTCTGCCTGCGCGTCGTGCCGAGCTTCGAGGCGCACCCCTTGCCGCGCCTGATCGCGGCAGGATTGTATGTGACGCTTAACTCGGACGATCCGCCCATGTTCAACACCACCCTGACGGACGAATACCTCAAGTCAGCGGAAGCCTTTGGCTTCGGTCCGGCGGAGTTCGAGCGACTGGTGCAGAATGCCGTGCGCGTCTCGCTCCTGCCTGAGGAACGCAAGGCTACGCTGGAAGCCCGTGTCGCGGCGGAGTTCGCGGCGCTGCGCGCCCGGTATGGCCTGACGGTTTAGCTTGACCTGCCTCAGTACCTGGTTGGTCTGGCTGGCACCTTAACAATCGGAGGGGAACATGGAGACACCCACGACGGGCTGCTCGAAAAGGGCGGCTCTGGCGGTGGCCCTGGTGTTCGGGCTGGTGGCGGCCTGTCTGGCCGGATCGGCCCTGGTCACGGATGATCTATGCCGGCAGGGTTTCGCCCGGCGGCTGCCGGTCTATCCCGGCGCGGCGGTCAAGTGGGAGCGCCACAACTTCCTGAGCGCCTTCGGCATGGGCGAAACGGTCATGACTTTGACCTCGCCGGATGACCCAGAAACCGTCCGCGCCTGGTACACGACCACCACCGCGGCCGCATTGCGGGGCAGCGTGGACGAAGTCCCGATGCGCCTGACGCGCGGCGAATGGACGGTCGACCCGGACGAAGACGGTACGGGCGCGCAGATCATCCTGCACGGGCTGTGTGTGAACTGACGGCGCAGACAATCACATCAAAAGCAATTTGAACCGCCAAGGTTCTTCTGTTTGTTGCTTTTCTCTGCGTTTGTCCTTGGCGTCCTTGGCGACTTGGCGGTTCAATCCGCTTTTGATGCGATGAACTCTGGACGCATGGCTTGACAACCGGACTGCCTGGGCTAAAATGGGGCATCAAGATGGATTAACTCAGGATTTGCTTGAGCAATGGCTGCGTCCACGGTGATCTCAACCTGCATCTGTTCCTGCTGCCGTATGAACGTTCTGTCACCTACGGGATGACCGCCATTGCCTTGGCCGCCTGATCCATCGCGGCTCGCAAACCGAAACGGGCTACCCCAGTGGGGTGGCCCGTTTTTTTGTTGCGCGCCCTACCCTTATCCGTGCTCAGGCACGCACCACACCAAAAGGAGCAGTTCAGGATGCGCATCGCTGACAACATCACCCAGCTCGTGGGCAACACCCCGCTCGTCCGGCTCAACCGGGTCACGGCGGGCCTCGGCGCGCAGATCGTCGCCAAGCTGGAGTACTTCAACCCGGCCCACAGCGTCAAGGACCGGATCGGGGTCGCCATGATCGAGGCCGCCGAACAGGCCGGGCTGATCGGCCCGGACACCGTGCTGATCGAGCCGACCAGCGGCAACACCGGCATCGCCCTGGCAATGGTCGCCGCCCAGCGCGGCTATCGCCTGATCCTGACCATGCCCGACTCGATGAGCGTCGAGCGCCGCAAGCTGCTGCGCGCCTTCGGGGCCGAGATGGTCCTGACTCCCGCCGCCGAAGGCATGGCCGGCGCCATCCGCAAGGCCGAGGAACTCAAGGCGACCACGCCCAACGCCTGGATTCCGCAGCAATTCCAGAACCCTGCCAACCCCGAAATCCACCGCCGCACCACCGCCG
>CAZHMJ010000221.1:0-8526 GCA_964533805.1 uncultured Anaerolineae bacterium | reverse complement strand
CATCAGCGGACTTGGTATCCCGTGCCGGCCCGCCACCATTGGATCGAATCGCCCAATGGCGGGTTGGAACGCCGTGCTTCCTTATTTGCGGCCGCCATCGTGGCGGCAGGATTGACAATTGACCGGGTGTCCACTATGCTTCCGGGCCGTTTCTAGACGGTTCGACAAGGAGGTTCTAAAAAAAACAAGATGCGCATTGCGGTCCTGGCTAACCTGAAGGCAAACGCTCCCGAATGGGAGGGCATGTCACCGGACCAATGGGACGATCTGGACAGTCCCAAGACGATCAATGCGATCGTCGAGGCGCTTCAAGCGCGCGGCCACGAAGCCACTTTTTTCGAGGCCCGCATCGTGCCGCCCTATAATCTGGTCGAGCGGCTGCAGGAATACTCGCCGGATATCTGCTTCAATATTGCCGAAAGTCATTATGGGGATGGGCGCGAGGCGCAGGTCCCGGCCATCCTGGAGATGCTGCGCATCCCTTATACCGGCAGCAAGGTGCTGACCCTGGCCCTGGCGCTGGACAAGCCCATGACCAAACGCATCCTGTATTATCACGGCCTTCCGACGCCGGAGTTCCAGGTCTTCGACCGGCCGGATGAGCCGGTTGATTCCGACCTGCTCGACGAAAACGAAGAACTGCGCTTCCCGATGTTCGTCAAGCCCAGCCGCGAAGGCACGAGCATGGGTGTCAGCGCGGAGAGCATCGTATACACGGTCGAGCAGCTTCATGCCCAGGTCGCCCGGCAACTCCAGCGCTATCAGCAGCCGATCATGGCCGAACACTACATCAAGGGCCGCGAGATGACCCTGGGCATGATTGGCAACATCAGCCAACCGGCGGCGCGGCGCGTCAGCGACCACGACGCGCTGGTCGAATCGGCGGAAGAGCTGACGTTCTTCCCCGTGCTGGAAGTCAACATGGACGCCTACGATCCGTCCGAGGCCGGGCTGTACACCAACCGGATGAAAACCGAGCTGGCGGAGGACTTCCGCTTTTTCTGCCCGGCCCAGATCGAGCCAGAACTGGAGCGCCATCTCCAGCAGTTGACGGCCGCGGTCTTCCTGGTGACGGGCTGCAAGGACGTGGCCCGCGTGGACTTCCGGCTGGACGAGGAGAACGACAACAAGCCCTACATCCTGGAGGTCAACCCGCTGCCCGGTCTCAACCCCGGCTACAGCGACCTGTGCATCCAGGCGACCGCCGCGGGCTGGACCTACGAGCAACTGGTCAACGCCATCCTGGACCTGGCGGTGGCGCGCCAGAGCCTGGGCAACCCGCTGGGCTGAATGAAAGCGACTCCGGCCGGGGCGTTCCCATGAGCGCCCCGGCGGAATAATAAACACGCGATGAGCCGCCCGGCACGTCGGGCGGGAGTGCAGGCAGGATCGTGCAGCCGCTTGCTCTGTTCTGGCTGACCGCTGGCGGCTGATCGTTGAATGCTGTTTTTGTAGTGAGGTTGGGCGCGTGCCGTTGGACTCTTTGCGCTCTTTGCGCTAAACTGCACAAGTCCAATCCAATATCTCACAGGACAAAGTTCATGGCAGAAGTCATTGTTTTTTTGATTGTGGGCGTGATCGCCATCGTGTCGGCGGCCCTGATGCTGATCAGCCAGAACGCCGTGCACAGCGCGCTGTTCCTGGTTCTTAACTTTGCCTGCGTAGCCTTTTTCTTCCTGACCCTGGGCGCGCCGTTCATCGCCCTGGTGCAGATCGCGGTGTATGCCGGCGCGATCATGGTCCTGTTCCTGTTCGTGATCATGCTTTTGGGGGCGGAGCGGATGGCGCCCGGCCTGGGGCCGTACCGCTGGCTGCCGCGCGCGGCGATCGCGCTTGGCCTGATCTTCCTGATCACCGCGGGCGGCGCGCTGGCCAGCGGCCAGATCAACCTCCAGGCCGCGCCTCCGGCCATGCCCCAGGTGCGCGTGCTGCATGCCGCCGACGCCCCGCCGGTGGACGTCTACCTCAACAACCAGTTGATCTTCGATGGCGTGGACTTCCGCGACCTGAGCGGGTACAGCGCCCTTCCAGCCGGTGAGTACGGCGTGACCGTCTTCCCGGCCGGGGCCGACCCGGCCGCCGAGGCGCCGGCCATCCTGGGCGACCTGATCCTGGCCGACGGCGACAGCGCTACCCTGGTCGCGCTCGGCGGGGCGGGCGTCTTCCAGATCACCCGCCTGGACGATCAGCTTCTCCCGGCGCAGGACGAGCAGGCCCGCGTGACGCTGCTCAACGGCCTGCCGGAGGCGGGCGCGGTCGACCTGGTCGATCCGGGCGTGGCTTCCCTGGCGGACGACAGCCGGGTGATGATCGCCAACGCCCGCTTCGGGGAGCAGGTCGAGACGCTGCTCCAGCGCGAATCCGGGCCGCTGACCTGGGAAATCCTGCCGCATACCGACGTGGAAGCCGAGCCCCCGGCCCAAGCCGAGCCGCTCGCCGTCTTCCGCGACCTCGAATTCAAGCGCTATACCAACAACCTGCTGATCGTGGCCGCCCAGACCCTGGCCGACGGCCGGACTCGCATCGTGCCGCTGGTTATTACGGTGCCCACCCAGATGCCGTATGGCAGCCCGCAGCAGATCGGACAGGTGCTGTTCACCCAGTATTTGCTGCCGTTCCAACTGGTGGCCGTGCTGCTCCTGGTGGCGATGATCGGCGCGATCACGCTGACCCAGCGCGAGCTGGCTCACGAGCGCCGCCCGCGCCGCCCGATCGTGCGCCGGCCGCTGGTCGGCCCGCAGGCCGCCTCGGCCCTGGCCGTGAATGCGCCTGAGGAACGGGATGTCGAGGCGCTCCTGGAGCCGGACAAGCCGGCCTCGGACTAGGCGCAAGGAGAACGCGACCCCATGCAACCGACTGTATTCGTGCCGACCGACTTGTACGTGATGTTGAGCGCCGTGTTGTTCATCATGGGCGTGCTGGGCGTGCTGATCCGGCGCAACGCGATCCTGGTCTTCATGTCCGTCGAGTTGATGCTCAACGCCGGGAACCTGGCGCTGGTGGCTTTCGCCCGGCAGTGGGGGCTGGCCAACGGGCAGGTCTTCGTCTTTTTTGTGATGACGGTCGCCGCAGCGGAAGTGGCGGTCGGCCTGGCGCTGATCGTCGCCATCTTCCGCACCAAGCGCAGTATCGACGTCGACGACCTGCACGAGATGAAGGGATGAAAAGGCAGTCATTGGTTATTGGTTTGTAGTGATTAGTTAATACGGCTGCACCGCATATCGACGCGCTCGCAGTCTGCCTTTGAACCAATAACCAATAACCAACCACTAATCACCGATTACGATAGGCTGGTCTTTATGGAAAACTTCCCACAACTGGTGCCGCTGGTGGTATTCGCGCCGCTGATCGGGCTGCTGATCAACCTCTTTCTCGGCCGCTGGCTGGGCGAGCGCGGAGTCGGGCTGGTCGCCATCGGCGCGGCCCTGACCGCCTTTGGCGTCGCCGTGCTGCAATGGCTGACCCTGGCCAACACCGGCTACGTCCCGGCCGTGGTCGAGATCGGCATCCTGCGCGACTGGCTGCGCATCCCGGCGGCGGCGGTCGATATCGCCTGGCAGTTCCGGGTGGATACGCTCAGCGTGACCATGATGCTGGTCGTCTCCGGCATTGGCTCGCTGATCCACATTTACGCCACCGGCTACATGCATGGCGACAAGATGTACCCGCGCTTCTTCGTCTACCTCAACCTGTTCCTGGTCTTCATGATGCTGCTCGTGACCGGCAACAACTTCCTGGTGATGTTCGTCGGCTGGGAAGGCGTGGGCCTGTGCAGCTACCTGCTGATCAGCTTCTGGTGGGACAAAACGCAGAAGGACTCGAAGTACGGCACCGTCGGCTGGAAGAATTCGCTGGCCGGCCGCAAGGCCATGATCGTCAACCGCATCGGCGACTTCGGCCTGTTGATGGGCATCTTCCTGGTCTTCTGGACGTTCGGGACGCTCGACTTCTACAAACCGGGCGAGCTGCCGATCGCACCCGCCCACGGCGAGGCGCACGCGGCCGAGGGTGAAGCCGCCGCAACCCATGCCGGGGGCGAGGCGGTGGTCGATACGCACGCCGCGACGCCCGCCGAAGGCGAGACGCTGGCTGGCCTTCCGCTGTCGGCCACGATGGGCGTCTTCAACCAGGCCGAGACGCTGCTGGAAGAAGGCCGCGAGGTCCACTTTGGGCCGTTCAGCCTGCCGATCCAGACCGTGCTGACCCTGATCACGCTGTTTTTCCTGCTGGGCGTGACCGGCAAGAGCGCCCAGATTCCGCTGTTCGTGTGGCTGCCGGACGCCATGGCCGGCCCGACCCCGGTCAGCGCCCTGATCCACGCCGCGACGATGGTCACGGCCGGCGTCTACCTGATCGTGCGCAGCAGCGTGTTTTTCCACGCCGCTCCGTTCAGCAGCGCGGTGGTGACCCTGGTCGGGACGTTCACGGCCCTGGTGGGCGGCTTCATCGCCCTGGGCCAGTGGGACATCAAGAAGGTGCTGGCCTACAGCACGGTCAGCCAGCTTGGCTTCATGGTGGCGGCGGCGGGCCTGGGGGCCTACGGCGCGGCCATGTTCCACCTGGTCACGCACGCCTTCTTCAAGGCGCTCCTCTTCCTCGGCTCCGGCGTGGTGATCCACGCCATGGAGCACGGCCACCATCACGTGGCCCATGCCGGGCATGGACACGGGGACAACTCCCACGAGGAAGAGGCGTTTGACCCGCAGGACATGCGCAATATGGGCGGCCTGCGCCACACCATGCCGCGCACCTACCGCGCCTACCTGATCGGCACCCTGGCCCTGGCGGGCATCTTCCCCTTCGCCGGGTTCTGGTCCAAGGACGAAATCCTGGCCGACGCACTCAACGCGGGTTTCCTGGGCGGCAAGCTGGAAGGTTACGTCGCCTTCGGTCTGCTGTTCGTGGCGGCGCTCTTCACGGCCTTCTACATGGGCCGCCAGCTCTGGATGGTTTTCTTCGGGGAGCCGCGCAGCGAGGCCGCCAAGTACACCGGCGAGCGCGACTTCGGCTACCCGGTCATGGTCCGCGTGCTGGAAGTCCTGGCGGCCGGCTCGATCCTGATCGGCCTGATCAACATCCCCAGCGGCTTCTGGATCTTCGACCCCGTCCTGCCGACCCATGCCTTCACGGACTTTCTCGCGCACACGGTTGTCTATGCCCACGCGGGCAGCGCCCAGATGCTGCTGGCCTTCATCGCGGTCGGCGCGGGGATCGCCATGCTGCTCCTGGCGCGCTTCATCTACGGGCGGCACCCGGTGGTCGAGGGCGACAAGGACCCGCTGGAAGTCCGCGAGCAGACGGCGGGCATGTTCGCCTATTCCAACGCCAAAATGTACTGGGACGAGACCTACTTCCGCTTCCTGGAAGGGCCGTTCAACCGGGCCGCGCTCTGGCTGGCCGACAGGCTGGACGGGACCTTCTTGCACGACTTCGTGCACGACACGATCCTGCGCGACGCCTACAACGGCGCGACCCGCGTCTTGACCGAGCCGGTCGACCTGGGTCTGATCGATGGCGCGGTCAACGGGGTGGGGCGGCTGGTGCGCTGGATCGCGGGCGGCATCCGCCGCCTCCAGACCGGCTACGTGCGCGTCTATGCGCTGAGCGTGCTGTTTGGCGCGCTGCTGATCATGGTGCTGCTGCTGGCCCCGCTGCTGCGCCAGATGTTGGGGATGTAGGGTGGGCTATCTGGCTTCTAACAAGGGGCTTATGAACTTTTACAAAATAATCCGGTTATCACGGCTACGTGATTCTGCGGGGCGGCCGCTGGATCGCCCGCGACTCAAGTCGCGGGCTAGGGACACAAAGTCCGCTAAAGCGGACTCAAAGACCCGAAGCGCCAGGCCACGAGCCTGCTTCAGCAGGGGTTTGAGTGTGTAGCCGGGGACTTGAGTCCTCGGCGTGGCCGCCGCGCCACCTGAATCAGGCCACGCCCAATTGCCGGATTAATTTGTTAACCTTCATAAGCCCCTTGTTAGATGAGTTTTCCAGGATTTGCCAGGGGTGCCACGACGGTGACAACGAAGCTGCACCCGGTCGCTCGGTCGGATTGAGCGAAGGGATTTAACAAATGAATAAGCGAGGCGCGGGATTTATTGCTGGGCTGGCAGCGGCATTGCTGCTGCTGGGGATGCCGGGATTGGTCGCCGGGCAGGGCACGCCGCCGCCGCGGATCATCTTCATGCACCATTCGACCGGGTACGGGGTGCTTTCGCAGGGCGGCGTGCGCGAGGCGTTCACGGCGCTGGGCTACGAGTTCTGGGATCACGGCTACAACGACGAAGGGCTGACGGACGCCCAGGGTGAATCGACCGGCGAGAACTGGGACGTGCCGGGCGACAACACCGACATGGACGGCTGGCCGGTCATCTTCGGGCAGGAAGTCACCGATCCGCCCGAAAACACGTTCAGCCACATGCTGACCTTCGACGTGATCATGTTCAAGAGCTGCTTCCCGAACGCGGACATCCAGAGCGAGGAACAGTTCGAGGCTTACCAGGCCTATTTCGCGGAGGTCCTGGCCGTGATCGACCAGCATCCCGACAAGCTGTTCGTCGCCTGGACGATCCCGCCGCTGGTGCCGGAGGCGACCTCCCCGCAGGCGGCGGCTCGTGCCCGGCGCTGGGCGGAGTACCTGACCTCGCCGGACGTGCTGGAGGCGCATCCCAACCTGGCCGTCTTCGACTTCTTCAGCCTGATGGCGGACGAGGACGGGTATCTGCGAATCGAGTACCAGGGCGAGCCGGGCAGCGGCGACAGCCACCCCAACGAGATGGCGAACCAGATCGCCGGGCCGCTGCTGGTGGCGTTCGTGGACGAGGCCTACCGGGCCTTCACGCCGGGCGAAGCGCCGCCCATGCCTCTGCCGCGGCCGGTCGAGCCGGAGGAAGCCCCGGCGGGGCTGGCGGGCGGCGTGGTGGAGGATTTCGAGGACTCCGGGGTGATGGATCGCTGGTGGACGTACGTCAACGACGAGTCCCAGACCGAGTTCGTGTGCGACGTAGCCGCGCCGGGCTTCGAGGACGGGCAAGCCCTCCAGATCGTCTTCGAGTCGGGCGGGTGGAATACCGCCGGCTGCGGGCGTGATCTCGAATCCGGGGAAGCGTGGGCCGCGTCGGACGGGCTGGCCTTCCAATGGCGGGCCGCCCCGGCGGGGACCCAGGTCAACGTGGTCCTGTACGTCAGCGACCCGGCCGCGCCGGATACGGGCGGGACGCCGTTCGAGGTCCTGCTGGAGACGCCCGCCGAAGCAGACGCCTGGGCGGAAGGGATCGCCTGGTGGGATGACCTGGTGAAGCCCGACTGGTTCGGCGACGAGGGCCTGGACACGTTCGACCCGGCGGCCGTCCACTCGGTGATTTTCGAGGTCGGCAACACCGAGGAGCGCCAGTCCGGCACGATTTTGATCGACGACCTGCGGCTGGTGTCGCTGGTGGAGTGACTCGCCCGCGTCAGGGGCCTATGAAGGTTAACAGATTAGCCTGGTCACGCGAGTTGGAGCAGAGAGCCGAGCGGGCCGTTGTAGGGGCGGTTCGCGAACCGCCCCTACGGGTGGCGAATCGAGCCTGTTGGCATACCTGGATCGCGTTGCCCGTTTTCTTTTACAAGGTTCATAGACTGCAAACGCCCCTGTGGGGGCAGGTAGGCCGTTCCGAAACCCATAAGGTTCTTTTTTGGGCGGTTAGGCTGAGCGAGGATACGACCCGACATGATCTTAGAAAACACACCGCTTTCGCTGACGTCCGTGGTCCTGTTTGCGCCCCTGGTGGGCCTCCTGGTGACCCTCTTCCTGCCGCCCAAGCGGGAGGAGGCGATCCGCTGGCTGGCCCTGGCGACGACGGTCGTCACCTTCGTGCTGACCGTCATCCTGGCCCTGTCGGTCAACAACGCCGACCCGGCCCTGCAGCAGGTCACCTACTACAACTGGATTCCGGCGTGGGGGATCAGCTACTACGTCGGCGTGGACGGCCTGAGCGTCCTGCTGACCGGCTTCATCATGCCCTCGGCCATCCTGATTAGCTGGCGCTCGATCAAGGAGCGCGTCAAGCTGTATTACAGCTTCATGCTCCTGCTCGAATGGGCTATGCTGGGCGTCTTCATGGCGCAGGACCTCTTCTTGTTCTACGTCTTTTGGGAAGTCACCCTGATCCCGATGTACTTCCTGATCGGCATCTGGGGCGCGGAGAACCGGGTCTACGCCGCCGTCAAGTTCTTCCTGTACACCATGGCCGGATCGATCCTGATGCTGCTGGCGATCCTGTTCCTGGGCAACCAGGCCGGGACGTTCGCGCTGCCGGAGATCATCGCCCTGGTGCGCAGCGGCGCGCTGGTCTACCCGGAGGGCGTGGAAGTCCTGCTCTTCCTGGGCTTCGCGATCGCCTTCGCCATCAAAGTCCCGGTCTGGCCGCTCCACTCCTGGCTGCCGGACGCCCACGTCCAGGCCCCGACCGCCGGCTCGGTCATCCTGGCGGGCGTCCTGCTGAAGATGGGCACCTACGGCTTCGTGCGCTTCAACCTGCCCCTGTT
>CAZHMJ010000220.1:0-8727 GCA_964533805.1 uncultured Anaerolineae bacterium | reverse complement strand
CGATCACCCGGCGTACAGGCGCACACTCATGAGTGCTTACCCACCCTCTGCTCCAACTCCCGCCGGCGGCCAACCGCCGGTGCGGCCTCCTGAACCTCCAACCACCCGCCCCCCCACCCTGGCCCTGATCCTCGTGGGCTTGATCGTGGTCTGCCTGTCATGCAGCATCGTCGGGCTGGCCGGGCTGGCGGGCTACAACGACGGCGTCCGCGAAGTCGAGCGTATCGAGCGCGTCACCCGCGAGGCAGACATCAACCGCCAGGTCGAGTTGGCCCTGACCGACGTGGCCGGGGGCAACCGCGACCTGGCCGCCCTGCGGCTGGAGCACGTCGTCATCACCCTGGGGGCCGATCATGCCCAGGCCCAGGCCCTGCTGACCGAAGTGCGGGCCGTGACCCCGACTCCGACCGCCTCGCCCACGCCAACCGTCACGCCGACCCTGGCCGATACCGCAACCCCGGCCGCCAGCGCCACCGCCGGCCCGCCCCCGCTCGACCCGGCGGCGCTCTTCGCCGAGGCGCAGGCCGCGGCGGTCGGGCGCGATTTCGAGCGCGCCATCGAAGTGCTCAACATCCTGCGCAGCCTGGACCCAGAGTATCGCAAGGCCGAAGTCGACCAGATGCTCCACGAGGCGCTGACCACCCTCAGCCTCCAGTATTTGCGCGCACCCGATACGACCAACCTGGCGGAAGGCATCCTGCTCGCCCGGCAGGCGGAAGCCATCGCCCCGATCGGCGACCTGTCCTACGAAGCCTACATCGCCGGTCGTTACATGGACGGCCTGGCTGCGGACGGCATGGAATGTCTGCTCTCCGTGCGGGAATGGCAGAGCGTCTACGACGAAGCGCCCCAGTACCGGGATGTCTACGAGCACCTGGGCCGGGCTTACGCCCGCTGCGGCGACGCCTACACCTACCAGACCGAATACTGCCCGGCCGCCCAGTACTACCGCTGGGCGTTGCAAATCATCACCGACGCGTCGGTTTCGGCCAAGCTGAGCACCGCCTACGAAATGTGCGCCCAGGCCACGCCGACCCCGACGCCGACCGTCGAGGGCGTCCCGCCGGAAGGCCAGCCCACCGCGCCGCCGGCTTAGCAGCCTCTTCAACCCGGACTCAAAAGCCCCGCCATTGGCGCGGGGCTTTTTGATCGCTTCGCAAAGAGCGATCGGCGTTCAGCGGTTAGCCAGAAGCAAAAACACAACGGCACAGTCAGCGGGTGTCCGTGCCGGCAGCGGACTGGCACCCGTTTTTCGCCTGCCGCTTCGACGCCTGGACGCTCTTTTCTTGCCTCTCTGCCTCTTGTCTCTGCTAGTGCGAGGCGTCGTGGCCGTGGTGGCCGCTGTCCTTGGGCACGTTGATATCGTCAAAGTGCTCCCAGGGCCGGGCAAAAATCAGCCACAGGCCGGCCCCGGCCACAAAAGCCAGCAGGCCCAGCACGAACAACATGCCATACAGCGCTTCGTTGGCGTGGTCACCCAACGTCGCCCCCACCGCACCCGCCGAGATCATCAACAGCAGCCCCAGACCGATCAAAAACGCCAGGGCGACTTCCTCTTTGCTCAGTTTGCCGCGCGCAGACACATCGCACCCCCAATCCACACCGTGCCGGTGTCCTGTCGGTGGAATCACCGGGCGTAAAAATCTATCCTGCCCTCTAGCTTACCCTCAAATGGCCCGCCGTCAAAGGGGATTGAATCACTCCGGTAACAACCGCGTTCAGCCAACGCCCCCTCCAGCCATCCCGCAGCACGAACGTTATCTCTGGCCTCGGCGCAATCCACGGGTGCGCCGGACTCTTGCCGGTCGCCTGCCTGACGAGTATACTCATCCCAATCCCCAACGGCGGCCCTGCCCCAAAATCGCGAACGGCGCTGGGGGTGGAACACGCGGGAATTCAGTGGTACAATAGCACCGAAATCGGGGCGTGGCGCAGTCCGGTTAGCGCGCATGATTTGGGTTCATGAGGCCCCCGGTTCGAATCCGGGCACCCCGACTGGCAACAATATACTGGCATGCGGGCATGGTGTAAGGGTAACACAACAGCCTTCCAAGCTGTTTTTACGGGTTCGAATCCCGTTGCCCGCTCTTTTTATTGCTCACCCGGGCCTGTAGCTCAGCGGTTAGAGCAGCCGGCTCATAACCGGTCGGTCGTAGGTTCGAACCCTACCAGGCCCATTTTCACATCCCCAGGCGGGGATGTTTTGTTTGGGGTATGATATTCGGACGGATTTCAAACGATTGTGTAATAATCCGAACGCGCGGCGGAGCTTTCCTGTGCTAAACTACATCCGGTAGGATCGCGTAGGAGGTTCGGAAAGATCATTGTCCCCTCTTGTCCTCATCGTTGAAGATGACGAACCTATTCGCGAGCTGTTCCAAAGACTGGCGGCCCGGGCCGGATGTGAGACGCTTTTGGCGCGCAATGGCACGGAGGCGTTGCAAGTCCTCCACGCCCAATCGCCCAGCCTGATCCTGCTCGACCTGGGTTTGCCGGGCGGGGTGACCGGCGAAGCGGTCTTGGAGTACGTCAGCCAGACCGAGCGCCTCGAAGCGACCCGGATCGTGGTGATCAGCGCCTACCCGCAAGGCATCCGTCCCGTCCCCAACCGGACGCGAATCAGCGCGGTGATCACCAAGCCGGTGCGGCCGGTTGAACTGGTGCATGTGATTGAAGAGTATACGCGCGCCTGAGTCAAATCAGGCGTCTCTCTATAAGAAGGCAGGCTGACTCTTGACCCCGCTGGTGCTGATTGTCGAAGACGACCACAATACAGCCCAACTCTTTGATACGATTCTCGCCCGGGCTGGAATCGCGACCCGCATGGCGTCCGATGGGAATGAAGCGGTTGCCCTTCTGGAAGAACTTCATCCGGACCTGGTTCTTTTGGATCTGGGTCTGCCGGGGATGGATGGCCGCCAGATGGTCGCCTTCATCCGCAACCACCCGCAGCTCGAGAAAACACGGATCGTCATCGTCAGCGCCTATGTCGACCTGATCCACGAAGTACGGCATTCCGGCGCGGATCGCTACCTCGCCAAGCCCATCAGCCCAACCCAGTTGATCCAGATCGTCAAGGAACTCCTGGACCTGTAGTTCCACACACCCCGACTCAATCAGATGACCGCCGGTTGTGAGGGGGGGAGGACACAACCGGCGGTCATTTTTTCGGCATCTCCTGTTGGAGCAGCCAGATGACATCTACGGAACTAAGCCACGCTCCAGACGAACGCTAAATCCGTATCTCCGCGTCTGTCATCATGCCATCAGCATAGAAGACCCGGCTGAGCCTGGCCTTAACCCCATATGAACGCTCCATGAGAGAAAGCGAGCCTACCATCTTCCGGCGCGGCTGGCCCGCTAATCCCTGCGCTTGCGCGCGAATTCGCGCAGCCATGCCTCCACCTGATCCTCGCTGAGGCGCACGTCCCCGGCCCGATCTGCCTCCCGCCCGGCCGCCATCACCCGCTCCATCTCCGCCGCGAACGCCTCGCTGCTCTGCGTGCGGATCCGCCGCGCCGCCGCCTCGCGCAGCACCTCCCGGTCGGAGGACACGACCAGGTGGTTGGCCGGATCTTTCAGCGCGCGCATGCGCCCGATCAGCACCTGGTCGGCATTCATGTAACCCGCCGAGGCAAACACCACCTTGACCTGGCCGGTCGACAGATCGCGAGACTGCCCGCCCGGCAGGCCGCGATCGAACACGACCGTGCAGCGTTTGCCCGTCCGGGCGCAGTAGCTTTTGAGCCGCTCGACCAGCTTGGCCTCGTCGTTGGGATCGTCCAGACTCAGGTCCGGCAGGGCATTGATCAGATTGTGGCCATCGATCAGCAGGGCCATGCGCCGCGCTCCTTTCCACGCCGGTCAACCGGCAACCCAACACACGGCTGGCCGATTCCCCCGGCCCAGAAGCCAGGCAGGAACCGGCCAGCCATATCTGCCGATCGTTAGCGCGGGCGGTTGCGCAGGATGAAGTCCTTGGGGTCGATATAGTCGCGCTTGAGGCGCGTCAGGTCCAGCCGGGGCCAATCGCCCGCGTTATTGAACAGGGCTTCGGTCGGGCTGATGTCAAAGTGGAGATGTTCCGTCCCGCCGGAAGGCTTGCCAATCGTGCCGATGGGATCGCCGCGCTGGACGCGCTGCCCGGCCCGGACGCTCACGGTCGCCAGATGGGCCGAGCGAGAATAAACGTACGCCCCGCCGGTAGTCAGCGGATCGTGGCGAATGATCACGATGTTGCCCCACACGCTCTTGCTACCCGCGAAGACGACCTCCCCGCTGGCGGCCGCGTAGACCGGCATCCCGGCATCGGCGTTCCACTGCGGCTTGTTCAGGTTGAGATCGGCCCCGGTGTGGTAGGCCGCGCTCCCGCCGCTGTCGGTGTAGCGGGTGGCAAAACCGGTCGCGTCGAACCACAGGCCGGGCCAGACCTTGCTGCCGGCCCGTTCCTCCGCCGATCCAACCGGCGAATCGAAGCCATCCGCGATTCCGGTGGGGGTCGTCTCGGTGCTGCCGGCGGAGGCGGTGACCGGCCGCCAGCGCATCCCGGCGAAGGCGATCTCCTTATCGTACTCGCCGGTCAGGTTGTTGAGGTTGACCATGCCGCTTTGGGGATGGTTGGCGTCGAGCTGGTACAGGCCCAGCGACACCCAGGCATCATAGAAACGCTGCTGGTTCAACTCCACCGGGATGGCCGACGCCTGCCCGACCACACCGTGGATGAAATACCGGGCCTTCTGCGTGGTGGCATGCAGGCCCGGCACCCAGGCCAGCAACTCGTACTGGCCGCTCTTTTTGATCTGGGGCAGCCAGGCGGCCCACACCCCGCTCTGCGAACCGGAGGTCACGGCGTATTTCATGCTCCGCCCACCGCGCGCGAACGTGCCGAAGCTGCTGTTGGGCATCCCGGCATACACGCCGTCGAAATAGCCCGCCTCGCCGGAATGAACCTCGATCGCCTCCGGAGCCTGCTCGGTCACGCCTTCGACCGTGTAGGCATAGTTAGCGATTGTCTCCCAGAGTTGGGTGCCCGAATACCACTCGTTCTGGGCATCGTTGCGGGCGTGCTGCCAGCTCCAAAAGTTGACAGCCGGCAGGGCCATCGCCCGGGCCTGGTTGAGGAAGATCGTGATCTGCTCCGGCGTGGCTGACCAGAAGAACTGGTTCGATCCGCTGCCGTAGTATTCGCCATAGGCCGGCCCGGTGGGGACATACAGCTTGTGAGGGAAAGCGGTATGGTACTCGGTGTAGCTGTCCTGGAGGTTACGCAGCGCGTCCCCCACCCCCTTGGCGACCCAATACACCTGCGGCATGGCGATGTCGCAGTGCTCCATGAAGGCCGCGAACGGGAACGTGGGGTGCGCGCTCATGAAGCGGTACGAACTGAACGCGATCAACACCCCGTCCTTGAGACTCGCCAGATCGCTCTTGAGCGTAGTCATGAACTGGGTTGCTCGCGCCGCGCCACCGGCGGAAGACCACTGCCGCGTGCCATAGTCCTCGGCGTTGATCACCACCCCGTTGAGGTTGTACTGCCGGATGCGCCCGGCCAGGCGGTGGGCCTGCATGGCCATGTCGACGCCGCTGCCATACACGAAGCCCCAGCCCCAGACCGCGATCCCGGCATTCTTGAAGGCCTGGATCGTGTCGTGGGTGAGCTTTTCCAGCGCGCCCCCCGGGTCTTTCGACGGAATCGGAAACGGCGAGTCGCCGTCAGAGAGCTTGATCAGGACGTGTTCCAGGCGGGCGGCCTTGGCCAGGTCCACCAGCTTGGCCGGATTGGCCTCGGTCTTGTCGATCTGCCAGAACCACATCCCTTTACCGGTCAGCATCACGCGCCCCTTTCTGTCCGCACACCCCCACGATCATCCCTATAGTACCATCGTTTGGCGCCATCTCCCGCCTACCTACCCGCTACAAAAACCAGCTCACCGCGGAGGCGCGGAGAACGCAGAGGAAAATGGGTCAGCCCGTCCTCTGTGCTCTCCGCGCCCTCGGCGGTTCAGAGTTTCTCGCTTTTTGCCTGTCTGACTACTGGCAACTGTGAACCACCTGGCGGTTTACCCGGCTTATGACTCGATCACCACCGGCTCGATCGGCTCGCTCAGGCTCAGGCCGAGCACCTGGGCGTAGAAGGATAGCTCGGCCTCCAGCGACCGGCGGATGTTGTCCGCCTGCTGGAAGCCGTGTCCCTCGCCCGCGAAGGTCAGGTAGGCGTGGCGCAATCCGCGCCGGCGCATGACTTCGACCAGGGCCTCGGCCTGGCTGGGCGGCACGACCCTGTCCTCCAGCCCCTGAAAAAAGATGATCGGGCAGTCGATCCGGTCGGCAAAAACCAGCGGCGAGCGGGCCATGTAGACCGCTTTCGCCGCCGGATAAGGCCCGACCAGGGTTTCCATGTAGTGCGCCTCGAACTTATGCGTCGTTTCCGCCAGGAGACTCAGGTCCGAGACGCCGTAGTAACTCGCCCCGGCCGCGAAATCATCGTAGAAGGTCAGCGCGCAGAGGGCCATGTACCCGCCCGCGCTCCCGCCGCGCACCAGCAGCCGCTTGCCATCAACCCGGCCCTGGGCGACCAGGTAACGCGCCGCCTTGACGCAGTCGGCCACGTCCAGCACGCCCCACTTGCCGCGCAGCCGGTCGCGGTACAACCGCCCGTAGCCCGTGCTGCCGCTGTAGTTGACATCCACCACCGCGAACCCGCGGCTGGTCCAGAACTGGATCGCCGGGCGCAGGTGGGTGGACGTAGCCGCCGTCGGCCCGCCATGCCCGATCACGATCAGCGGCGGCAATTCGCCGGGCGGCGCCGAGTAAGCGGCATTGGCGGGCGGGTAGAACAGGGCATGCGTCGGGCGGTCCTCCCCGCCGGGGAAGGTGATCGGTTCCGGGCGGGAGATGTATTCCGGCTCGATCTCCGCGCTGCTGCTGGAACGCAGCATGCGCGCCGCGCCCGTCCCCGGATCAATCTCGACCACGGCCAGGGCCATCTCCGGCGATCCGGCCACGGCGAACAGGCGCTCGCCGTCGCTGACCAGCGGCGCGCGGTGGTACGACGTGAACGGCGCGGAGATCGGCTCGATCCCCCCATCCCCCGGCGTGATCAGGCCCAGATGGTCGAACCCGGCCTGGGCGTACACCACGGCGATCCGCCCGCCGGACAGGAAGGCGTAACGCGCCGCTCCGAACGTCCAGGCCGCCTCGCCGCAGTCCGCCTCGATCGGGGCCAGCGGCTCCTCGTCCCCGGCCCGGTACAGGTTCCACCAGCCGTTGACGTCGGACACATAATACAGCTCCCCGGCCGGACTCCACTCCGGCTGGAAGATCGCCTCGCGCCGCCCGCCCGCCACCCGGTCCGCGTTAGAGAGACTCCCGTCCGGCCCCAGGTCGGCCGCCCACAGCTCGCAGCCATCCCAGGGCATCTGGGGCGCGTCCCAGGCCAACCAGCACAGCCGCGTCCCGTCCGGATTGATTCGCGGCGCGGCATAAAAATCGCGCCCGCTGGCGATGCTCAACGGCACGGACGAGCCATCGGTGTGGAGGGCGACCAGATCGTTGATCACCTGCCCGTCGGAGCCGTGAGACTCCCGGACGCAGATCAGCAGGCGACCGTCGGGCCGCACGCGGCCGTCGGCGTAGCGCAGCGCGGCCGGCGCGGGCGGCTCCGGCGTGATCGGGCGCGGAGACACGCCGGGCGGCTGGTGATACAGCCGCTGGTCGGCCGAATTCGAGAAAGACACGGTCTGGTTGTGGAGGCAGTACGCCCCGCCGCCGTATTCATGCACCCGGCTGTGGACGCTGAAGCCGGGCGGAGTCACATCCGCGATCCGGCCGTCCGCCCCCCGCCGCACCAGGACCATCCGCCCCTTCTCTTGCGGCCGCGACTCGACCCAATAGACCGCGCCACCGGAGACTGCCACCTGCCCCAGGGAAATTTCCCCGGCCGCGATCCCGGCCGCCGTGATCGGCGAGCGCCACGTGCCGTAACTTGCCTGCTGCATGGTATTCCCCCCTCCAAAAGAAAAGACGCTGTTGGCTCTTAGCTGTTGGCTATTGGCCTAAAGCGTTTTTCTGTTCGCACACGAGCGAATCGCAATCAAGTGAACGTCCCCCGGCCAACATCGAACAGCCAAGAGCCAACAGCCAATAGCCGCTTTTCTCACCGCTTGAGATACATCGGATAGTCGATGATCGCGCGCGTCCTGCCCAGACTGTGCCGCCGGTAGAGCAAGGCCAGCTTGATCAGCCACGCGGTCTGGTTGTGCAGCAGGGCCTCCCACCAGTGGGCCACCACGAACTCCGGCAGCACGAGGCTGGCCAACGTGCCGTCGTTGACCTCGCGATCGTGCCGGTCGAGATAATCCAGCAGCGGCCCGATCACCGACCGGTAGGGCGAGGACACGATCTCCAGTTGCGCGAAGGAATCCAGCCCCCACTCCGTCCATTGCTGGCGGACTTGCTCGCTCCTGCCCGCCTCGATCTCGACATACACCGCCGTCACCTGCCGCGAGAGGGAACCCGCGGAGCGCAGAGCTTCGATCACGCCCCGATGCACGCCGGAAACCGGCAGCACGATCCGCGGCTCCGGCAGCGGCTTGAGCGACGGCGGCAGCCCGCGCAGGGTGAGCTGCGTGGAGATGGCGGTGTAATGTTCCCGGACGCGCAGGAACACCACCACCAGCAGCGGGATCAGCAGGATCACGATCCACGCGCCATTGGCGAACTTGCTGA
>CAZHMJ010000219.1:0-8744 GCA_964533805.1 uncultured Anaerolineae bacterium | reverse complement strand
CCGCCCGGAGTTCGCCGCCCTGGGGGAAGACGTCACGGGCACGGCGTGGACCTCACCTCCTACCCCCCGGCCCCCGGCCCCCTCTCCACGGGTGGAGAGGGGGCCAGGGGGTGAGGTAGATCGCCAGCAGGTCCGCGCCGAGGTCGATGCCCTGGTCGCCCACTTGTACGGCCTCTCGCGCGCCGATTTCGATCACATCCTGGGCACGTTCCCGCTGGTCTTCCCGGAGACGCCGGACGGCCGCCGCAAGCGCGACTCCCTGCTGGCCGAGTACGATGCCTGGGCGGGGAAGGTGCGCGATTGGCCGAAAAAGTGAAAAGCGGCTATTGGCTCTTAGCTTTTGGCTTTTAGCCAAGAGCCAACAGCCAAAAGCCAACAGCGCCTTTTACCACTAACCACCAACCAACCACCATGAACTATCTCCGCCGCTTTCCCCCTTACTTATGGCTCGCCAATCGTTACCGCGAGGCGCGCCGGTTGTTCATCTACCCGGAGACGGCCCGCGTCGGCGAGACCGACTACGAGGCTTACTGGGACGCCAAGCTGGGCCGCAACAAGGCCGGGCTGGCTCCCTACCGGCTGGCGCGGGCGCAAGCCCTGGCCCGCCTGGTGGCGCCGGGCAGCCGCGTCCTGGAGCTGGGCGTCGGCGACGGCGGGATGCTCAAGTATCTGGTTGAACATCGTCAGGTGGACGGCTACGGGCTGGACATCTCCAGCAAGGCGGTCGAATTCTGCCGGAGCATCGGCCTCAAGGTCGATCTGGCGGACGCCAGCCAGCCGCTCGGCGCGGCGGTCGGCGACCACTACGACGCGATCGTGCTGTGCGAGGTGATCGAGCACCTGCCCGACCCGGAGGCGGTCCTCGATCGTCTGCGCGACCGGGCCGACCGGCTGATCATCAGCATCCCCAACACGGGCTACGTCGATCACCGCCTGCGCCTGCTGCTGGGGCGCTTCCCGCTGCAATGGGTCATCACGCCGGGGGAGCACCTGCGCTTCTGGACGGTCAAGGACTTCCGCTGGTGGGCCGGGCAGATGGGCTTCCGGCTGGTGGCGGAGGAGGCCTATACCGGCTGGCTGGGCCTGCGCCGGGTCTGGCCCAACCTGTTCGGCCAGGGGATGATCTACGCCCTGGAGAATATGCGATAGCCCTCATCCCCGGCCCTTCTCCCTCAGGGCGAAGGGAGCAAGCATTCTGTTACACGTGTTCGGCCAGGGGATGATCTGCGCCCTAAAGAACGCGCGACCTCACCCCAACCCCGCGCCATAAACAGGGCGAGAGGCGAGCGAAGTAGCCTCATGGCGGGTTGCGCGGCTCGGCCGGACCCCTATACTGGGGACTGGGTGCGGACTGTGATGCGGAAGACCGGGGTGAGACCATGATCGTGACCCATCATGCGCGGCGCATGCATGCGCGGCGCAACCATGCGCGGCGCAACCGCAGCAAACGCCGTCAACCGGCGCGTTCGCGGGCCAAGGATGAAGTTGACGACCCCAGTTTCCCGGAGCATGTCTGGCTGCCCCTGGCCGGACTGGGCCTGGTTCTGCTGGCGATCAGCAGTCTGGCCGGCGCGGCCAGTGTATGGCTGGGGGATATCTTCCGGGCGCTCTACGCGCTCGCCTGCCTGGTGCTGTTCGCCCTGACCAGCCTGTACCTGGCCGGCGCTGCCGCCAACAGCATCCGGGACAGCGCCCTGAATGCCCGCTTCTACCGCCAACGGACTTTCCGGCAGGTGATCTCCCAGGCGTTCCAGATCGTGAGTCTGGGGGCGCTGGCCTACGCCCCGAGCGTGCTGATCCCCGCCGCCGTCTTTCAGGCTGCATGGCTCACCGGCCTGATGGTGATCCTCGTGGGCCTGATCCTGGCCTACAGCCTGTACACGCTCGTTCGCTGGGCGAGCACCCGCCGCGGCGCGGGCCAGGGATAGGCTGCGGATGAGCCGGGCGGGCCGCGTCGCTGCGAAGCCTCGCGCCGCCCCTACTTCCCGCCGTGCATCCCGCCGCCCTCGACCGTGATCTCGAAGCGGCCGGTGGACGTGCCGCCTGCCTGCAAGAAGCGCGTCGCCCGCAGGGTATACGTCCCATCGGCCGGGATCGGGTAGTCCGCGATCTGGGCGTTCAGGGCGAAGTCCCCGATTTCCGGTTCCGCGTCATCGTTGGAAGCCAGCTCGTTGCCGTTGCTGTCCAACAGGCTCAAATACGGGTCGAGCGTTTGATCCAGGACGGTCATGGAGGCCGTCAGGCGGTCGCCTTCCCGGAGCGTGATTTCGTAATCCACCGCGAAGACTGTGGTGGAGAGCACCCCGGCCAGCGTCTGGCCGGGCGCGATCGGGCCGCCGTCCTGGCTGCTGACCGGCGTCCCGGTCGTGACTTCCAGGGTGAACATGCCGCTGGTCGTACCTTCGTCGGTCTGGTAACGGGTGGCCCAGATCGCGTACTGGCCGTTGGCGCGGGCGGTGTAGCCGGGGATGTGGGCATTGTACGGGTCGTCGCCGGTTGGCACCCGCGCCTCGTCGGTGATGGAGACCACATTCCCCCTGGGGTCGAAGACCGCGATCAGCGGGTCGAGGTCGCCACTGGTGGCGATCATCGACAGGGCGATCGTGTCCCCGGCGCGCAGGCTGATCGGGTATTCCACCGCGAAGACCTCCCCGCCGATCTGGCCGCTGACCGTGTCGCCGGTGGCGATGGCTTCCGCCAGCCGGATGCCGTCGACGATGTTGGCGTCCGGGGTGGGGGTCGGCGCGGGCGTGGTGGCCTGGCTTTCGCCGGAGACGCGCAGCACGAACGTGCCGTTGGTTTCGCCGGCGCTCTGGTTGTAGCGCGTGGCCTGGATAACGTACGTGCCGGCCGCCGGGGCCGCGAAGTTCACGATCTGGGCGTTGAGGGTGGTGGTGCCGACCTGGACGGCGGCGTCGTCGTTGCTGGCCAGCGCCGTCCCGTCCGGCCCCAGGATGGATAGGACCGGATCGAGGTCGCCGCCCTGGCGTTCCATCGTCACCGTGATCACCTGCCCGGCTTCCAGCGCGATCTCGTAGTAGCGGGCATAGGTGGCGTCGCTGATGTCGCCGCGCACCGCGCCCTCGACGGCCAGCGTGCCGGAGACGACCGGGGTGCCGTCCGGGTTGACGGCCGTCGCGCCAGGGGCGACGCTCAGCCGGAATTCACCGCTGGTTTCGCCGGTCTGCTCGCTGTAGCGGGTGGCGCGGACGAGGTAGTCGCCGCTGGCGAGGGGCGTGAAGTCCGCGATCTGGGCGTTGAGGGTCGACGCGCCGACCTGGATCGCGGCGTCGTCGTTGCGGGCCATCTCCTGCCCGGTCGGGTCGAACAGGATCAACAGCGGGTCGAGGTCGCCGCCGAGGGCTTCCAGGGTCAGGGTCACCGGCTGCCCGGCTTCCAGGCGCAGGCTGTAATCCTGGGCGTGGACGTCCTTGGTGATCGCGCCCGTGACCGACTCGCCGACCGCGATCGTGCCCGCCAGGAAGGGGCTGGGGGCCGGGCCGCTGGCCGTGCCCGCGCTGACGCGCAGGACGAAATCCCCGCTGGAGGGACCTGCGGCCTCTCCGAAGCGGGTGGCGTGGATCGTGTAGGTCCCGCCCACCGGGGCGCTGAAATTGGGGATCTCGGCGTTGAAGGTGTACGCCTCGACCGGCTGCACGGCATCATCGTTGCGCGCCAGCTCGATTCCGTCCGGGCCGAGCAGGATCAGGAACGGGTCGAGGTTGCCGCCGCGCTTGAGCAGGCTGATCGTCACGACCTGCCCGGCTTCCAGGGGCAGGCTGTAGGTGTGGCGGAATGCATCGTCGTCGATCGTCCCGCTGGCCTCCTGGCCGGGGGCGAGGGTGTTGCCCTCGACCGGGGCGCTGGTGGGCGTCGGGATGGCCTCGGTCGGCGCGGCCGTCGCCGTGGCGGGCGCGGCTTCCGTCGGCACAGCCGTGGCCGTGGCGGGCACAGCTACCGGGACTTCGGTTGGCTGGGGCGCGGCCAGCCCGGAGGGCTGCCAGTACGCTTCGCACAGGTCGAGCCGCCCGTCCACTTCCAGCAGGATTTCCGGGACGGTGGCCGGGTCTGCCCCGCCGGAGCTTTCGAACGCGCCGTCTTCCAGCGTGGGACCGGGGACCGTCACGGCCAGGAGGCGGCTGCCGGTCTGATCGACGAAGAGCAGGTAGCGGGCGTCCGGCGTGAACAGCGCGCAGCCGTCGAACAGGCTGCGCGTATCGAGCGGGCGCGCGACGCTGAAGGCGGTATCGGTCAGGTAGACCGTGCTGGCGCTGAAATCGCCGGGCGCGCCGCCGATCACGGCCACGCCGGAACCGGCTTGGGCGAAGGCCATGTGCTGGATGTCGCCGATCACGGCCAGGGCGGCGGGTTGGGCCTCGGCCAGCGGGCGCGGCTGGCCTTCGGTGGTGGGCGGCCAGGGTGGATCGAAGGTGAGGACGTGCAGGCGCACGGCCTCCTTGGGGTCGAGCTGTCCGGCGACCGCCAGCGTACCGCCATCCGGGCCGAGCCGGGTTTCGATCACGTATTCGCCGCTGTCCCCGGCCACCAGCAGGTCGACCGGCCCGTCGATTGTCCCGGCGTCCAGGTCGACGCGCAGCAGGGCATCCGACGGCTCGCGCAGGCTGAAGTAGGCGCTCTCCGCGTGGAATCCGGCCAGTTGCGCGCCCAGCAGGCCATCCCCGCCGGGGATGGCGATCGTGGTCGTGGGCTGGAGGGTGGCCGGGTCGTAGATCGTCAGGGCGTTGAAGGGGACGATATCCTGCACGGCGCGCGGCCAGCCGATCACGCGCCCGTCCGGCGTGACGGCCAGCATCTGGTTGAGGTCGAGGTTGGGCACGCTCGCGCTGATCGCGGCCTGGGCCGCGTCGTAGGCCAGGGCGGTGGTGGCGCTGCGGGCCGCGTTGGCCTGGAGGACCAGCAGGCGGGTGCCGTCCAGCCAGCCCGCGAGATGGGTCGGGGCCGGGTCGGCCGTCACCTGGGTCAGTTGCAGAGTCTCACCCACCGGGGCAAGGAGCAAGGCCTGGCCGGTTTCGCGGTACGGGTCGGCCGGGTCGATCTGGCGCAAGGCGAGGGCGCTGGCGAAGCTGCCCCCCAGGGTCGTGCCGGTCTGGGCCGTGCCCGACTGCGCCGCGACCGGGCTGCCGCCCAGCATGAGGAAGACCAGTCCAACCACCAGCCAGTGTCGGGCGCGGTCCATGTCCATTTCTCCTTAATTCCAGCAGGCGGGGTCGCCTGAACAAGCCCCGCGGTAGGCACGCCTTGCGGCGCAGATGTCCGGCGGGGATCAGACTTCCGCGGTAAAACACACCTTCCGCTAGCCGCATTATAACCCGATCCGCGTTCCGGCAGGACGCGGTGCGGGTAACGAAATGCAAACCGGGGGTATACTCTGGAAGGAGGCAGCGTTTGACCTGCTGCACGCCGTCTGTGTCTTTACTGAAAACTGATAACTGACAACTGCTCTCACAGGAGATCGCACCATGAGCGAAGACAAACCAAACACCCGGCGCGGCACGGATGGGCGGGTGTGGGTGGAAGTGGCCACGGCCAGCGGTGAGGCCGAGGCGGCGATTCTGCGCGGCGTGCTGGACAGCGAGGGCATCCCGGTCTGGGAATACCGCGAATCGGCCGGCCGCGCGATCGGTCTGGGGGTCGGGCCGCTGGGCGTGACCACGCTGTACGTCCCGGAGGAGTTTTACGAGGACGCCGTGACCCTGCTGGACCTGGGCGTGACTGAAGATGAAATCTGGGATGAGGAAGACGAGGCGCTGTGGGCCGACCAGGTGGAATTTGACGACGAGATGGAGGACGAGGACGACCTGGAGTGGGATGACGACGAGGACGACGAGCTGTACGGGGACGATGAGGACGACGATTGGGAGGATGACGAGGAAGATTTTTAGGGGGAGGGCGTCTCCGGCCGGGACAGCCCAGGAGAATCAGCACGGGCGGGGGGACACCCCCGCCCGTGTGGATTGAGCGTCTAGCGCCGGCCGTTGCCGTTGTTCGCGCCGTTCGGACTGGGGACGCGCTCCGGTCCACGCGAACCGTTTGAGCCATTCGAGCCGTTCTTGCCGTTGATTTCCGGCTGACCCGCCTCGATGAAGTCGCGCACCAGGTGCGCCTGTTCGACCGAGACGCCCTCGGCCTTGGCCATCGCGCCCAGCATGGACAGGTGCTCGGTCGACGCGGCGAAGTCCTTGCCGCGGGCCTGGGCGTGCAACTCGGTTTGCAGCTCCTGGGCGGAGTAGTGGCGCTTCAGTTCCTCGAGGCTGGCGATCAGGTGGCTGAGGTATTGCATCTTGCCCAGCGATTCCCACCAGTCCTCGCAGGGCGCCGCCCCATTGGCGCGGCGCTGGCTGCACCGGTCATGATAGGCCTTGGCCTTCATATATTGAATCCGGCATTCCATGAACAGCGCGGGCAGATCGCTGGCGAACTCGGTCAGCTCGAACAGGAGCGCGCGGTTGTTGTATTCGTTTTCCAGCAGCGCGCGCTGGCCGGCATAGCGCGGGTCGTCGGCGTTGCCGTCGCTCAGGCTGCGTTCCAGGCCCGTGATGTTTTTGCGAAGCCGCACCAGTTCGCGCACGAAGAAGGTCTTCGTCAGGTTGCTCATAACCCATTCGCCCGCTTTCAAGAAAAGTCTGCCAGAGCCTCTGGGAAACAGGGCTCTCTGGCAGACAGCCGCCATGAAAAAGGAGGAGAAAGCCAACTCCTCCCCCTTCTTACCATTATCGGATGTTCTGTCAAGCGAAATGAAGTTATTTTCGGCGTTGTCTGGCCTGTCGAGTGTCACAATCGGTCTGAGGCAGACGCGGCTTTGCGCCGCTTGAGGCGGGCCTCAGGGGGCCGGGCGGAGGGCCGGGCCATACGCTTCGAGGGCATCGACCGGGGCCTGGATCAGTTCGGTTGCCACGCGCCGGCTGACCGTGAGGCCGTCCTCGCTGCGGGTGAGGGTCACGCGGCGCAGCAGGCCCGGCGCGCCGGCCTGGATGGTCACGCGCTCGCCGGGGGCCAGGGCCGGATCGGCCTGGTAGCGGGTGGCGAACGGGATCGTCACCGTCTCGGTCAGGCGGTCTTCGGCCACCCGGACCACCCGGATCACGCCACTGGCGGGCAGCGGGTCTTCCAGCGGCGGTTGGCTGTAATCCTCCCCGACCAGGGCCAGACCCGCGCCGGTCAGGGCTTCGCCCACATGGGTGGCACGGGTGCGCGTCTGGATTGTGACTTCGCCGACCTGGATGGCGATCGGCTGCGAGCGGCGCACGATCACGCGCAGGCCATCCCGGACGGGTGTATCCGGCGCGGGGGTGATGGCATCCCCTTCGTACAGAACCAGGTCCAGCGCTGCCAGGGCGTCGCCCACGGTCGGGCCGATGGTCAGGAGGCTTTGGGTCCCGCCATCCACCTCGACGGTCAGGCGAACCGCGCGGGTCACTTCCAGCAGGGCTGGCGGGGCCGACTGGCCCGTCGCCGGAAGCTCGGAGGGAAAGCGCCGTCCGTCCACCTGGACCTGATCGCCCGCGTTCAGACGGATTCCGGCTTCGGCCAGCAGATCGGGCACCGTCCGCTGGTGGGTTTGCAGGCTCAGGGTCTGTCCATCGACCTGGATATGGACCGGCTGGGCGCGCCGCACCCGGATCAGCGCGCCGTTGCTCAGCCCGTGATCCGGCGGCGGGCTGAGCAGGTCCGCCGCCGAAAGGGTCAGACCCAGCTCGTCCAGCAGGCCGCCCACGGTGGGCTGGAAGGTGAACACCGTTGCCGCCTGGCCGTCGATCTCCAGGGTCACTGTTTTGCGCGTGGTCAGATAGAGCGCGCTCCCGATGACCGCCAGCGCCGCCAGGACAACCAGCAGCAGCCAGCCAGACGATCGGGCTGAGGAGGGTCGGTGAGCGTAAAGACGGGCGGGGGGGAGTGGATGAGGTGAGCCGTCGAGCGTCAAAAAGCCACCTTTCACACCACAGACTGCCGGGCGCACGGGGTTGTGGCCGGTCATTCGGGGAGGGTGTCCGGTCACGGCGGCGGCCGTGCGAAGCGGTGATGTGCAGCAGGCTCAGGCCAGGCACTCCTGCGGCACCCAGGGGAGACCCCTTAGTGCTGCTACCTTCCGGTCCTGACACGATTCGAGGGCCCTGCCGCGCAGGACCCAGCCCGAGCCTGCTGCACACCAACGCAGGGGGCGACTGTGAGTGAAATCAAGTCTACCCGTGGGGCCGGGCCTTGTCAATCCGGAGAAAAACAGGGCTCGGGGCAATTGCAGTATAAAAGGCATCTCACACGGAGGACACAGAGGGAAAACGGTTCTACAAGCGTTTGATTTGTCGTCTCAGCAGAACAGGTTTTTCTGTTTTCGCTTTCCTCTGCGTTTTCCTTGGCGACCCTGGCGCTGATAGCGCGCGTCTTTGCGGTTCTGGTTGCTTTTTGATTCGATTGCCCTGAAACAGGGCCGCCTGAATCGACTGGCGGCCGTCCCCCTCTTGTGGGACCGGCCGCCAGCGCAAAGCGGTGTGGCCCGGCTCGAAAGCCGGGCCACCTGAGTCAGATTAAACGGGGGGCAGAACTTCTTCGGTCGGCTCTTCCGTGGGTTCCACGATGGGTTCCTCGGTCGGCTCAACCGTTGGCTCTTCCGTGGGCTCCAGGGTGGGTTCCTCGGTCGGCTCAACCGTTGGCTCTTCCGTGGGTTCCAGGGTGGGTTCCTCGGTCGGCTCAACCGTTGGCTCTTCCGTGGGCTCCAGGGTGGGTTC
>CAZHMJ010000218.1:0-8793 GCA_964533805.1 uncultured Anaerolineae bacterium | reverse complement strand
GACCCAGACCAATAACGTGATGGGCACGCTGAACCTGCTTTTTGCCATGCGGGATGCATGTCCAGATGCGCATCTGGTCAAGCTTGGTACGATGGGCGAGTATGGCACGCCCAACATCGACATCCCGGAAGGCTTCTTTGAGATCGAGTACCGGGGTCGGAAGGACCGGCTGCCATTCCCACGGCAAGCGGGGAGCTTCTACCACTGGAGTAAGGTTCACGACTCGAACAATGTGATGTTCGCCTGTAAAATCTGGGGGCTACGCTCCACGGATGTGATGCAGGGCGTCGTGTTTGGGACGCGCATCGACGAGATGGGAGACGATCCCCGCCTCGCCACGCGACTGGATTTCGACCAGTCGTTTGGGACGGCGGTTAACCGGTTCTGTTGCTCGGCAGTCATCGGTCACCCGCTGACCCTGTTTGGTCGCGGACACCAGAAGCGCGGGTTCCTGCCGCTGCGGGATTCGATGCAGTGTCTGACCATCGCCGTTGAAAACCCGCCAAAACGGGGCGAGTATCGGGTCTTCAACCAGTTCGAAGAAGTGTACGATGTCACCGAACTGGCATACAAGGTTCAGAAGGTTGGCTACGATGTGGGGTTGGACGTCGAAGTGCGTAACCTGGAGAATCCTCGCCAGGAGATGGACGAGCACTACTACAACCCTGATCACGACCATCTGCTCGACCTGGGTTACCAGCCGACGCATGATGTCGAGGCGGAACTGAAGTTCATGCTTGGCGCTCTACTGGCGCAGCGCGACCGGATCAAAAGTTTCCAGGATGTGTTGATTCCTGACATTCGTTGGGATGGCCATCACCGCAAGTCGACATATCTCGAGGTTCCTGCCCCCGCGCGCTAGCGCGCACTTGATGGCGATTGGTTGAGCGCGGATGGGCCTGGTCCTACCCGCGCTCTTTTTTTGAAAGGACGGAGTACACGATGATCAAAGTTCGCGAACTCAACACGACATCCAAGAACGACCTCGCCAAGGTCATGCGCCGGGCCGAGAAGGATATCACCGACCTCCTGCCGGCAGCGCAGCAGGTGATCGACCGCGTCCGGACCGACGGCGACGCGGGGGTGGTTGAGTATACCCGCAAGTTCGACGCGCCAGACTTCAGCGCCGACCTGATCAAGGCCAAGCCGGACGACTTCGCGGCCGCGCGAAAGACCCTTGCGCCGGAGGTGCGGCAGGCGGTGCAGGAAGCCTACGAGAACATCCGCGATTTTCACGCTGAGCAGATGCCGGAGCCGATGTGGTTCATGGAAGTCAAGCCCGGCATCATGGCGGGGGAAAAGGTCACCCCGGTCGCCAGCGCCGGACTGTACGTGCCGCGCGGCAAGGGGGCGTTTCCTTCAGTGATGCTCATGCTGGCCGTCCCGGCGATCGTGGCCAAGGTGCCGCGGGTGGTGGTCGTGACGCCGCCCGGCCCGAATGGCAAGATCGACGACGCCTCTCTATTCGCGGCGGAGGTCTGCGGAGTGAGCGAAGTGTATGCCGTGGGCGGGATGCAGGCGGTGGCCGCGCTGGCGTATGGCACCGAGACTATTCCACGCGTGGACAAAATCATCGGGCCGGGGAGCAGTTACGTTTCGGCGGCCAAGCGGCTGTTGTATGGGGTAGTTGATGTGGGCCTGCCAGCTGGTCCAAGCGAATCGATCATCCTGGCCGATGAGACGGTCGATCCGCGTATCGCCGCGCTCGACCTGCTGGTGGAGGCCGAGCACGGCCCGGATTCCGCAGCCCTGTTGGTGACGCACAGCCGCGAAGTTGCCCAGGCTGCCGAAGAGATCCTACCTGAGTTGATCGCCAAGCTGCCTGAATGGCGACGTAAGTTCGTGGAGACGGTGCTGGGTGACTATGGCGGAATCATGATCACCGAGAGTCTGGAGCAATCGATCCAGTTCACCAACGACTACGCTCCAGAACACCTGGAAATTCTGACCCAGGACCCGTTCATCACGCTCAACCGCATCCGGAATGCAGGCGAAATCTTGCTGGGACAGTTCACGCCCATTCCGGTGAGCAATTACTGCCTGGGGTTGAATGCGATCCTGCCCACGGGCGCGTTTGCGCGTAGTTTCTCATCGGTCAGCGTGTTCGATTTCCTCAAGCGCAGCGGGATCGGGTATCTCTCCGCCGAAGGTTATGCGGCTCTGCGCCAGACCACGGCCACCCTGGCCGAATACGAGGGATTCCCGGCGCACGCCCTGGCGATTCGCCAGCGGGATGAATGGTGGCAATGAGTATTCTGCAAGAGATTCAGCAGTTGCAAATGGTGAATCGCGAGGCCGCGGGCGCCCTCCTTCGGGCTTTCGTTCAGGATGTGTTTGGCCTGGACGCGACGGAGGTGGTTCTGCGGCCCCTTGCTGTCTCGCTCAACTCGTTCAACGGTTTTCTCACGCTGACCGATGGGCGGCGGCTGTTTTTCAAGTCGCACGTCGAGCCGGACAGCGTGATCGCGGAATACTATAACTCCAGCCTGATGGACGAGGCGGGTTATCCGATTATTCGGCCGGTCATGGCATCCACCGAACCTGGCAAGCAGATGCTGCTCTATGAAGTCATCGAGGACCAATCTGCCTTCGATGTGGCGTGGGCGATTGAGCGCGGACATTCGGGTGATCTGGTCCGGCTGGCAAGTGCCCAGGCGCGAGGCGACGACCATCTACTGGCCTGCTATGAACGGAGTCTGGTCTGGCAGACGGCTGAGCATCACGCTGAGGCGCCTATCCACCAGTTGTTTCACCACCGGCTGACGCGCGGCCGTCTGGATAGTTTTTACGGCGTCGATACCACGATCGAACTACCCTCGATCGGCCGTCTTCCCATGAGCCAGGTACGGCAGGCTCGATGGCGGATTAACGGTGTGGATTTCGTTGAGAAACTGAATGATATCATCGACCGGGCCAAAACCCTGTTGAACCCGGCGCAGGCGGGCCCGGCTGTGGTCGGGCATGGGGATGCGCACAACGGAAATGTATTCTTGCGGGGAGATGCGCTGGTCTACTTCGACCCCGCGTTCGCGGGCCGGCACGATCCGCTGCTCGATTTGGTCAAGCCACTGTACCACAACGTCCATGCCATGTGGATGTACTTCCCCGGCGAGCTTATGCAAGAACGCGGGGCATCGCTTCGAGTGGAGGATGGCGTGTTTGTCGTGACGTATCCGGAGGCGCTGCATCCGGTGCGGGAGATGTTCTGGCGGAGCAAGACGGAACGGGTGCTGGTGCCGCTACTCAGGCTTCTCAAGGGGCGAGAGTGGCTGCGTCCGGACTGGCGGCTGTACCTCCAGACTGCGCTGGCCTGCTGCCCGCTGCTGACAATGAACCTGACGGACGGGGTGCGGTTCGCACCGCCGATTGCGCTGCTGGGCCTGGCGCATGTCATGCAAATGGGTGGCCAATCTAGCGATTCGTCGAGCTGGATCGAACGGTGGTTTGACAGTGTGGGAGCGGATATCCAGGCATGAGTGATGCTCCAGGCAGAGCGTTGATCATCTTCGATCTGGATGGGGTGATCACGACCGAACACATCTATTGGGAGTGTGCCCGCCTGAGCCTGTGGGAGTTGCTCCAGATTCAACTGCGAATGATGCCCTATGCCCCGGCTGTCCATGATGCGAATGCGCGGCGCGGGCTGTTGCCTGACGATCTGATCTTCGCGATCAAGAACCGGGCCATCAATTCGAATTGGGATTTGACGTTCCTGGGTATGTGCGCGGCGATCCGAGAGATGGCCCGACCAGATGGCCGGATTGCCTCCGTCCCTGAACTCATGAAAGGACTGGCTCGACGGGCGGCGTCCGTTGAATGGCCCGGCGCTCTGACGCGTTTGCTGGCCGATCTGGGCGATCTCCGGGGGAATCCTCTGCTTGTTGAGGCAGGGCGGCAGGCCAGTCAAGCCAGCGGGGCGGAGCCGTCACTATTCGAACCGGGCGGGCCGGTCTGGCAGTATGGCTACGTGCGTTTTCAACTCTGGTATGGCGGGCTGCTCACCGGGGTATGGGGTGCGGATCCGCTGCGGGAGAGACCGGTGGTCCCGGCGGATGTGCTCCGTGCCGCACTGGTCAATCTGCGCGACCTGGGCTGTGAGCCTGGAATCGCAACCGGGCGGCCCGCAGATGAAGCCCGGCGCGCCCTGCGGGAATTCGGACTGGACAGTCTCTTTGCGTCCGCGCATATCGCCACCTACGATGATGTCGAGCAGGCCCAACGGGCGACGGGGGCTTACTCGCTGGGTAAGCCGCATCCATTCCCGGTGCTTCGTGCGCTGTATCCAGACCTGCCCGTAAACTCACTCGTTGGTGGAACTGTTCCCAAGCTCTCACAGCGAGCAATCATGGTGGGCGATTCGACCAGCGACGTGTTGGCCGCGCGAGGCGCGGGCATCCCCTGTCTGGGTGTCTTAAGCGGCGTGATGGGTGAGAACGCAGCCCAGGAGCGCCGGCGCGCGCTCCTGGACGCGGGTTGTCTGGATACGGTTGCGGATATCCGGGACGTGCCTGACCGGATCAATCGTTGGCTGACGGAAGCGGCTTCGCGTTGAGAGCTGCTTCCAGGCGGGCGTTGGTCGGCGACTCCTGAAGAAAAACATAGCGTACCGGGATGACCGTGGCCTGGACGCCTCCTACGGCACGGAGGGCGGTGATGGTCGGCAGCAGGTCGCGGCTGGGTACGACGATGTTGACCGTGAACCAATGGCCGTCATCGGCCTTGTTCGGGGTAGCCTCGTAGATGGGGGAGATGGTTGGCCCCTGAAGTCCACGGGTGAGCGGGTTGAGGGCTAGATCATGCGCGATTGCACTGGCACTCTCGCCGTGCATGTTGGCTGTGATCTGGTAGTATTCACGCCCTTGCAGAGCGGCGTCGATCAGCTCAAGTAAGATGCGGGCGGTCTCGCGCACCAGGGGATTGGACTGCAAGGCGGTCCGGTTCGCGATCAGGCAGGTCTGCGAGCGCAGCACGGTCCCGTCCATCAGCGGCTTGAGGTGGTTCTCGCGCAGGGTGGTGCCGGTGGCAGTCAGGTCGCAGATGGCATCGGCATAACCGAGGGTGGGAGCGACTTCCAGCGCGCCTTCCGACTCGACCAGCGTGAAGTGGTGGATGCCATGCTCGTGCAGAAAGCGGCGGGTCAGGCTGGTGAACTTGGTCGCGATGCGGAGGTTGCGCCGCTTGTGCTCCCGGAAATCCAGCGCGATGTCCATCAGGTCGGTCATGCGCTCGACGTCGATCCAGGCTTCCGGCACGGCGAGAACCAGCTCGCAATGCCCGTAGCCCAGCCCGTCGTGAACCACGACGATCTCGCTCCCTCCATGCTCCATCACCACATCCAGTCCGGTGATCCCCAAGTGGACCGCACCATCAGCCATCTTGTAGACGATGTCACTGACACGCTGGAACAAGATGTCGATTTGCGGCAGGGCAGGCAGGCTGGCCGTATACTGACGGGGATTAACCTGGTGAACTTTAAGGTCGCAAGAACGCAGGAAATTCAGAGTGGGTTCCGCCAGCGCGCCTTTGCTGGGGAGCGCAAGCAGGACGCGGTCGTTCATCGGGTTTTCTCCACAAGCTCAGGGATCTGGCTCAACTGCCGGCGTGGGAGGCGCAGCAGCGCCCCACTGCGCGGTACTTCCAGACGGAACGCATCGCCATTTTCCAGGACCACACGGTGAGTATAGGGGACACCGGCATCTTCCGCTTCAGGGAAGTCTGGGCGCAGGCTGAGTGTTACCGTAAAGCCGGCACGACGCAGGTTCCCTGCCAGAGTCACAAGAAGCTGTGTGTCGGCCTCGGCGACTGTCTCGGCGAGAATGTGGATGGGCTGAGCTGGCTGATCCTTCGGCAGCCCGTCGTTCAGCGCGGCGAGGATGTGATCCACATAGAACATGAATCCGACGGCGGGAATGTCTCGTTGGGCGCCAAGCAAGCGCACCAATTCATCGTAGCGTCCTCCGCCACCCAACAGGAGATTGTCCTCCGGCGATTCGGTCCTGTATTCGAAGACGATGCCGGTGTAATAATCCAGATTTCGGGTGAAGCTAAGATCGAAGCGAATGCGGCGATCCGGGATGCCATACGCTGCCAGAAGCTCAAACGTCCGGATTAACTCCTGGACAAACTGGCGCATGTCTTCCGAGGCGACATGGCGCAGCAGTTCGTTGGGCGTGTCAGTGTGTTGCAGGACTTCATAGAGGCTCTGAAGGGCTACCCTTGCGCGCTGTTGGCGATCGCCTTGTTGTTGTTTGCTGAGGAGGCGGCGCGCGATTTCCTCGCTAGTCCTTCCGCCGGTAGGTCCGCGCTGCGGACTGGCCTGCACCATCGCGCGCAAGGCCGCCTCGGTTGCTCCCAACGTGTCCAGAGAAGGCGGATTCTCGTTCTCGATTACCTCTGCTTGGACGGCGAGCATGTCCAATGCCTTCTGGAGACCGTCCGGACCGGTTCGCAGTGCCGGAAGGAATTCCAGAACAAATCGGCGCATCTGCCGATCCAGATTGTAGCGGTCCAACAGCCGCTCGATCAGCCCGCTGTGCCCGATGATCAACTGCCAGTTGGAGAGGCCTACTTCTTCGAGCATCTTGCCGGCCAGGGCGATCATCTCGGCGTCGGCGGCCGGGCTGTTCTCGTTCAGGAGCTCGGCGCCGATCGCATTCTGCTGGCGGATGGTGTTGTGGTGGAGGCTTTCGTACTGGACGACCGGACCTGCGAACTGGAGCCGGACGGCCGTGGTCAGATTTTGATACTGCTCGATATAGAGCCGTGCCGCAGGCGCGGTGAACTCAGGGCGCAAGCACAGAGTCCGGCCGGGCAGCTCAAAACTGACCAGACGACTGATGGCAGCGTCTCCAGCTTTGATCAGGAACAGGTCGGCCTGTTCGATGAGGGGGGTGTCTACACGCTGGTAGCCAAAAAGATCAGGTTGTCTCTGAAGCTGACGAATGATCTCGTGCTGGCGAGACACATCGGCCGGTAGCTGGTCGGCAAGGGCAGGCGGAAGAAGAGTCATCGTTCATACCTGGTGTGAGGGACAAGTGAAGAAAATCATAACCAACCCGCCGGCAGGCGGCAACGCCGGGATTCGCATTCCAACAAAAAGGCCGGGCGCCCTTTGGAGCGTGACGCCCGGCCCGGTCTCGCGTTCAGGCAATCAACGATAAGCGCCGCTGCTATAGACGTAAACTGCGGCGTTGGGGTAACCGTCCGCGGTCCACTCGTAAAGCCAGCGGGAATCCGTGATGGTCAGATTGACACAGCCGTGGCTGTGCCGGTAGCCGAAGCCATCGTGCCAGTACGTGCCATGCAGTCCGATCTCATGATCAAAGTACATCGTCCAGGGCACTTCTTCCAGATAGTAGAAGTCCGGGGCGCCTTCGGCCCCACTCATCTTGGTTTCCGTGTACCGGTCCCAAATCTGAAACAGGCCCTCGCGGGTAGGCCAGTCGGGCAGCCCGGACGAGATCAGGGTTGCGAAAACCATCCGATCATCTTCATAGGCCACCAGGGTTTGTTCGTACAGATCGATAGCAACCCATTTTCCGGAGACGCCTTCTGGTCTCGATATCGGGGTGATTTTGCCCAGCCGGGTTTGGTGAACCCACTGGCTTGGACCAACTAGATACCACCGCCAACCGTCGACCTCGACCTGGGCATAGATGTTGAAGAGCGTGTAGCGCGGAATCCATTCGGTGCCTGGCACCGGCTCGGCACCGGGGCGCTCGCTGGGTTTCGTATCCAGGAGGAGCCAGGCCAACTGAAACACGGGTGGCTCGTCAAACAGAACGCCGGAGAATTGAGACACACGGGCGCCACCTAGATATTGATCCTCAACCCACTGACCAGGGTTGACTTCAACCCAGTTGTCGACTCGATTGATCGTCGTGAAGAAGTTGAATCCTGGATCAAGCGTTCCGATCGGGTTGCCATTCGGACCGTCGAAGATCGTAACCTGCTCAAGCACGCGCTGGTAGTTGCGATTGTAGAGTGATTGCTCGTCCACCGGGACAGTGGTGACGTCTGGGGCTGGGTGGGCGGCGATTTCGGTATCCAAGGCACGAAGTTCGATGGCGCTCAATTGCGCGGTCAGACAGCGTGTGGCTGTGCCGTCGCACTGTTCGGGGCCGTCGGCCGATGCAGAAGGAACGCTGAGTAGGAGAGACGCCAGCAGAAGGCTGGGCAGGACGAAGCGATAGGGGTGGATTGACATGACAATCTCTCGTTTCGATTTCGTTACGTTGAAGGACACCAAAACCATGTTCTCGAATTCGGACGATCACAGCCTGCAACAATACCTGCTTCGCGGCGATCCGTCAATCCAAAACCGACAGGACTGGGTGGTTGCAGTGATCACTCTGTGGGACATCCAGGGAAGCGAGGTTCCGGGGTAGAATAGGGGGGTGTGAGAAGACCGATCGGGTCATTGCTGCATCTCAAGTTCAACACTTCGCTTGGTTCTGCTGAAAAGGAATGAAGTCAATGGAACTTTATGACATCACGATTCTTGGCGCTGGCCCGGCCGGATTATATGGGGCATTCTATGCCGGGCTGCGTCAGATGCGCACCAAGATCATCGAGACATTGCCTGAGCCCGGCGGTCAGCTTGCCGTTCTCTATCCTGAGAAGTACATCTACGATGTGGCCGGTCTGCCGAAAATCCAGGCAAAAGACCTTGTCAAGAATCTTGTCCAACAGGTCGAGCAGTGGCACCCCGAAATGTACTTCAACGAGCGCGCGCAGGAACTCACCCGGTTGGAGGATGGAATATGGCGTCTCGTGACCGATCGTGCCACCCAC
>CAZHMJ010000217.1:0-8793 GCA_964533805.1 uncultured Anaerolineae bacterium | reverse complement strand
TCCGGCTCCGACCAGCGCGTGTGGCGGGCGCGGCGGTGCAGACGCGGGGGATGGTACTGCTGCTCCGGGCGCTCGATGATGCGCCGGTCCTCCGGCTCCAGGCGGGCCAGCAGGTCCGACCCCAGCCGGGCGTAGACCCGCTGGGTGAACATCTCCATCCAGATGAACTGGCGGGCGATCAGGATCAGGTTGGGGTTGCCGGTGATGGTCGCCGTGCCCTGGCTGGCGCTGGCGACGAGGGCCTGGGTATTGTCCGCGACGACCAGCAGGGCGTCGGTCAGACCCTGCATTTCGCTTTCGAGCGGGGGGTGGTGGACGACGATCCCGCAGTCGAGCTGGCGCGCGCCGGTCAGCAGGGCATTGACGTCGATATCGTGATCGCAGGCCGCGCGGATGTCGCTGTGCAGGGCTTGCAGGTCGGCGTCGTTGATCATCAGGAACAGTTCTTCCTGCGCCTCGCGGATCAGGTGCGCGGCGTAGGACAGCACGCTGGAGCGCCCGCTGATCGTCCAGGCGCGGTCTTCCTCCGGGGCGTTGTACAGGCGGCGCAGCCCGTCGCGCAGGTCGCTCACCAGGCGCTGGCGCTCCGCTTCCTGGCTGTCCAGCAGGGTGTCCGGGGGCAGGGGCCGGTACAGCGTGGCCCGGTCTTCGATCGTCTCCAGGACGGCCCCGCGCGCGCGCAGGCGGCCGAGCGCCTCGTAGACCATCGAGCGCGGCACGCCCGATTTTTTGCTGACCTGGTAACCCGTGGCCGGGTTCTCGATCAGCAGGGCCAGGTAGACCTTGGCTTCGTATTCGGTGAACCCAAGCGCGACCAGACTGGATTGTAAGTCCACACGTCCTCCTCAGGCGGCCCCGGCCAGAATCTCCCATCCCCGCTCGCGCCTCTTGCCTTTGAGCATAGCGCAAATTGGCCGCGATCGCACACGGCGGACGCGCCGGCCCACGGCAGGCGCGTCAAAAAGCAGTTTGAACTGCCCAAACGCGCGCTAACAGCGCCAGGACGCCAAGGACAAGCGTGGAGAAAAGCAAAAAAGAAAACCTGCACCGTGATGACTTTGCTCCCCACTCGGAATGTCCCCGGATTTTCGGCTTGATCTATTTGGTAGTTGTTTGTAAAATAACTACTAGAAAGCCTTAAAACTACTAGAGAGCTTTCAAACTACTAGACCCGGTTCCATCGAACCGAAACAGGCAGGCTCATGGCCCACGAACTCACCGCAAATCCTTCCCGCTTGCAGCATCTTGACGCGCCCTCCGCCGCACCGGTCGTCACCCGCCCAGAAGAAGACTCGGCCCCGCGCCGGCTGGCCGCCAAGCTGAGCGAGATCATCCTGGGCGGGCAGGACGGGCTGGTCAACGTGGCGGGCGTGATCCTGGGCCTGGCCGCGGCGACCCCGGACACGCGGATCATCATCGCCGGCGGGCTGGCCGCCACCTTCGCCGAATCGATCTCGATGGCGGCCGTGGCCTATACCTCCGGCCTGGCCGACCGCGATTACTACCGCGCCGAAAAGGCCCGGATGGATCAGCACATCAACGACGAGCCGGAGCACAACCGCGATCAGGTCAAGGCCATCTTCGCGCACTGGGGGCTGGAGGGCGATCTGCTGGAGCAGACGGTGGATCGGGTGACGCAGGACCCGGAACACTGGAACGAGTTGCTGATGGCCCACGAACAGCAGCTCCAGCCGGTCCACGAGGGCAGCCTGGTGACCGATTCGATCCTGGTGGGTGTGTCGGCGATCGTCGGCTCGCTGATCCCGCTGATGCCTTTCTTTTTCCTGGAGCGCATGACGGCGGTGCTGGTCGGGCTGGTGCTGTGCGGGCTGGTGCTGTTCGGTGTGGGCGCGTTCAAGGCCCGCCTGACGGTCGGCCACCCGGCGCGCAGCGGCCTGCAAATGATGGGCATCGGCCTGCTCTCCGCGCTGGCGGGGTATGCGATCGGGGCGATCTTCGGAGGCTAGCGCGGCAGACCGCAAGCCACTCACCATCGCCACCGCCCGGCGGCACTTGCCCTGCCGGGCGATCTGTGAATCCCCCTGGACCCGCCCTGTTTTTCTTGTCATGGCGCCGCCCCTTCCGGCCACCCGGCCCGGTGATTGACACCCCCCCAAAACCGCCTTAGGATGAGAGAGTAATCAACACTTCCGCAAGCATTGCCCCGTCATGACCGAGAAAGCAGGGTGCTGATCGTGTCCATCGAGCTCTGTTGGGAGAAACCGGAACAGATCCTCCACGTCGTGTTTGGGGAGCGTTGGACGGACGAGGAATACAACGCTGCCGTCGATCAAGCCAATGTCATGATTCGGGGCATCGAGCACAAGGTCGCCATTCTGCTGGATGTGGAGCGGAGTTCGCTGCGCCCACAGAGCAACGTCTTCACGCAGGGCAAACGCACCTTCACCCAGATGCCACCGAACGTCGATCACATCTTCATTATTGGGGGGAATACCTTCACCCGCGCCATGATGTCGACCTTTTTCAAGGTCTACAACCGCCCCGGCCTGGATATCCAGGTCGTCTCCAGCAAAGCCGAAGCCCTGGAGCGTCTCAACTTCGCTTGAGGCGCCGCTGTGCAGGCAGAAAACGAGGGCGCTCATGCGCCCTCGTCGCGTTCCTGGGCACGGAGGGTCAGGGTCTGGTCGCGCCCGCCGGGGTGGGCATCCCATCGCTGGTGAGCGGTTCCGGCTTGGCCATGTGCAGCGGCAGTTCCACCGTGAAGGTGCTGCCTTTGCCGATCTGGCTGGTCAGGGAAATCTGCCCGCCCATCATCTCGACCAGGTTCTTGGTGATGGCCAGGCCCAGCCCGGTCCCCTTGGCGCTGGCGTCGGTCGCCGTGTGCGCTTCCTGCCGGAACTCCTCGAAAATCGTCTTGAAGCTGGTTTCGTGGATGCCGCGCCCGGAATCCTGGACCACGATCCGCCAGCGGTCCGATCCCACCGGCTCGATCGTCACCCGGACGAAGCCCCTCTCCGTGAACTTGATCGCGTTGTCGGTCAGATTGATCAGAATCTGGGCGAGCCGCCGGTCGTCCCCGATCAGGCGGGGCGGCATCGCTTCGGACAGGCTCACGCTGAAGTCCAGCCCCTTGCCCTGGGCCGCGGTTTCGACCGTGGCCGTCAGTGTTTCGACCAACTTGGCGACCGCGAAGTCCTCCTGGGACAGCTCCAGCTCCCCGGCTTCGATCTTGGATATATCCAGAATATCCTCGATCAGCGTCTTGAGGCGCTTGGCGCTGATCAGGACGCGGCTCAGGCTGTCTTCCTGCTTGTCCGTCAGCGGGCCGTAGGCTTTGCGCAGGGCCAGGTCGGTGAAGACGATGATGGCGCTCAACGGCGTGCGCAGCTCGTGGCTGGTCCGCGCCGTGAACTGCGACTTGAGGCGGCTGGCCTGCTCCAACTGGCGGTTGGCCTGGACCAGGTCGTAGGTGGCGTCGTCGAGGGCGGCGCGCAGGTCGCGGGTGGCGGCCAGGCTCAGGAGGGCGGCGAAGATGAAGGCCAGCCCCATGATGACCCACATGCTCCATCCGCCCAGCGGTTCCGGCAGCGTGACCGGCTGGGTAATCCCGCTGCTGAGCAGCAGTTGGGAGGCCGCCCAGACGGCCATCGCTACCCCGGCCGTGATGTAGCTCTCCTTCGGCCCCAGCAGCATTCCGGCCATGACGACCAGAAGGATCAGGGCCGGCGCGATCAGCATATCCAGGTTCGCGATCAGAGTGCAGTTGATCCCAAGCAGCACGATGAGCAGGATCATCTGGATATAACTGGCGAGTTGCGCCCGGTCCTGCCGGGCCAGCCAGATGCACAGCAGACTCAGCGGGATGAACAGGATCACGTTGACCAACGTGATCAGAATCTGCCAGGACGGTTCCATGAGAAGCATGACGCTGTACAGGAGGATGATGGGCAGGGAGACGTAGATCACCCCCCGGCTAAGCGCCATCATCAACCTTTTACGCCGCTGGCTGCCGACCACCTGGTAAGGTGATCGGATCTCAAATGGATTGCCTGTCATGACGTTGTTGTCCCGGTACTCGTGTTGCTATGCGGCCGCGATCAAACCCCGGGTTCAGACCCCAGCCAGAACCGGCTCAGGGTTGCTTCCTCACCCGGAAAAGTCCGGTGGGAGTCGCCATTTCCGGCACCAGGCCGTGCTCCCCAAACCAGCGCATGAAATCCTCTTTCCAGAAGAAGCCGTGGACGTTCTCGCTGGTGCGGAAGACCAGGTCGAAGTACGGGTTGGCCAGCGGTTTCATGGTCTGGGCGCCAAAGATCACGCCGCCCGGCCGGGTCACGCGGACCAGCTCGCTGATCGCCTGGCGTGGGTCGGATGTCCAGTGCAGCATCCACAGGCACAGCGTGCCATCGAAGCTGCCATCCTCGAAGGGAAGCTGGGTGGCGTTGCCCGTCTTGAAGACCGGCCGGGTGCCATTCACCGCGGGATGGTTGGGATCGATCTCCTTCAGGAACATCTCGAAGTTCTGGTCGGCGAGCTTGACCACGCCCGGCACCACGTCGATCCCGGTGATATGGGTCTTGCCCCGGGCCTTGAGCCAGATTTCGGCCGTTTCGCGCCCGCTGCCACAGCCGACTTCCAGCAAGGTGCCTCCGTGCAGGATGGCCCGGTCTTCCCTGGTCAGCATGGCGAAGACCGCGCTGCGCATGGCCGAATAAATCCGGTTGCCCAGCAGGGTATCCAGCTTGGTCAAAAGCTGGCGGCCGTCCTCCTCGAATGATTCCAGCAATTCCACCGGCTCGTTGCGCAGCCGCTGGGGGATCCCCCTGGACATGCCCTCCGCCATCAGGAGGAAAACCCGGATGCGGCGCGGGGTCGAGCCGACCAGGTCTTCCAGTTTGGGCATGGGGAGATCGGTGCGGCGGTAGAAGTTGCCGTCCTTCAGGATCATCGGTTTGCGGTCGCTCACCAGGATGTCCAGCATGCCCCGGGTGTAGTCGCTGTCCACATAGCCCTTTTCGGCCAGGATGTGGCCGTAGGTGCGCGGCTCCTTGAGGTACTCGAACAGCCCGTCATCGTCGAGCGCCTTCAGGACATAGAAGCGAAAGAGGTCGTCAGCCTGGCGGGCAATGCCCATCGAAGGGCCAATGTTTTTGGCGACATGCCACCAAGCCTGGGCCTTACGGAACATGGTGTTTCTTCCTTTCTCCCAAAATGAGGCAACCGTCTAACCCAAATACGGCCGCAGGAACGCCGTAAAGGTATCGACTTCAATGGGTTTGGTCAGGTAATCATTGCACCCGGCCTCGAGGGCGCGCTCCCGATCGCCGACCATGGCGTGGGCAGTCAGGGCCAGGATAACGGTCTGGTTGAAGCGGCTGTCGCTCCGCAAGGAACGAGTGACCTCCCACCCGGACAGGCGGGGCAGGGAGAGGTCCATCAGAATGAGGTCGGGGTGGTGGTGGTAGGCCACGTGCAGGGCCTCTTGCCCATCCCGCGCGACCAGGGGCGGATCTTGCTCCAGGATCAGCTCAAGCAGTTGCAGGACCACGGCCAGGGTGGTTTCGTCATCTTCCACGACCAGGATGCGCTTGGTCACGACCGTCCTCCATGCGCCGCACAGCGGTCATCCAACCCCGGACGGCGTTTGCTGAGACCAGCCACATGAAGATAAGAGCCTGGCACATAGATCAAATAAAAACGAAAAATTTGTGAATAGTTGATAAAGAATCGGTTTTTCACTCTTTTCCGTGCTAGGCTTAGGGTGAAATCGGCGTCCAGACTGATCCGCACCCACCACCGAAGCCGGTTTTCAGGAGTGATCGATGAAACTACGCAAATTCTGGCTCCACCTGTTCAACTACATCAGCTACCTGTAACCGTCACGTCCTCATCGCAGATTCAATGCCATTGACCGGGCAGCCCTTTATCCGCTGCCCGGCTCTTTTTTTTGTGTGGGAATTGGGCGGGCGGCACGTCGATCCCCCCGCCGAAATCAGAACCAGCTATCGGTTCAGGTCGTCGTGCCCAACTGCGATTGGTCAATGGCGGCCGTCGGATCGCCCGCGCCGGCAGTCTCACCGCCGCCAGCAGTTTTATCGCTGCCAGGTCGCGGGCCAGGGATACCAAGTGCGCTGAAGCGGACTCAAAAGCCCGAAACGCCTAGTCCAGGAGCTTGCTTATGGCCTTTATAAAAATAACCCGGCAATCACGTTGACCGTGATCTGAAGGCGGCGGCCGTTCGATAACCCGCGCCGGCAGTCTCACCGTCGCCAGGTCGCGGGCTAGGGATACCAAGTCCGCTGAAGCGGACTCAAAGACCTGAAGCGCCAGGCCAAGAGCCTGCTTCAGCAGGCTTTTTTGACTCCGTAGCCGGGGACTTGAGTCCCCGGCGGTGGACCGGCGCGCTCCCTGAATCACGATCATGGCCCGATTACCGGATTAAATTGTTAACCAGCGTCCCAGGCGTGTCTTTCAGCCAGATCGCACGACCCGGTCGCCGTCCTTCGCTTTTCATTCAAAATTCAAAACTCACAATTCAACATTTCGTTCACCCCTGGGCTTGAGTCTCCGCCAGCGGCGCGCCGGCCATCATCAGGCCCAGCTCTTCCACCTGGGCCGCCGCCCGGTCCACGACTCCCATCACCCGGCCCTCGTACAACACCGCGATCCGGTCGGAGAGGGCCATGATCTCGTCCAGGTCTTCCGAGATCAGCAGGATCGCCACGCCCTGGCCGCGCTGCTGCATCAGGACGTTGCGGATGTATTCCGTGGCGCTGATGTCCACCCCGCGCGTCGGCTGGGCCGCGATCAGCACCGCCGGCTCGCGGGAAAGCTCGCGTGCCAGGATCAACTTCTGGACGTTGCCGCCGGAGAGACTCTTGACCGGCGTCTCCTGCGACGGGGTCTTGATGTTGAAGCGCTCGATCAGGCGCGCCGAATGGGTCTTGATCGCCCCGAAATCCAGGAACGACGCGCGCGAGAAGGGCGGCTTGCCGTGGGTCTGGAGGATCATATTCTCGGCCACGCTGAAGGCCGCGATCGTGCCGTGCCGGTTGCGCTCCTCCGGGATGAAGGACAGCCCGGCCCGCAGCCGCTCGCTGATCGGCGCGTGGGTGACCGTCTGCCCATCGAGCGCAATTTCGCCGCCGCTGACCGCGCGCAGCCCGGCGATCGCCTCCGCCAGCTCGCGCTGCCCGTTGCCAGAAACCCCGGCGATGCCCAGGATTTCGCCGCCGCGCACGGCCAGCGAAACCTCGCGCAGGGCGGCCAGCCCCTGATCGTTCTGGACGCTCAGTCCGCGCAGTTCCAGGCGAACCGGCCCCAGGGCGACTTCCGGGCGGTCGGTCTGGAACTGGACGTCGCGCCCGACCATCATCCGGGCCAGGGCGCGCTGCTCGATCCCGTCGTTAGGGACGCTGTCCACCACCCGGCCGTCGCGCATGACCGTGATCCGGGTGGAGAGGTCCTGCACCTCGTACAGCTTGTGCGAGATGAAGATCAGGGCGTGGCCCTGGTCGCGCATCTGCTTGAGGGTGACGAACAGCTCGTCGACTTCCTGCGGGGTGAGGACGGCGGTCGGCTCGTCGAGGATGATCAGCGCGCCGCCCCGGTACAGGGCCTTGAGAATCTCCACCCGCTGCTGCTCGCCGACCGAAAGCTGCCAGATGTAGGCGTCGGGGTTGACCTTGAGGCCGTAGGTCTCGGACAGGGCGCGCAGCCGCTGGCGCACGCTGTCCAGGTCGACCAGGCCGCGCTTGAGCAGGCCGGCCCCTTCCGACTTGAGGCCGAGGGCCACGTTTTCGGCCACGGTCAGGGTCTGGACCAGCATGAAGTGCTGGTGGATCATGCCGATGCCCTGGGCCAGGGCGTCGGCGGGGGAACTAAAGCGCACGGGCTGCCCATTCAGCCGGATTTCGCCTTCATCCGGGTGGTACAGCCCGTACAGGATCTTCATCAGGGTACTCTTGCCTGCCCCGTTTTCACCGAGCAGGGCGTGGATTTCCCCGGCGTTGACCTCGAAATCCACGTGGTCGTTGGCCAGGACGCCGGGGAAGCGTTTGACAATCCCCCGCATCTCGGCGCGATCGATCCGGGTATGGCCGGAGGGCAGGGTCGCGGTTGATTGGGTCATGGTGTGTGTCACCCGGTCTGGGGCTGCCGGCAGGGGCCGGTCAGACAGTTAGACATATGGGATGTATACCATGAATGCCCGATACGACCAAGTGACAAGCGGCCTGATCGCGCCGTGTCTCGTCAATTTCCTCCCAGCGTGGGAGCCGGCTCGCGGACGCGGGCCGGGTCGGCCAGGTAATCCGCGACCGTCAGCCCGTCATCCTCGTGGTACCAGTCCTCGTGATCCGACCAGGCCTTGCAGGCCAGGCATTGAGTCGCGTGCCAGACCCGGCCGCAGGCCGGACAGACGCCGTGGGTGGCGAAGGTCGGCCAGACGTGCGCGCACGAACACTGCCACAACGCCGCCGGGCCGGGCCGCCAGTCGCACTTCGGACAGGCGATGTACATCGCGGCACCTCATTAACACGACCGCTACAGGTATTGTAGACAGGATTCGACTTTCGCGCCGGATGGGGAGGGCTGTTGGCTAAAAGCCAAATGGTGCATCCGACAAGTAAGCATCGCAAAGAACAGGCATCTGTAGGGGCGGTTCGCGAACCGCCCCGGACGACCCGCCGGTCGCCCCTACCCAAACATACCTTCGGGAATTTGCCGGACGAACCACTAAGTGGTTTATCGACCGGCAGGATTTCCCCTCTCCGCAAGTGGCTATGCGTTACCCACAAATATGGGGAGGGGGAAGAGCGAAGGTACAATCGA
>CAZHMJ010000216.1:0-8798 GCA_964533805.1 uncultured Anaerolineae bacterium | reverse complement strand
CAGGTCGCGGGCTACGAACACGAAGTCCACTGAAAGTGGACTCAAAAACCGCCCATCCCCTTAGTCCGCTGCAGCGGACTTGGTATCCCTAGCCGGGGACTTGAGTCCCTGGCGTGTCCCGCGCAGCCTTCCGATTGGCTCGCCCAACCACGCTATTCCGCGGTGCTACCGGACTGCTCAATGCTCGCAGGATAAAAACACTTCACATGATCGCCCGGTGTTTTATCCAGTGCGGCCGTTCGTTGCGCTTCCCGGACGAGTCACGGACTGGCGTTCCACCAGCTCACAGGCCAGGGAGACACAAATGGGCTTCAGATTGGGTTCCGCGACCCGATCGATCAGGCGGCGCAGGGCCAGGCTCGCCAGTTCCCCGGTCTCGATGCGGATGGTCGTCAGTGGCGGTGATAGAAACGCCGCCGGCCCAATATCGTCAAACCCGATTACGGAAATATCCTGCGGAATCCGCAGCCCGACTTCCTGGGCGGCGCGCATGAAGCCCATCGCGGAAAGATCGTTGGCGCAGAAAACGGCCGTACAGTCAAGCTCCCCCTGGGCAAGGCGCTGTGTCATGACCTTATAGGTCGCCTCGGCGTTGATCTCAACTTCGACCACGCGTTTGGGATCGTAGCGGATGCCTGCTTCCGCCAGGATGGCCTGGTAGGCTTCCGTCCGGCGTTGAATCGTGCGTCGTTTGAGCTGCGTGATATGCAAGATGCGCTCGTGTCCCCTGTCGATCAGGTAGCGCATGGCCAGACATGCGCCCTGGTAGTTGTCGGGGAGGAAGGCGTCTTCAGTCGCGCCGGGCCGATCGACGTTCAGCATGACGAGGGGGATATTCATGCTGCGGATTTCTTCGATGAGATTGGAATCATCCAACGAGAGGAGCAGCAGGCCATCCACCGGGTTCTGCCGGAGCCGGCTCAGGATTCTGTCGCCATTGGGCGCGTCATTGCTGAACGTGGCATAGCTCAGTTGAATCCCCCGCTCACCGCAGGCCAGCTCCACGCCGTGCAGCACATCCGCGTGAAACGGATCGAGGGCGGGGGCCATGGGGAGGCTGGTCAGCAGACTGACGGTGTGAAGCTGTTTCGTCTGCTCACCCTTGTTGCGCTCGTAACCCAGTTCGGCGGCGGCGGCCAGGACGCGCTTTTGCACGCTTTCGCTGATGCCCCAGGCGTCATTCAGGACGCGCGAGACCGTGCTGATGGATACGCCGGCTCGTTCCGCAATGTCGCGCTGGTAGACCCGCTTGCTGGCTGGGCGGTTGGAGTCGTCGGCTCTCAAGACGGTTCCTCATTCTCGTGCTGATGCTTCAGCATGATTGTAATGGGGAGTTTGCAGAGCACAAGGCAAAATGTCGCGAACTTCTGGCTAGTGTCTGCAAATCACTCCCGTGTTTGCGCGGTGTTCCGGCGCCGTTGGGATGTTTCTTGTTTCGCAAATCCCCTGCAAAAACGCGCTGCCGTCCCCGTTCTCCCGACTCTACGGCTTGCTTGGCCGCCGCAAAACCCCGGCGAGACTCAGGGTAATCGTTGGTTGTGGCCCGATCTTCCCTCGTTCCTGAGCGTTGACGTCAGGCGCAGTTGACCGGGTATAAGGCAATCCCGCCCTACCACATTCTTGACTCAAATAAAAGGAGCGTGATAGTATATGCAAAACATCATGCAAATATTGTATAGATTTGCGAAATGATTTGCAAGTAGGGGATCGTTATTCAGGAGCCATGTTTCGTTAGCGCAAGAAGGGCTGGGTAATCATGTCGTCTCTCGGCGTTCAACAAGCCGTTGAGTGTGCCCTCCAGATTGTCAGCACGAACCAGGTCACGTTCGCTGACCGTTACCCGGCCGATACGACCACTGGCAATGTCTATCCTCCCCGCCGCGCGCAGAATGGTTTTGCTGAAGGCGCCAATTATGGCTGGACGACCGGCTTCTGGCCGGGGATGCTCTGGCTGGCCTATGAGCTGACGGGCGACGAGACCTATCGCTGCCGGGGGGAGCAGCATATCCACAACTTTGCCCGGCGGATCGAACGAGAAATTGACCTCGACACCCACGATCTCGGATTTCTCTACACCCTCTCCTGTGTTGCGCCCTATCGCCTCACGGGGGATACCCAGGCCCAAAAAACCGCTCTTCGGGCTGCGGAACTCCTCATGGCCCGCTATCTGGAACGGATTGGCATTTTTCAGGCCTGGGGCACGCTGGATGATCCGCGACTGCGCGGCAATACGATCATCGACAGCCTGATGAACATGCCCCTGCTGTACTGGGCCAGCGCGGAAACCGGCGAGGCGCGGTTTGCCCAGGCGGCTCACCGGCATGCCACGCTTCTGCGTGACCACATGATCCGGCCGGATGACACTACCTTCCATACGTTTTACTGGGACGTCGAAACCGGCATGCCCTTGCGGGGCAGCACCGCGCAGGGTTATGCCGACGATTCCTGCTGGGCGCGCGGCCAGGCCTGGGCTATCTACGGGTTCACGCTCAATTACCGGTATACCGCCGATGAAACCCTGCTGGACGCCGCCCAGCGCTGCGCGGACTATTTCCTGGCCCACCTACCCGAAGACCACGTCGCTTACTGGGACCTGGTTTTCGGCGCCGGGAGTGATGAGGAGCGAGATAGCTCCGCGGCCGCTATCGCCGTATGTGGTTTGCAGGAACTGGCGCGACACCTGCCGGATGGCGAACGGCGCCGGCGGTACCGGGCTGCTGCGGGAGACATCCTGGCATCGTTGATCGCGAATTATACCCCGTGTGACCGGCCCGGATTCAATACGCTCCTGCTGCATGGTGTTTACGACAAGCCTAAAGGAATCGGGGTGGACGAGGGCTGCCTGTGGGGAGATTACTTCTATCTTGAGGCGCTTATTCGTGTAGTCAAGCCCGAATGGAAGATGTACTGGTAGGCCTTGCCTGGGCTGGTATCGGACGTAACAAGGGCGTGTCCGCAGGTAATCAGACACCCGTCCAGGCGCAATCCAAGTCGTTCTTGTTGCTCACTCCGGCGATGTACGAGCTGCTTGCACGGACCGACCGGCTCACTCGTAACGATCATTCCAGATGCTCGAATACGAGGATACGAGGAAGGGAGCGCATATGGATTGAAGTCTCGCACAAAGACGGCACCACACGTTTTGAGAATATTCACGAGCGCAAATCACTAAATGAGGAGAAGAACATGAGTAAGCGCACGTTGTCGATTCTCACAGTCCTCACACTCTTCGTGATGACATTCGCCGGGAGTGTTTCTGCCCAGGAGCCGATTACCCTCACGATGACGGCCTGGGACATCGCCACGATTCCGTACTGGCAGGCGGTCATCGACGCCTACGAGGCCCAGAATCCGAACGTCACGATCGAGATGACGGAGATCGCTTCGGCGGAGTACCAGGACGTGGTCAACATCATGCTGTCTGGCGGCGATGAGACCGACATCATCACCGTCAAGGATATTCCCGGCTACAACGCGATGCTGTCCCGCGGGCAGATCATCCCGCTGAACGACTTCATCGAAGCCGACGGCATCGACCTGAGCGTCTACAGCGGTGCCGCGGAAGAGCTGACCTGGGAAGGCCAGATTTACGCGCTGCCCTTCCGCAGTGACATCTGGATCCTGTACTACAACAAGGATGTCTTCGACGCGGCCGGGGTTGACTATCCGACCAATGACATGACCTGGGAAGAGTTCGACGCGATCGCCCGCCAACTGAGCAGCGGGAGCGGCGCGGACAAGGTCTACGGCGCGCACTTCCACACCTGGCGCTCGACCGTCCAACTGCCCACGGTGCAGGATGGCCTGCACACCGTCATCGCCGAGGACTACAGCTTCATGGCGCCGATGTACAATATGGTGGTCGCAATGCAGGATGACGGGATCATCATGGACTACGGCGAGCTGCGCACCGGTAGCATTCACTACCGCGACTTCTTCGAGAACGGGCACGTCGGGATGTTGCCCATGGGCTCGTGGTTCATTGGCACGCTGATCCAGGCCGCTAAGGATGGCGTGATCGACTTCGATTGGGGCATCGCCACCTATCCGCATCCTGAGGGCGTCCCGGCGGGCACGACGGCGGGTACCCTGACCTCCCTGGCGATCAATGCCAACTCCCAGCAGCAGGAAGCGGCCTGGGACTTCATCAAGTTCTATACCGGGCCGGAAGGCGCACAGGTGCTGGCCGCCAGTACGCTGCCGGCCTACCGCACCCCCGAAATTCTCGAGGCCTATGTGGCTGTGGATGGCATGCCGGAAGGGGCGGCGGAAGCCCTTCAAACCACGACCGTGCGCCTTGAACTGCCGATGCACCCGCAGGTTAGCGCGATCGAGCAGATTCTGAATGAACAGCACGATCTGATCATGACCGAGTCGGTGTCGGTCGAAGAAGGTATTGCTGAGATGACCCGGCGCGTCAGCGAGCTGGAACAATAGCCCGGCGTCGGCAATGTACTGAAATCGTGATCCAGGGAAGCGCCGTCACCGGGGCTTCCCTGGATCGCCCCTGGTTAGGCTCAACGTCGAGCGCACTCCAATCCACGATCCGAAGACGGGCGGTGTTGCGGATCACTGAGAGGCAGGGAGTATGGCTACCTTGAGAGTGAGTAGTTCCAGCAAAGCGGCAAATCCCTCCAGGCTGAGAAGTCAACTCAACAAGAATCTGATCGCTTATTCCTTTATCCTGCCCAATCTGATCGGTTTCGCGGTCTTTACCCTGGTCCCGATGGTCGCCTCGCTTGGCCTGGCCTTCATGAACTGGGACGGTGCCAATCAGACGAGCTGGGCCGGGTTGGAGAACTTCCAGCGTCTATTGACCGACGAAACCTTCATCATTTCCTTGAAGAACACGCTCATCTACGTCGTTGGTACGGTGCCCACCACGATGGTGGCCTCCTTAGGGCTGGCGATGTTGCTCAACCGGTCCATTCGCGGCCGGAACTTCTTTCGCACCACGTTTTTCTTCCCCTACGTGGCCTCGCTGGTCGCGGTGGCGGTGGTGTGGAACCTGCTGTTCTTCCCTTCAGCGGGCCCTGTCAACGAGCTGTTGCGCGCGCTTGGCGTCCAGGATCCCCCGCGCTGGTCCGCTTCCGTCGATTGGGCTATGTTGACGGTGATCATGGCAAGCATCTGGCGCTTCATGGGCTACTACATGATCATCTACCTCGCTGCCCTGCAAGGCATCCCAACGATCTTGTACGAAGCCGCCGAGATCGACGGGGCCAGCGCCTGGCAGAAGTTCCGCTACATCACCTTGCCATTGCTCACGCCGGCGACCTTCTTCATCAGCGTGATGTTGACTATCGCGTCTTTCAAAGTTTTCGACATGATTTTGATGATGACCAACGGCGGCCCTGGTCGCGCCACGAACGTCCTGGTGTTCTACACCTATAATGTGGCATTCCGGGAATTCAGATTCGGATACGCCAGCGCGATCGCCATGGTGTTGTTGGCCATGGTTCTGGTCATCACCTTCGTGCAGTTCAAGATGGAAAAGCGCTGGGTAAGTTACCTAGAGGGGTTCTGAAGATGAGTAGCCGAGCGATGTCTGCCAATGACCCTCAACAAGCGGCTGCTGCCTTCCGGGCCAGGGTGGCGCGAACCTTGTTCTATGCCGTCCTGATCATGGTGGCGATCTTCATGTTGCTGCCGTTTTTCTGGATGCTGTCCGCCTCCCTTAAGCTGGACAAGGATGTGTTTGTTTTCCCGATCCAGTGGATTCCCGCCGAACCGCAGTGGAGCAATTACGAGACGATCTGGACGCGCATCCCCTTCCTGACCTTTTTCGGCAACACGTTCAAGTTGACCACGATCATCACGCTGCTCCAGTTGGCGACCAGCAGCTTCGCGGCATATGCTTTCGCCAAACTGGAATTCAAGGGGCGTGACGTGCTGTTTATGGCCTATATCGCCAGTATTGCCATCCCCTGGCAGGTGTACATGGTGCCGCAGTTTATCATGATGCGCCAGATGGGCCTGGTGAACAACCACCTGTCCCTGATCCTGCTGCAGGCCTTTACCGCCTTCGGCGTCTTTTTGCTGCGCCAGTTCTTCATCAGCATCCCAGACGAAATTCTCGATGCGGCGCGCATCGATGGGATGAGCGAATACGGGATCTACTTCCGGATCATGCTGCCCCTGTCCAAGCCAGCCCTGGCGACTCTGACCATTTTCTCCGCCGTCTTCGTCTGGAACGACTTCATGGGTCCCCTGATCTACCTGACCAAGACCGAGTTGAAGACGATCCAGCTTGGCTTGCGGATGTTCATCCAGCAGTACGCGGCCGACTACGCGCTGATCATGGCAGCGGCACTGGTCTCGCTCATTCCGGTTATCGTGTTGTTCCTGACTTTCCAGCGGTTTTTTGTGGAGGGCATCGCCACCACCGGCATCAAAGGCTGATCGGGATGCGATGACGTCTCCGGTGAGCGCATGTCTGGTTTTGAGTTCACCTGTATGAGGGACCATGCAGACACGATTGGATTCCGTGCCTCTGGATCGCGGTGCAGGCCACACCAACCCGTTTGTCGGCAACGATCTACGCACCCGCGCTGATTTGCAGAGGGCCGTGCGTGACCTGGTCGCGCCACTCAGGCCGCATTTCAGTCCGGGAAGGGCGCGCGTCCGGTTGGGCTTCACTGGGGCGCACTACGACAACCACGCTGCCGAACTGGAGGGTTTTGCGCGGCCCTTGTGGGGATTGGTGCCCCTCGCGGCGGGTGGGGGGATTTTCCCGGATTGGGAGTTGTACCGGCGCGGCCTGACGAACGGCACCGATCCCAACCATGCCGAATACTGGGGCGATCCGCTCGACCGCGACCAGCGCCTGGTCGAAATGGCGGCGATCGGGCTGGCGCTTCTGATGGTTCCGGCCGAGGTCTGGGAGCCGCTATCTGTCCAGGCGCGGGCCAGGTTCGCGGACTGGCTCGGCCGGATCAACACGCTTGGGATCGTCGACAGCAACTGGCTCTGGTTCCTGGTGCTGGTCAACCTGGGGCTGAGAAATGTGGGCGCTGCCTATGACGAGCACGCCATGCGGACCGCGCTGGATCGCCTGGATGAGTTCTACCTGGGGGAGGGTTGGTACTCGGATGGGATGACCTCCCAGCGCGACTATTACATCCCCTTTGCCATGCACTACTACGGGCTGATCTACGCGAAGTTTGCCCAGGCGGACGATCCGGAGCGGGCGGCGGCCCTGCGCACGCGCGCGGTCGCGTTTGCGCAGGACTTCGTCCATTGGTTCGCGGCGGATGGGGCCGCTTTGCCGTTTGGGCGCAGCCTGACCTACCGTTTTGCCCAGGGGGCTTTGTGGGGTGCGCTGGCTTTCGCGGATGTCGAGGCGTTGCCCTGGGGCGTGATCAAGGGCCTGGCCCTGCGTCACCTGCGCTGGTGGAGCCGTCAGCCCATTTTCGCGCCGGATGGCACGCTGTCGATTGGGTACGCCTATCCCAACCTGAACATGGCCGAGCAGTACAACTCGCCCGGCTCGCCCTATTGGGCGCTCAAGTATTTTTTGCCCCTGGCCCTGCCTGAAACCCATCCCTTCTGGCAGGCGGAAGAACAGCCCTTGCCCGAACTGGCGCCGATCAAGCCCCAGCCGCACCCTTACATGATCTTCATGCGCGATTCAGCAAACCGGCACGTGGTCGCGCTCACCAGCGGCCAGTTCGAGCCATGGATCCGGCACGCGGGGGAGAAGTACGCCAAGTTCGCCTACTCGACGGCGTTCGGGTTCAGTGTCCCTACCGGGCGGCGCGGGCTGACCCAGGCCGCGCCGGACAGCATGCTGGCCCTGAGCGATGACGGGGAATGCTACCGGGTGCGGGAGCGCACCAGCGAGTCGGTCATCGAGGACGGCCTGCTACGCTCGCGCTGGCAGCCGCTGCCCGGCGTGGAGGTCGAAACCTGGCTGATTCCATGCCCGCCCTGGCATGTTCGGGTTCACCGGCTCGTCACAGATCGCCCCGTGTGGACGGCCGAGGGCGGTTTTGCCCTGGATCGCAGCGGGGATAATCCTCTGGACCGGGCGGGTGTTCAGGAAGCGGGGGATGGGTTCGCCCTGGCACGCTATCCGGCGGGCGGAAGCGGTCTGTGGGACCTGGGCGCTTCGCGGCGATCCGCGGCAAAGCGCGCAGGCCAGGTGGTGCGGGTCGATCCGAATTCCAACCTGCTGGCTCCCCGGACCGTCATCCCCACGTTGTGTGTTCGGCTTGATCCGGGCGAACACTGGCTGGCCTGCGCCGTCCTGGCCGATCCGGACGGGGACGCCTGGGCGCGGGCCTGGCTTCAGGTGCCTGAACTCCCTGACTTCCTGGCAAAGCGGATCGCGGACGCCTGATCGTGACCGGCCTGTTTCCCTCCTTTGGTACGCTGCGTGCCGCGATCCTGGCCGCGCCGGAGCGTCCGGCGGGCTTTCCGCTGGAGGCGCTGCGCGATCCCCAGCTTTTGGTGGCGATCCGCGAGGCCCCACACCTTCAGCCCTTCCTGGCCCAGATGCGATCCGAGGCATCCACGCCGCTGGAGCCGCTGACATTCGCGTTGTTCCGGTTGTTCGAGACAACCGGCGATCGGGCCGCCTACGAGCGAGTTTACTTCGACCGCTACCGGCGCCTGGCGGCTCTGACTCTGGTGAGCGCGATCGACGCAACTGACGATTATTTGCCCGCCCTGCATGATCTGATCTGGGCGCTGTGCGAGGCATACACCTGGGCGCTGCCCGCCCATCTCCCGGTGGGCATCCCCGCGGTCGAAGCCAGCCGCGTGCCGCCGGAGCAGGTGGTCGATCTGTTCGCGGC
>CAZHMJ010000215.1:0-8820 GCA_964533805.1 uncultured Anaerolineae bacterium | reverse complement strand
GGACGGGGCACTGCCCCGTCCCTACATCGTCCGCCTCCCGGTCTATTCGGTCGTTGGGCGGGTTGGAGGTAGAATGGGGTGGCGCGGTGTGGCTGACCGTCAGGCCGCGCCGTTTTTTTGCGCGCCTTCTCACCGCCAGATCGATTGTCCGCATGCCATCCAACACCCAGCCACCCATCGACCGCCTGAAAACCCAGACCCCGGACGTGCCCCCGGCCCTGTGGGACGCCTACGCGACCGAGCACGGCCCCGGAGAAATCGCCCGGCTGGCCGGACAGGCGGACTATCCGCGCCTGCTCAATGCCGTCTACCGCCTGCACCAGTCCGGCGCGGGCCTGCCGGAACTGCTCGCCCTGCTGCCGGAGGCCGCCGCCGCGCGCGGCGGGGATTACCGGGCCGCGACCGCCGACTGGCAGGAAGCCATCGGCGGCGACCTGCGCGTGGTCGACCTGGGGCTGCGCCTGGGCGGGCGGCGCCTGTGGATCACCCTGCCGCCGCCGTGGTTGACCGGGCTGCACGGGCGGCTCCGCGTGGGCGAGGGGGGCGGCCGCTTCGGCAGCCAGTACGACAACTGGAGCACCTGGAGCGTACGCGAGCTGCTCCGCCTGCAAACCGGCAGCCCGGAGGGCGATCCGCCCCAGCGCTGCGGCTGGGGCGACCGCCAGGGCTTCCACCCCAGCTTCACGATCAATGGCTACGACAATCAGATCAACCACTTCGCCCTGGCCTTGCGCCTGTTCGAAGTCCACCGCCTGCCCTATGCGGCCCTGGTCGGTCCGATCCCGCCCCAGGACCCCGGCGGCTCGGCCGACGCGGAAGTGACCACGGCCGCCTACTGGTTCGCGCGGGGCAACGGGGGGCGCGTCGCGGCCCATGACGTGGCCGTGATGCAGGCCGTCCTGCGCGATGGCCTGGCCGCGCACCGGTAAGGCAACGGTGAATTCTCAATTTTGAATTGGGAGGCGCGGAAGCGCGTTTGCGGCTCACGGCAGACCGGTGGCAGTCAGCATGGGGGATGACCAACCTGCTTGCTCCCTTCTCCCTCAGGGAGATGGGCCGGGGATGAGGGCGCGAGGAAATCTGGTTGTCAAATTGGAGGGCTTGCGATAGGCTAGGGGCGGACAGGAAAGGCCCTTGCCCTGGTGGAGGACGAGACCCGATGACCGAGGCCTTTGACAAGCTCAAACAACGCCTGGAGACGCAAGAGACGCTTTCGGATGAGGAAATCGCGCAGGTTGAAAGCGAACTGGGCGCGCTGACCGACGAGGAACGGATCTGGATTTCGGCCGAACTGCACGACCGCATGGATCGGCAAGGCGAGGCGATCACGGTCGAGCAGTACCTGGCTGCTTCCCAGACCCTGGAAACCGCCGAGCCGGGCAGTCCGGAGTACGAAGAAGCCCAGCGCATCGTGGACGCATTCGAAAGCGCCGCCTGATCCCGTCCGGCTGGCCCGTTGTGTTGTTCCGGCTGAGTTTTGCGGCCGCACCCCGCAAGACTCAGTTTTTTGTGTAGACAGCGGCTCTTGGCTTTTAGCTTTTGGCTGTTAGCTAGAAGCCAAAAGCGAATAGCCAAGAGCCGCTTTTCCTGATTGGACCCTATGACCGCACCGACTACCATTCACCTGATCCGGCACGGCGACGTGCATAACCCGGCCAAAATCCTGTATGGCCGGATGCCCGGCTATCGCCTGAGCGACCTGGGCCTCCAGCAGGCCGCGGCCGCCGGCGCCTATCTCAAGGATCGCCCGCTGGCGGCGATCTTCTCCAGCCCGCAGCTCCGCGCCCAGCAGACCGCCGCCGCCGTCGCGCGCTACCATCCCGACCTGCACATCCAGGTCACGCCGCTGATCGACGAGATCGATTCCCCGCACGAGGGCCGGCTTCTGGCCGACCTGGATGCCGAAGGCTGGGTGATGTATACCAATCTGCCCGCCGGTTACGAAACCGCCGACGAGATCGTCGACCGGGTGGTTGCCCTGATCGAGCAGCTCCGGCGGGACTACGCCGGGCGGGAAGTGGTCGCCGTCTCCCACGGGGACGTGGTGCTTTCCGCGCGCTTCTGGGCCAGCGGCATCCCGTTCAGCGACGACACCAAGAACCGGGTGGACCTCTACCCGGCCACGGCCTCGGTCACGACCCTGACCTTTGCCAATGGCGCGCCGCGCCCGGAGATGAGCTACCATCGGCCGTATTAGAGGCAAGAGACAAGAGGCAAGAGGCAAGAGACAAGAGACAAGAGGCAAGAAAAGGCAGGGCCAGAGGCCGCACGGTTTTGCTGTGCCGAGGCCAAAGAAAGCGTCGAAGCGCCTAAGCGACAAGCGAAAGGCGGGGACTCGGGTCTCCGCCTTTGTTTTTGTCTGGCTGATGGCTGATGGCTGACCGCTAGATCAGCATCCGCATCACGACCCGATCCTTGCCCGGCCCGGCGTAATCCGCCACGACCGGGATGCCGCCCCCGGTGGAATCGCCTTCCGGGATCATGCCCAGCCGCCGGTGAAAGGCCAGCGAGGCGGTGTTGGTTGGCGTCGTGATCGCTTTCATGACCGTGCAGCCGCGCGCCCGCGCCAGGGCGATGAAATGGGCGTACAGGCGGCTGCCCAGCCCGTGCCCCTGGAATCCCTGCCGCACGGCGATCAGATGGACGTAGGCGACCGGCTCCGTCTGGGAGAAGTAACCGAACAGGTAGGCGACCACGCGCCCCTCCTCGCGGATCACGAACGCCGTGTCCCCGAACTCGTAGATCAGGCTGGGGTGGTGGAGGTGCAGCGTGCGGTCGCTGCCCCAGAAATCCACGATCTCCGTCACAATCGTATCGAAGTCGGCCTTGGTGGCCCGTTCGACCTGCATACCCCCTCCGGCTGCGTGTAGAATGAGACTTGTCCATCATAGCACGAGGATCGCGCCCGGAGGGTCAGTCCGCGAAGAAGCCAAAGTCGATGTACAGGCAGGCTTCCCCGGCCCGGTTGCCGGCGGAGTCATTCATTTCAAGTAATCCACTATGAATGCTTTGACACTGTCGATCATGCCCTCTACATCGGAACGTTTGAGTTCTTTGAATTCCCCATGTGCCGCATAATTGCGAAGTTTCGCCCACCCACGTAGTTGATCGGCTTTGGCCTTATTGAAGACCTTAGCCTTTTGAAGATCGGCAATAAGCGGATCAAGAGTCTTGCGGCTACCATCTTTCTTCAAAAGGTCAATAGGAGGGGATTGGCGTTGACAGAGACGACGCAGTGCATCCTCAAGCACTGCAGCAGCCAGCACAGCAGCCGGGACGTGAGCGTACTGTCCTGAGGTGCCTTCACCAAGCAGTTGCTCGGCTTGCCCCATGTAATCAGTCGTCACCTGGGTTTCAATCATCTCTGCCAGGGATTTGAACATCCCGGCTTTATAATCCTTTTGTAGGCCGGTGATAAACCCTAGAAGCTGTTTTGGGTCGCAATCCGAACTCCGAACAGAATCGGCAATTCTCGAGAGATGACCGCCTTTACTGGGAAGATATTCAAGCAAGGTAAGAAAACTGGTTTTCAGGCTAACGAGTTTCGTGGTGAAATCGGTTGGAAGGTCACCTTTGTCATAGATAGCAGCCAATGCCATACCATCGTTAATGAGAGTTCCGAAACGCGTCATGATTTTCGAATCGGTTTCGGCAGGTAGAGGCATCTTCGATTTCTCCTATGCGCAGTTAGCCGGAAATGAGCCTGGGCAGCAGTATGCTCCGTAGGCGGCGAAGATACGGGACTCAGAACGATTATGCCCACGGACTGATAAGGCAAGGCTATCATAGCACAAGCAGGCTATGTCGTGCTGCACGAAATCGTGGGATATGGAGTCGGCTCGCCGTCGCAATCCACCGCCCATCCAACGGACTCAGTCCGCGAAGAAGCCAAAGTCGATGTACAGGCAGGCTTCCCCGGCCCGGTTGCGGATCGAGCCGCATTCCTTGAAGACGAACACCGCCGGGTTGTGGCGCTTGAGCTTCTTCTTGAGGCCGCTCCACTGCGATTTGGAGGGCGCGCCGGTCCCTGGCGACAGGACGAAATAGGCCGGGGCGAACAGGGCGCGGTAGTGCCCGTCCTTGAATGGGATCAACTCGCGCAGGCAGGTCTCCGGGGCGACGTGCGGGTTGGTCAGCACTTCGGCGATGAAGTCCTGGACGGCCTCCAGGGGCCGCGGCCGGAAACTGGGCAGGTCTTTCATAAGTCAGGGTCCTCGATCGGATGGGCAGGGATGGGCACAGCCACCCCCTCTCTCGTCCCCATTGTACTACGGCGCCGGCGGCTTGGGCTTGAGCTGGCTCTTCTGCCGGACGTAGGTGAACAGGCCTTCCGTCAGCGCTTCGGGTACCTCCTCGCCGGGGAAGGGGTCCTGGCCGCCCAGCTTGTCCAGCACGTAGGCCAGGGCCACCCGGGCCGTCGCCAGGATCGGCGCGACCAGGAACGCGCCCAGCACCCCGCCCACGGCCGTGCCGATAAACACGCCGACGATGATCACGGCCAGTGGCAGGTCGAGCGCATCCCCCAGAATCTTGGGCGCGACCACGCTCCACATCACCTGGTTGATCACCAGGCTGACCCCCACCACCAGCAGGGCGAAGAGGCCATAGTTGAGGTTGACGAACACGCTCGATCCCTGGATCAGGGGCACCAGCCCCAGCGGGATCAGCGCGATCATGCCGCCGATGGTCGGGATGAGCGAGACCAGCCCGGTGAACACGGCCAGGATTTCCGCCCCGGCCACGCCCATGATCGAAAGCTGGAGCCAGGTCAGCACGCCGATGATGAACCCGATCAGCACCTGGCCGCGGAAGAAGCCGTTCCAGACCCGAACGATGCGCGCGATGAGCAGCGCGTATTCGCGGTGGTAGGCCTTGGGCACGTGGCGCATGAAGGCATCCTGCGCTTCCGGCAGGTCGAGCAGGACCAGGAACGAGATGAACAGGGCCAGAATGATGGTGATGAACAGGCCGGTCACGCTGCTGATGGCCGAGGTCAGCGTGCCGGTGACCGTCCCCGCCACGTTGAACAGGCTGGACAGAATCTCGCGCAGATCGGTCGCTTGCAGGATCGACGTGGTCTCGCCAGCGGCGGCCGTCGCCGTGAGGGCCGGGGTAGGCGTTGGTCCGGCCACGTCCGTGGGGGCCAGCGCGCCGGGCTGGGGCGTGGCGGAGAGCGGGGCGGGAGTCGCGGCGGGGGGTGTTCCGGTGGTGGCGAGGCCGGTCGCGTCCAGGGTGGGGGTCGCGCCGGGGACGATGATCCCGGCTGCCTCTTGCAGGGCCGGATCGACGAAGAGCACCGGCTCCAGCGGCTCGCCAAGCAAGAAGGAGCGCACCGGCTCGATCAGGACGTTGAAGTCCACGCTCACGCCCAGGATAGGGACGATGCCCTGGTCCGGCTGGTACTCCTGCAGCGCCCGCGTGAAGTCGGCGTAAGCGCGCTCGATCACGTTGATCAGGGAATCCACGCCGCTGACGAACGAGGGGATGATCACCAGGATCAGGAACAGGATCAGCAGGATCAACAGCAGATAGAGCAGCACGACCGCCAACCCGTAGGGAATCGGGGTGTTGCGGGCCAGCGCCCGGCTGGGCGCGAACATGACGAAGGCGATCAGGAAGGCCGTCGCCAGAATCTGGATCACCGGGCCGAGCAGGCTGATGGCGAACAGGCCGGCGCCGATCAGCAGCACGACCACCACCCGGCGCGTCCAGGTGTCCCACTGCGGCTGGTAGATTGCCATGGTCGACACCGAAGACTCGGGATTCGCGGCAGAATCATTTTGAGGTTGGTTAGGAGTCGCTTGTTCTGACATTCCAATACTCCACTCCGGGGCGCGGGGGCGGGATTTTCAGGGGCGCCCTTCCGGCCGCGTGCCTGGTTTTATTATAGCGCGCCTGTGTTAAGCGGGGTTTAAGCCGACTCGCCTGTTTTGTATGGATGAAAATCGCTGTTGGCTGTTAGCTCTTCGCTTTTGGCTAAAAGCCGTGCGAGCTGTCGAAAGGGTTCAGTCGAGGTTGCTGCGCCGGACGGCAGTTCTATCTTCTTTCGACAAATCACCCAACGATCTGTTTTTTGCTTCTAGCCAACAGCCAACAGCCAACAGCCAATAGCCAACAGCCAATAGTCGTTCTTCTGTTTCCGACTTCGGGCCGCCGCGGCATAATCTGTGCCTGATATAACCACGTTTGCCCGGGAGAGATGCGCCCGTGACCGAGTTACGTCTGGAACGCGCCGGCCTGATCGCTATCCTGGTGGCCTACCTCGTGCTGGCCGGGTTGTATGCCGCCCTGACCCCGGCCTGGCAGATCCCCGACGAGCCGGCCCACTACAACTACGTTCGCCAGGTGGCCCAGGCCGGCTGCTGCCCGACCCTGACCGCCTCCGACTGGGACGATGCCTATCGCCAGCAGCTTGTCGACAGCGGCTTCGCCCCGCAGTACCTTGACCGGCTGGAAACGGTCCAGTACGAGGATCACCAGCCGCCGCTGTACTACCTGCTGCTGGCCCCGATCTACAGCCTGACCGGCGGCAGCCTGCTGGCCCTGCGCCTGGTCTCGGCCCTGATCGGCGCGGGGGTGATCCTGGCGATCTACGGCGCGGCGCGGGCGGTCTCCGGCGGATCGGCCCCGCTGGCCCTGGGCGCGGCGGGCTTCGCGGCCTTCATCCCCCAGCACGTCGCCATCCTGGCCGGGGTGAGCAACGACGGCCTGGCCGAACTGGTCGTGGCCGTCGGGATGCTGCTCGGCCTGTGGTACCTGACCCCCAAGGTTGATCGCCAGTGGCAGCCGAACGAGCTGGTTCTGGGGGCCGTGACCGGCCTGGCCTTCATCACCAAGGCCTCGGCCTACCTGCTCCTGCCGCTGCTGGCGCTGGCCATCCTGCTGCGCTGGCTGCGCGAGGAGGATCGCTACTGGGGCGACCTGCTGCGCTACGCGGTCAGCTTTGTGCTGCCGGCGCTGATCCTGGGCGGGCTGTGGTGGGCGCGCAACGAACTGACCTATGGCCTGGCGGACTTTCTGGGCCTGGCCCGCCACGACGCGGTGGTGGTCGGCCAGCCGCGCACCGCCGACTGGATCGCCCGCGAGGGGGTCGCGGCCTGGCTGGGGCTGGGCGTGCGGACCACGTTCAACAGCTTCTGGGGCCAGTTCGGGTGGATGGGCGTGCCCATGCCGGACTGGGTGTATCTGATCCTGCTGGCCTTCACCCTGGCCAGCTACGCGGGCCTGATCCCGCTGCTCATGCGCGCCCGGCCGGAGGAGTTCAGTGTGACTCGGCGGGACGGGGTGCTCGTGCTGACGGCGCTGTTCGGGCTGGGGATCGCCGCCTTTCTCTACTACAACACGTCGTTCGTGCAGTTCCAGGGCCGCTACCTCTACCCGGCCATGACCGCCTTCGCCATCGCGACCGCGGCCGGGTGGCTGGGCTGGGGTCGCCTGCTGGCCGGGCGTGTACGCGGCGCCTGGGTACGCTGGACTCCGGCGCTGATCGTGTGGGGGCTGGCGGGCCTGAGCGCCTACGCCCTGTGGCGCTTCATCATTCCCAATCTCAAGGCGTGGTGAGGCAGGGCAATGTTGAATTTTGAATGCTGAATGTTGAATTGAAGGCAAAGGCATAGGGGACGCGCTTGCATCACGCGGGCGCGTCTTCGTAGCGGCGTCGCCCGCGACGACGGAGTCCCCCTCAAACGCGCCGCTGTGTCGTTCCCTTCATCATCCGGTCCCTCTGTTTTTCCCTCGGAACCGGTATCTATCTCTGTTCCTTCGGGGCGGCTTTAACCGCATAAATGCACACGTTGCCGGAACTGTTCAACAGCCAGCCGGGATATTCCAGCAGGCGGTGCAGCCGGGTGGGGGTATCGTTCGCCTGGAAGTCTTTGGGCAGCCCGGTCCTGGCGTGGCGTTTGAAATCGGAGAAATAGAACCCGTAGGAATACGGAGTCACGAGCTTTTTCCGAATGTCCAGTCCTGCCGCCGCAAGCACCCGGTGGAGCGTCCTGTTGGTGAAGCGGGAAATGCCCCCTTTTCCACCAAGCCGTCGGTGCTGGAAGAGTTGATCGCCGCCCGGAACAGCTTGTTCAAGCGGGGCAAGACTCGGTAAAATCGCCGCCTGGTCTTCCACGCGATCATCGAATTGGACCAAGGCCTGGTTTCACTTCATCCTAACCTGCCTGTGGACTGGGATACAGGGAACTAGAAAGGCTCATCATGGAATTTCTGAATAGTGCCTATCGAACAGCACGGAAGATTGCTCGATTCACATTACGAAAGCTCGGTCTCATCGCGCCTCGGCAAGACGGGCCTGTCTCTGTCTCAGGGGCTGTTCACGCCGTCGAGCGCGTTTACACCGCTGTCTTCGAGCAAGATCCGAGCGACGATGCCCTCGACGAGGCGAACCTCCCGAAGCTGCCGTATATCCTGGAGTATGCCAGGAGCATCTCCGGCGAGATTGTTGACGCGGGCTGCGGGAGGGGTAACGTCCTCCGCTACCTCAACGAGAACGGCTGCTCCGTGTTTGGCCTGGAACTCAGCAAGTCGTGCTTCGAGCAATATCTTCAGGATCAGCCCGCCGTGAATACCGACATCATCACCTGGTCCAAGGCGGGCCACACCTATGACGGTTGCGTCTGCACTGATGTGCTTGAGCACATCCCGCCTGACCAACTCGAGGCCACGCTTGTCGCGCTCCGCCAGCTATCGCCTTCGCTCTTCGTCGGAATTGCGAACACCTCCTCGATCAACGGCGGACACGAACTGCATGTGATCCGCGAAGGCATTCACTGGTGGGTCCAGCAACTGGCCCGGCACTATTCGAGGTTGACC
>CAZHMJ010000214.1:0-8867 GCA_964533805.1 uncultured Anaerolineae bacterium | reverse complement strand
TCGGCAATGGCGTTGACCCGCTCGCGGATGGTCTGCATGCCGCCAACGGAGGCGGCGACGGACTCCTCGCCCCGGCGCGAGATCTCGACCGACTGGCGGGCGGTGTCGGAAACGGCCTGGGCGCGCTGGGCGGTCTGGGTTACGGTCGCCAGCACCTCGTCCACGGTGACCATGGTCTGGGTCGCGGCGGCTTCCTGCTCGGTGGTGCTGGCCATCTGCTGGGTGCTGGCGGCCAGGATTTCGGTAGCGGCGGACGAGATGCGGGTCGCGACTTCCTTGATGCGGGCGGCCATGATTTGCAGGCCCTCGACGGTCTGGTTGATCTGGCGGCCCAACTCGATCAGCGGCAGCCGGTCCCGGGTGGCCGCGGCCCCCTCGTCCAGGTTCAGGCGGGCGGCCAGGTTGCCGTCCCCAACCTCGGTCAGGTAGGCCACGTACTCACCCACCGTGGACTGCAACTGTTCAAGCGCCTGCCGTTCGACGGCGATTCGATGGTTGATCTCCAGGCGCGAAGCCGCCGCTTCCCGGAAGAACGTATCCATGCCGAGCATCACCCCCCGCACGATGAGGGTGGTTGCGATCAGCAGGCCAACCGCGACGGTCAGCCCGATGAGCAACAGTGGGGTGGCGGGCAGCGGGGGGAAGACCTGATCCGGCAGTCCGGTCTGCACCAGCATGATCGTCACGCCGAACATAATGATGGAGAAGATAACGACTATCCTCGTGCGGCGCCGGCCGAGGATGATGTAGGCGAACATGTTGGCGATCAGCAGGGTCGTGCCAATCGCGGTCAGCGCGCTGGGCAGCACAACGGCGATCGCGGTCGAGGTGGGGGCGATCAGCCCCAGCAGCACGAGCAGTCCCATCTCGATCTGGCCGCGCCGGTCCAATTGTCCGATCAGATACCCGGCGACTCCGATCGGGACGACCGAGATCGCCAGGAACAGGAGCTGCGGATACCCCGGCAGCGCGAGCCAGGCCAGGAGTCCGACGACGACAATCAATCCGGCCGCCACCAGCGCAATCCGGCCCAGCAGCAAGCCAAAATTGCGCCTTCGCTCCCACGCCTGGCGCTCGACCTCGGCGGAATCCACTGCCGAGGTATGTGGGATGTTCAGGGGGGTCGATGGTGTGGTTTGCATACAGGCCTAGAAACCTTTCTCCACTTCGTATTCAGGCTGACTCCGGTCGCCCGTTCAGGCAAATCGGAAGCCCTGCACGACTTCTGCCAGCCGGCGGGCCATGCTGTTCAGGTCCTGAGCGCTCTGCTCGGCCTGGCGCGTGCTGGCCGCCGCCTGGGTGCTGGCCTGTTTGATGGCGAGCATGGCGCTGGCGAGCTGGTTGATGCCGTTGGTCTGCTGCTGGGTGCTGGCCGCGATCTGGATCGCCGACTGGGCGGCCTCCTCGATTGTCTGGCTCAGGGTCGTGATGGCCTGCCCGGCCCGGCTGACCAGGCCCGCTCCGGCGTCAGCCCCCTTGATGCCTTCCTCGGTGACCATTACCGCCGTGTTGGTCGCCCGTTCGATCTCCTGCAGGATGGCGCGCACGCGGGCCGTGGCCTGGCGCGACTGCTCGGCGAGTTGGCGGACTTCCAGGGCGACCACGGCGAAACCGCGCCCCTCTTCCCCGGCGCGGGCCGCCTCGATGCTGGCGTTGAGGGCCAGCAGCTTGGACTGGTCGGCGATGTCGTTGACCGTTTCGATGATCTCCCCGATCTGCTGGCTGCGTTCCGAGAGGGACAGGATCGTCTCGGCGATGTCGTTGACCCGCTCGCGGATGGTCTGCATGCCTCCGGCGGAGGCGGCGACGGACTGCTCGCCCTGGCGCGAGACCTCGACCGACTGGCGGGCGGTATCGGAGACGGCCTGGGCGCGCTGGGCGGTCTGGTTGACCGTGGCCAGCACCTCGTCGACGGTGGCCATGGTCTGGGTGACGGCGGCGTCCTGTTCGGTGGCGCTGGCGATCTGCTGGGTGGTGGCGGCCAGGATTTCGGTCGCGGCGGCGGTGATGCCCTCGACGACTTCCCGGATGCGGAGGCCCATGCGTTGCAGGTTCTCGGTCGTCCGGTTGAGCTGCTCGCCCAGCGTGACCAGAGGCTCGCGCCCCGGCCGAGGGGAATCGTGTCCGTTCACGCTCAACCGGGCGGCCAGGTTGCCTTTGCCCACTTCCGTCAGGTAATCCACGTACGTGCTCACTGTCGTCTGCAAATATTCCCGTTCTTCACGCTCGAGCGAGGCTTGCCGCTCGATTTCCAGCCGGCTGGTCAGGGCCTGCCGGAAGAAGCCAATCTGTCCCAAAACCACGCTGCGCACGACCAGCCCGGCCGAGAACAACACCCCCACCGCCATGATCAGGGCCGTTATCTGGCCGAGGGTCGGGTCCACGGGCGGGAACCAGCGTTCCGCCAGCCCGCCCTGGGCCAGCAGGATGTCGGCGCCCAACGCGACCGTGCTCACGACCAGCAGCCAGTTGCCCTGCGCGGGCGAAAGCAGCATATAGCCCAGCAGGACCACGGTGAGAAAGGAGATGCCCGCCACGATCAGGGTGCTGGGCAGGACCGTCACCACAGTGCCAATCGCCAGGACTACCATCGCCAGCATCAGCCGGAAGCCAAGCGCGATCCGGCCGCGCCGGTCCGCCATCTCGGTCATATGGCCCGCCAGGGCGACCAGGGCCAGGGCGATACCCATCACCAGGAATTGCCCATAAGCCGGCGTCGCCAACCAGACCAGCAGGCAGGCGCCGGTCATGAGAAGCCCAAAAACGAGAACGAAACGGCCGAGGCTCAGTCCAAAGCGTCTGGCGCGTTCCCAGACCTGCTGATCGATGACGGCCTCGTCACTGACAGTGTTATCGAGATGTGCGACGGCCTCCAACATACGCTTGTCTCCGGATGATGAGTCGACCTGCGCCGGGGGAGGTTTCCAACATCCACCGGGCGTGGGGCCGGCAGCCAGGCTGCGGCCTTACGGGTGACACCGGCATCGCGCGCTGCTGCGCGCCCGATCCACGGTCTACCTCAGCCCACGGTTTCGTCGACGATCAGGGCCGGATCATTCAAAATAGCGGCGACATCCAGCAGGATTGCGCCATCGGGCATCACACCTTGCAAATAGTTGATTCGCTCTCGGGCCAGGGTCGAGGGCACCGGGGCCAGCCGGTCCAGGGCCAGCATCGTCACGTCATGAATGGCGTGGACCCGCAGCGCGATGTTCATGTCTTCCTGCGAGGCCAGGATCAGGCCGCCGGATTGCCCCGCGTCGTGCTTGTTGCCGGGGACTTCCAGCAGACGGCCCAGGTCGATGACCGGCAGGATATAGCCGCGAATGTTGGCGATCCCGGCCACGAACGGCGGCGCGCAGGGCACCGGCATCACCGGGATGTCGACGTGCACCGCGCGAATGGCCTCGATCGGCAGGGCGTAGACCTCGTCGTGAATACTGACCAGCAGCGCGGTGAGGGCGTTTTGCTCGCTGTCGGACTGGGTATCCGCCGCGACTCGCGCGGCCCGCGCCTGCAGGATGGCCTGCTCGGCCTGGGAAAAGGATTCGAAACTGGACATCAGTGACCTCCTGCCGGCCGGTTGGCGGGCGTGTAAGCCCAGGCGGGCAACCGGGCCTGGCGGTGCGCGAGCAGCCCGCGCAGCATCTCGACGGTCAGATCTTCGGAATAGAGCACCGGCTCTTCCGGCTCGCGTCCGGCCAGGGCCTGTTCGGCCAGCCGCCAGTGACGCGCCGCGGCCCGCACGTCACCCTGCCGTTCGTACAGCTCGCCCAGCGAATAGTGGGCCAGCCCGAAGTGCGGCTCGCAGTAGACCGCCTGGCGCAGCGAGAGCAGGGCCGCGTCGGTGTTGTCCATCTGGAGCTGGACCAGCGCGCGCAGGTAGTGCACCTGCGGGGCCAGGGCATCCTGGCGCTCGGCGGCCAACAGGAAATCGAGCGCGGCCTGCCATTCGCCGCGGTCGGCCGCCTGCTTGGCCTGCTGCATGGGGTCGGTCGATTCCGAAGCGCCGGGCATCTCCAGGGTCGTGTCGCGGGCCGCGGGTGAATCGGGCGGGGCGGGCGGGATGCGCGGCGTGGATCGGGCCGGGCGGGATGAGGCAGCCGGGCGGGATGAATCAGCCGGGCGGGATGAGGCAGCCGGGCGGGATGAGCCTGCCGGTTGGGATGTGAGCCGCGCCGCCGCCAGGCGGGAGGACATGGCTGTGCGGGATGGTTCTGGCGCGGGCCTGGACGCCGGTTTCGGCGATGCCGGTTTGGGTGACCCCGCCGGGCGGGGCGGCAGAGGATCGATCTTGATCCGGTCCAGCAGGTCTGGGATGGCGTCGGTTGGTGTGCCTTCTGGAACGCGGCGGTAGAAGATCGCGTTTTCGAAGTTGCACGGCGCGAAGCCCTGCGTCTCGTAGATCGAGGCCAGCGGCTCGGCATGGCCGACCAGCAGCCAGCCGTCGCTGGTCAGGGCGTTGGCGAACCGTCCGACGATGGCCCGGGTGGTCGCCTCGGCGAAATAGATCGTGACGTTGCGGCACACGATCAGGTCCAGCCCGGTGGTGTTGGTCTCGAAGGAGGGGTAGTCGTCGCTGACCAGGTTGAGATGGCCGAAGGTGACCATGCGCCGGATGGCCGGATCGAGCTGCCAGCCGCCTTCCACCGGTTTGAAATAGCGGTCGCGCAGGTCGTCGGGAGTTTCGTTGCGGAAGGCCGAGGCCCGGTAGACGCCCTGCCGGGCGCGCTCCAGAAATTCCTGGTTGATGTCGGTCGCCAGGATGGTGATCGACCAGTCGGCCAGGTCGGGCAGCAGTTCGCCGAGCAGGATCGCCAGCGAGTAGGGTTCCTCGCCGGTGGCGCAGCCCGCGCTCCACACCCGGATCTGCTTGAAGCCGTTGGCCCGCCGCCGGGCGATCAGCTCCGGCAGGACCTGGTCGCGCAACGCCTGAAACTGGGCCGCATTGCGGAAGAAGTAGGTTTCCCCAATCGTCGTGGCGCGGATGACCGCCCGCCAGAGCGGATGCCCGATCGGGTGCTGGCCGAGCGCCAGGCGCAGGCTGCTGACGTCCAGCAGGCCTTCGGCCAGCAGCAGGCCATCGACCGTGCGGGCCACTTCGGCCTGGCGGCTTTCGTCCGTGCGCAGGCCGGTGCGCTGTTCGATGAACTCGATGAGTGCTTGGTACTCTTGAGTGAGCATAGGGGTACTTGTGGTTTATCAACGATTGCTTAATTTTACGTCAAGATAATGAATTCGGCAAGTCCTTTCACGTCTTTTTTATGAAACTGATCGCCCGAAAACCGCCGGTTTGGGGGGCAGAAGCATTAAGGTTTTTTTGTTTCAGGGGGGATTTCTGTTTCGATAGGCGTGGATTGAGGCAAGCTTGTGGCGGGGTGATCCGGCGGGCGTCCGGGCACGGGCGGCAGCGATCCGTTGAGACGGCTCCAAAAACAAACGGGACCCTGCCTGGGCAGAGTCCCGCCGCGCGCTTGAGAACCGTCGCGCCTAGCGCGTGATGGCGAAGGTGACTTGCAGCCCGATGTTGACCGAGAGCTGGCCCTGCTGGATGGCCCCGCCGCCGCCGAGGGCCATCGCCATGTCGGCCATTGGCGCGTAGCCGGAGCCGCCTTCGCTGACGCTGACGATCTCGCCCAGGGTCGCGCCGATCGCTTCCGCGATCTGGCCGGCGCGCTCGCGGGCGTCTTCGATGGCTGCCAGCCGGGCTTCGCGCTCCAGCCCGGCCGCGTCTTCGATCGAGAAGTTGACGCCCTGGATGGCGTTGGCGCCCGCGCCCAGGGCGGCGCTGAGCACGGCCTGGACCTGGGTCATGTCACGCACCTTGATGCTGATGATGTTGCTCAGGTGGTAGATGCGGGCCGCGTCCGGCTGCATGCCGTCCACCCCGCCGTCCTGCGACCACACGCTGTAATTGACGGTCTGGATGTCTTCCGCGACCACGCCCAGGGCCGTGATGGCCTCGACGATGGCATTCATGCCGCTGTCGGCCGCGCTGACAGCCGCGCTCAGGTCTTCGTTGACCATATCCAGACCCAGGGTCAGGATGGCGATGTCCGGCGCGCCGGTGGCGTCGCCGTAGCCGCTGACGCTGATCGTGCCGGGCTGGTCGGTCTGGGCGATGGCCGGGCGCGGGGCGCTGAGGGTCAGGGCCGCGCCGGCGACCAGGACGGCGACCAGGCCGAGCAGGGTGATGGACTGCCAGACGTGTTTGGATTGCATGGGTAAGCCTCCTCTTGGCTTGAATGGTGATGGTGATTGAGAACCCCCCATCTCTGAATAGACGCCGGGCGGGCCGGATTGGTTCCAATGAAGGCGGTGGATGGTTCGTGGTTGGGGGACAGTTCAATGATACGACGCGACCTCGGCTTTTTCTGGTCTCCGGTCTCCTGGACTCGACGCAGCGAAGCTGCGCGGCCTCCGCTTTTTCCTGCCTCTTGTCTCCGCCTTTGGCGCTCTGGCGGCGGATGCGCTATGCTGAGTGAAACGGCTGGATGCCGCACACTGCGCCTGCGTTGCCACGGATGCCCCGGAGCAACCTTCATGTTCGCCGCGCTGGGCCGCAATCACCGCCTGTTCATGGCGGGTAACTTTCTGGCTGCCTTAGGCTCAGGCCTGTGGTACAACCTGCGCCAGATCCACCTGGCCGACCTGGACGCGACTCCGGCCGAGATCGGGACCATTCTCGCGGTTGCCACGGCGGCGGGCGGCCTGCTGCCGCTGCCCGCCGGCTGGCTGACCGACCGGATCGGCCCGCGCCGGATTCTGATCGGCTCGTGGTTGCTGGTCGCGGCCAGCTCGCTGGGGATGGGGCTGGCGACCTCCTGGCCGATGCTGGGCCTGGGTCTGGTCGCCTACTCGCTGAGCGTGGCGATCGGCAACCCGGCGGCGGTGGCCTACGTGTCGCTCAATATCCCGGAGGCCCGGCGCGCGGCCGGGGCCGAGCCGGTGATGGCCCTGGTCTTCGGATCGTGGCCGGCGGCCATGATCATCGCCCCGACGATTGGCGGCGGGCTGGCCGCCCGCTTTGGCATCCCTCTGACTCTGCTGCTGGGTGGGGCGGCCTTTGTCCTGGCGGCGGGCTGCCTGGCCCGGGCCGGGGAAGTCCGCGTCCCGCCCCAGGCGGGCGCCCGGCTGGGCGACCTGGCCCGCAACCGGGCCTTCCTGCGGCTGGTGCCTGTGTTCGCGCTGATCATCCTGGCCCTCAACGTCGGGACCATCCTGGCCCCGAACTTCTTGCAGGACGCGCGCGGGCTGTCCACCGCCACGGTCGGGTTGCTCTACTCGGTTTATTCGGTCGGGACGCTGGCCGCCAATGTGCTCGTCGCGCGGGTCCATCCCCGGCTGGGGACGGCGCTGCTGCTGATCGGGGGCGGGCTGGCGGTGCTGGGCCTGAGGCTGCTGGCCGACCCGCTGCCGATCGGCGTGGCCTACTTCGCGCTGGGCGGCATCCCGACGATGTGGGTCCTGGCCCAGGCGGCCTTCAGCCAGGTCGTGCGCCCCGACCAGCGCGGGCTGGCGTCGGGCGTGGTCGAGACGCTGTTTTTTCATGGGCACCGCCGCGGCCTCGCTGATCGCGGGCCAGCTTTACGACCGGACCCCGGCCCACGATCTGCCCCTGCTGGTTGGGCTGGCCGGGATCGGGCTGGCGCTGGTCGTCTGGTTTCTCAGTCCGGAGCGCCCATCCGCCCCGGTGAAGATTGCCTCGGAGGTGTAAACATGGCTGTGTCCATGGCCAAAGTCACGTCATTTATCACCCGGCCGGGTCCGGGCGGACCGTCCCTGCTGCTGATCGAGCATCCCTTCACCGGCATCCAGATCCCCGCTGGGACGGTCGAGGCGGGCGAGACGCCCGAAGCCGCTGCCCAGCGCGAGGCCCGCGAGGAAACCGGCCTGGAAGGCTTCATGCTGCGCGCCTATCTGGGCCAGATGGAAGAGCGCCTGCCGGATGGGGAGCGCGTCCTCCTGCAGGAAGCAACGGTCTACAGCCGGCCCGACCAGAATAGCTTCGATTGGGCGCGCCTGCGGCGCGGGATCACGGTCAGCGCCCTGCGCCAGCAGGCCAACTTCACCCAGGTCGAATACGTCGAATACGACCGCGTGCCGGACCCGGGTTATGTGACCCTGCAAATCACCGGCTGGGTGCGGGACGATACCCTGACCGACCGGCGGCTGCGCCACTTCTACCACCTGCTTTACACCGGCCAGACGCCGGAGCGCTGGACGGTCGAGACGGACAACCACGTCTTCACCCTGTTCTGGGCGCCGCTGGATGCTCTGCCGCCGGTCATCCCGCCACAAAACGAATGGCTGGCCGCGCTGGTCCGCGCCTTTCCCGGCACCGCGATGCGCGACGCCTGAAAGAGAAAAAGCGGTCAGCCAAAGGCAAGGACAGCCTGGCGCTTTGTTGTGCCGGTGGCCTGTGATCGGGGTGTCGCGTCGGGTTGTTGAGATGTCACAAAGTAAGTGGGTAACGGAATCTGATTTCGTCAGCGGGATCGATCCGCTCCATGTAGGGACGACCGGACGGTCGTCCAACAGGCGTCAAGATAAGAGTTCTGTCTGTCGAAAACGGGGGATTGACCGTGCTGTTCCCGGCCTTCGATAGCTATCACGCCGTGTAGGGACAGGTCACCGACCTGTCCGCCACGTGTCAATCGCGCGCCTTTGCTGGATAAGCTACCATGCCAGGCGTCTCCCCCAAAGCCCAAATGGCCTCGCCGCGCGCCATCCATTGCGGAGTGCAGGAGCGATCGGGAGGAAACATGTCCAGCAAGGGAGGCTGATGGACGCGCCGGACGGGGCACTGCCCGGACGGGGCACTGCCCCGTCCCTACATCGTCCGCCTCCCGGTCTATTCGGTCGTT
>CAZHMJ010000213.1:0-8898 GCA_964533805.1 uncultured Anaerolineae bacterium | reverse complement strand
AGGGGTTTGACTGTGTAGCCGGGGACTTGAGTCCTCGGCGGTGGACCGGCGCGCGACTCCATTGGCACTTGCCCGATTACCGGATTAATTTGTTAAAGTGCATAAGCGGACTCAACTACTCGAAGCGTCAGCTCAAGAGCCTGCTTCAGCAGGCTTTTTTGACTTCGTAGCCGGGGATTTGAATCCCCGGCATGCCCGCTGCGTCACTAAGCCATGCCACGCCCAATAACCACGTTGAATTGTTAAAGATCATCCACCCGTCCCTACACCGGGTTCTTCATCTCCGGGATGGAGCGCGTGTAAACCCCCGGCTCGGTCTGGCGCGGGGTGCCTTCCAGGCCGTCCGGCGGCGGATCGAGCAGCTCCGTCTTGGTGTAGATCGCGTCGCGCCGGTTGGTGAAGCTCAGGCGGTGCTCGTGCTCCAGCACGATCGCCTCGGTCGGGCAGGCATCCTCGCAGTAGCCGCAGAAGATGCAGCGCAGCATGTTGATCTCGTAGGTCTTGGCGTAACGCTCACCGGGGCTGTAGCGTTCCTCGTCGATGTTCTCCGCCGCCTCGACCCAGATCGCGTCCGCCGGGCAGGCTGCCGCGCACAGCGAGCAGCCGATGCACTTCTCCAGGCCGTTGTCATAGCGCTTGAGGGCATGGCGGCCCTTGTAGCGCTCGCGGGGCGGGCGTTCCTCGTCCGGATACTGGATCGTGGCCGGCTGCTGGAACAGGTATTTGAGGGTGGTGGCGAATCCGCGAATGACGTTCATGGCCTCTCCCTTATCCAAGTCTCACAGTACGACCCTACACAAACGGGACGATCCGCTCCGTGAGAGCACCATCCCGGACACAGGCATCTGGCGCGTGATGAACCTGAACCCCTATCCCGGCGCAATAGCCCCGCGCGGCCCCTATCCCGGCGCGATATGACTGCGCCAACGGAGAAAGGGGAGACCTCACCCGGTCCCTCTCCGCTTGCGGGGAGGGATTTAGGGTGGGGTAACGCCCGTGCGCCCTCTTCTGAAAAGTGCATGACAGCCTCTAGCGACCCTCGCCGGACCCCGACGCGGCCTGCCCCTCGGCCTGGGCCGCGGCTTTGCGGGCGGCGGCTTCTTCCCGTTCGCGGCGGGTGGCATCCCAGAAGCCGCTGAAGCCGCCGCGATGCTTCATGAGCCAGTCATACAGCGCGAACGGGGCGGCAATCAGCGCGCCGATGGCGTAGATGATCGCCCAGCCCAGCCCGCCGCGCCGGTCGGTCATGTCCGGGCGAGAGACGCCCCGGCTGCGCCGCCACAGGTTGACCACAATCCCCAGCACCACCAGCCCGAAGATGATCCCGGCCACGACGCTGTAGGTGGTCGCGTCGGCGGTCGTCTCGGCCACGGCCAGCGTGATCGCCGTCCAGGCCACCGCCACCAGCGACAGCGGAAAGAGGACCTTCCAGCCGAGGGCCATCAGGCGGTCGTAGCGGATGCGGGGCATGGTGGCCCGCACCCAGACCATGCCACTCAGCATCAGCACGATCTTGATGAACAGGTTGACCGGCCCGAAGATCGGGGCAAAGTCGGCGGGCAGCGGCCAGTGGTAGCCGCCGAAGAACATCGAGGCCGCGATGGCGCTAACCGCGATCATGCCGATGTATTCCGCCGCGTAGAACAGGGCGAACTTCATGCCGCTGTACTCGGTGTTGTAGCCGCCGACCAGTTCAGACTCGGCTTCCGGCATGTCGAAGGGGGCGCGGCTGACCTCGGCCAGCAGGGCGATCATCAGCAAGGCCGCCGCCAGCGGGTTCTGGAAGAAGAACCAGCCCAGCCCAAAGGCGGGATAGGTCTGGGCCTGGACGATATCGGCGATCGACATGCTGCCCACGATCATCATGGGCACCGTCATGTTGAGACCCAGGGTCAGCTCGTAGCTGATCATCTGGGCCGTGGCGCGCAGCCCGCCCAGCATGGAGTACTTGTTGCCGCTGGCCCACCCGGCCAGGACGATCCCGTACGTCCCGATGCTGGTAATGGCAAGCAGCCACAGCGCGCCGACATTGACGTCGGCGACGCCCAGCGGCACCTCGTACCACAGGCCGTCAAACCAGGGGATCAGGATCGGCGGGCCAAGCGGGACCACGGCCAGCACGATCAGGGCCGGGACGGACTTGATCAGTGGGGCCAGCCAGTAAAGCACTTTGTCGGCTTCCGCCGGGGTGACGTCTTCCTTGAAGATCAGCTTGATGCCGTCGGCGACCGGCTGCAACAGTCCGGCCGGGCCGACCCGGTTGGGCCCATAGCGATTCTGGAAGCGCGCGACCAGCCGCCGCTCCAGCCAGGTGGTATAGGCAAACCCACCCATGAGCGTGGCAAAGACCAGCAGGCTCATCACGATCGCGTGAACGGTGCTGCACACCCCATTGGCGGAGCAGGAGACAATCAGACTGGGATCGATCATCGGCCAAACCCCTTGAATGCTCAGTAATTGGTCATTGGTTCTTGGTTCTTGGTTTTTGGTGAAGTCCCCAGGCCAGCGCCCTGGAACATCAGGCTGCCCGGGTTTGACCAATCACCAATGACCCACAACAAATAACCTGCTTTATCGCGTCATTGGTGCCTGGTTTTTGGCTTAACCAGAAAGAACGCGCCCGGAGTATCAGGCTGCCCAGGCTTAACCAACCACCACTCACCAACAACCAATAACCAGCCTCAATCCGCCGCGACCGCCTCGGCGACCGGCGCAATCTTCCCCGCAACCGGCTCCTGGGGGAAGGCCCCCGGCGCGAGCCGCTGCGGCAGCAGGGCCAACCCTTGCGGCGCGTCGTCCGTCACGACCGCGATCACGTCGAGCGTCGATCCGGCGGCGCTGAGGCTCACCCGCCCGCCATCGGACACGCCCAACCGGGCCGCGTCCGACGGATGGAGCGCCACGAATGGCCGCGGGATGCGGCCGTGCATCACGGCGCTGGCGAAGAACTCCGGCGCGCGGTCATACAGGCGACGCAGCGGGACGATCACCAGCTCGCCCGCCCCGGCTTGAACGACCGGCGGCGCTTTGACCGCGACAACCTTCACAGGTTTGCCCTGTTCGGCCACGCTGGGCCACTGCAAACCCGTGCCGCCGGCTGGCGGGGCGGCCGTGCCGCCGTAGAAGCCGGGCGAAATGCCAATTGGCGGAAGCTGCGGGACGGCCTCGGCCAGGGCCGGGTAGCTCATGCCCGCGTAGAGTTTGACACTTTCCGCCAGGGCTTTCATGACCAGGGCCGCGCTCCGCCGGGGGCGGTCCATGCCCAGCCGCTGGCCGAGCAGCCCCACGAGCTGCCAGGCAGGCAGGCTCTCGCCGACCGGCCCCTGGGCGGTGTAGAAACGCTGCACGCGGCGCAGAGCGTTGGTGAACGTCCCGTCGCGCTCGGCGAAGCTCTGGATAGGCAGCACCACGTCCGCTTTGGCCGTGGTCGCGTCCGGGAACAGGCCCAGGACGATCACGAATTTGGCCGCGTCGAGCGCCGCCGCCCCGGCGGGAGTCTCCGCCATGTCCGCGCCGACCACGATCAACACGTCGGGCACGTTGTTGAGCATGACCCGCGTCGCGGCGGACTCGAAGCCCAGGTCGAAGCCGCCCTGGGTATTGGCCCCCGGCCAGACCGGGATCAGGCCGTTGTTGCGCCGTCCGGCGTGCCCGGTCGCGATCAGGAGGTTGGCCGCGGCCCGCAGGACAGCGCTATGCTCTTCAGCGCCAAGGCCCTCGTTGCCCACGAAAACGACCAGGTTGGCGGCCTGGGCCAGCGCCTCATCGGACGCCGTGCCGTCGAGGTAGCCCACCGCCCCGCCCAAGCCGTAGCGAACGGTCTGGCTCGCGTAGCGGTCGAGTTTGGTGGCGCGCAGGTTGGCGACGATCAGGGCCGCGCCCCGGTCGGCGGCCTGCTTGGCCTGGAGGAACCAGATCGGCGCTTCTTCCTCCAGGTCGCTGGCCACGACCAGCACGGCGTCGCCCTGGCCCAGCTCGGTCAGGCGCGAGCCGCTGGCGATCCCGACCTCGGCGACCGGGGCCGCGTCGCCCAGGGTCGCCGGCCACAGGCCCAGCCTGCGGCTGCCCACGTGGGCGGCCAGCTCGCGCAGGGCGTAAAAGTCCTCGTTGGTGGTCATCGGACCGCCGATGAAGCCCACGCTGCTCCCGGCCTCCTTCAGGGCCTTGGCCGCCGCCTTGAGGGCGTCGTCCAGGGCGACCGGGGTCAACTCCCCGCGCTTGCGGACCAGCGCTTCGCGCAGGCGATCCGGGCTGAGCGTGAAATGGTGCCCGAAGCGGGTTTTATCCGAGATCCAGATCTCGTTGACGTCTTCGTTCTGGCGCGGGATGATACGCTTGATGACCTGCACCCCGCCCGAATCGCGGTCGAGGCGCATGCTCAGGGCGATGTTCTCGCCGACCGGGCCGTGCGGGGAAATGCTGGGCACGTTGGTCAGTTCCCAGGGCCGCGCGCCGAAGCGGAAGTCGGCCGTGGTCAGCGCGCCGACCGGGCAGATGTCGGTCGTGTTGCCGCTGAAATAGGTATCGAAGGCCGGGGTGCTGGTGGTGATGATCTGCAAGCGGCGACCGCGCTCGTGGAAGGCCAGGACGTCGTCGCCCACGACCTCGTCCTGAAAGCGCACGCAGCGCGCGCACTGGATGCAGCGCTCGCGGTCGAGGTAGATCAGATCGCCCAGCGGGACGTGCTTGTCGAGGTGCGCCTTGTCGTCGTAGGCCATCCGGCTGGTGCCGGGGCCGTGGCGCATGGTGAGGTTTTGGAGCGGGCACTCGCCGCCCTTGTCGCACACCGGGCAGTCCAGTGGGTGGCTGGACAGCAGGAATTCCAGCACGTCGCGCCGCGCCTCCTGGACCTGCTCCGTGCGGGTGCGGACGTACATCCCGGCCCGGGTGACGGTCGTGCAGCCGGTTTCCAGCTTGCGGCCCCAGCGCACCTGGGGCGTGCCGTCAGGATTGAGGGCCAGCTCGCCGGTGGCCCGGTCGCGGACCTCGAAGCCGAGGTCGACCAGGCACATCCGGCACATGCCGACCGGCTTCATCTTGGGATGGTAACAGAAGATGGGGATCTCCACGCCGGCATAGATGCGCGCCGCGTCGACCAAATTCATGCCGTCCGGCACTGCGTACGGCACCCCGTCAATGTGGATCGTCACCGTAGTGGTCATGCGCCAGCCTTTTTGTGTGCCACGCAAAGAGACAGCGGATTATTCTAACAGGTTTCGTCTATTTTATCGACGAGTGGCCGTCAACGCGAGTGATTTGGGAACATTGTAACAAGGGCTTTTTGAGGCGTCGACCGAATCGCGCAAGGTTTGTCCAATTTGGCGGGAGTGGAATACTTGCAAAGAATGCATAGAATGCGTAGAATGCAATAAAGTATGTTTCTCTTCCAGAGGAATAGCATGAGCAGAAGAAAAGAAACTCAACCAAGGGTATGGCAGACGCCGAGCTTTGAGGAATGTGCAATAGACGTGCTCAAAGAAGCTGGTCAGCCTTTGCATTACAAGGAAATCCTCCGTCGTGTACAAGATAAGCGTCCGGTTGGAGGAGAGACTCCTCACAAGACGGCTTATGCGACATTGTCCAGAAGTCATAGAATAGTTCGCGTATCAAAGGGTGGTATTTTCGATCTCGCCGAACGCGTCTCAGGAACAGAGAGAGGACAGAGTGCCACTAGTGATGGATGAGTACATTACCGAACGAGCAAGGCTCTTTTTAGGAGATGCAATTGAAGGGATGAGGTCGCTTCCTGGTGCGTCATTTGACCTCGCCATAGTCGATCCCCCTTATGGGGCATCGACAACGGCGAATTGGACTTTGCCGCGCGATCATAACCTAAATGGTTTTGGCGGCGCATGGAAGCTTGCCGCTCATGATTGGGACCGCCTCGAAAGCATTGAGAGTTTCTCCTTTACGATTGCCTGGCTTCGAGAGGTTGGAAGACTTGTGAAGCCAACCGGATCGATATGGGTACATGCGACTTATCACAATGCGGGCTTTGTAAATGTCGCCTGTCAGTTGCTAAGTCTAGAGATTATTAACGAGATTGTTTGGTTCAAACGAAATGCGTTTCCTAATCTCTCGGCTCGTCGTTTGACGGCAAGTCATGAGACCATCTATTGGGTACATACGGGTAACGGCAAGCGCGAATATCGGTTCAATTACGAGGAAGTCAAGAACGCGGCTTTTCCTGAAGATAGGTTGAAGGAGTCAGGAAAGCAATTGCGAACAGTCTGGGATATTCCCAACAACAAGAAGCGAGACGAAATACGCTACGGGAGCCATCCCACCCAGAAACCTCTTCGTCTCATTCAACGTTTGCTGATGGTGGCAGGACTGAAAGGTGGTAATCTTCTCGTTCCATTCTTGGGGAGCGGAAGTGAGGCGGTTGCAGGAATAGGTTATGGGATGATTCCTACAGGATTCGAAATTGATGAGGGATACTTTAAGATCGCCCGTCTCCGGGTCGAAGATGAAATTGTTCGAGATACAAGCGTACAGCAAAGGCTTCTGTAAAAATGAGATCAAAGCTTGTTGAGCCGGTGATCAAATGGTCAGGTAGCAAGCGATCTGTTGCTGCAAAACTTGCAGAACTTTTTCCTAGAACGTCGCGGTCCTTTGAACCATTTGTTGGTGGTGGTGCTCTTTTGCCGTTTTACAATTCGGAGGTTGTGTTTGCTGGGGACATAATCAGTGAGCTAATTGGACTTTGGCGCTTGATAAAATCTGCTCCTGCTGATGTCTCTGATGGGTATGAGAAGCGGTGGAAAAGGTTGCAGAATGAGGGATACACTGCATATTACGAGATTCGGGATCACTTCAACGAGACGCGGGACCCGATGGATTTGCTTTTCTTGAGCCGAACTTGTGTCAACGGTCTAATCCGGTTCAACAAGGATGGCAAGTTCAATAACTCTCTTCATCACACACGACCTGGCATTCACCCCTTACGATTGCGAAGGATTCTTTGCTCTTGGAGTTCATGGGTTCAGGCAGTTCATTTTGAGAGTGCGGATTATAGAGATACTCTACAACACGTACAAGCAGGAGATTTCGTTTTCCTTGATCCTCCGTATGTTGGCACGCGCGGAAGATATATCCCACAAGCTTTTGACTTCACAGAATTCTATAATGAACTCGAACGGTTGAATCTTGTAGGCGCACGATGGATGCTCACGCTGGATGGTCAGGCTGGTGAGCGGACTTATGACAGCCGAATTCCTGATGAACTGTACCGGGTCTGTTTGCAAATCCCAACCGGGAATTCACCGTTTACACGCCTAATGGGTTCCTCACTTGATGAGGTTCGAGAGTCGGTATATTTGAACTTTGAGTCGATCGCCGAAGGTACTCTGTGCTGAATCCAGTGCTTCTTGGAGCCAGTCAAACTGTCTCCTTGTGTCAACATGGAGCGTCACCACGTCTGGATCGCGGCACTCAACGCCAAATGCTATGTCTACACCTGCGTTATTCAAGACTTTTGAGAGTTCGCTTGACGATGTATATCTGAATGCTGCGGCGGTGACGTAGTCTACTTCTGGAAACGCGTATTTGGAAATCAGTGATGACCAAGCGGTGTCCTGGTTCTGTCGCATGATGTTCGGTGGAAATGCCAAGAGTTCCCTGACGTAACGGGCGAGACGCTCCCCAATATTCTTTTCAACTTTGGTTGCGCGGTCTTTGGACTCTACGATCAGAAGCGTGTCTCGGTCAGGGGGCTGGGAAAACTGAAACACATGATCAGGGCGCTTTGAGTCGTCACCGGATACTCTGGGGAGGGAGACCCATCGTACTTCTTCGTTCTTGACCCGGTCAAACAGTGATAACCCGCTCCAATTTCCCCCTGGAGGATTACACAACCCTTCAAAGAACCGCTCTTTACACTGTGCCGAGAAGACTAGATGTAGCACACTATCCACATCGTGTTCACCGAACTGCTTAGGGGAAAGGGAGGCACTCTTGAGAGGCAATAGTGTCTGTGACTCAGGCTTGCTTGGCACGGTTGGAATTCTAATACCATAGGAACTCAGAAACGCTGCATTGGGATGATCGATTAGAATACCATTGCTCAGATAGATCACGGCCTGCCACAAGCCATTGGTCTCAGCCAGTTGCCATATATCTCTCTCTAATATCCTCCACATATCCACCTGGCCCGGCCCGTAGACAATCGAGAGCAAATCAACATCTTCACCAAGGACCATTCGTGCTAATGGAACAAGTCCACGATCTGGCCGGGAGTCTTCACCTGCTGGTTTGAATCCTGCGATCCATACCAGAACCAGCGGTTTTTGGAAGGTTTCGAGCCATGCCAAGAAATCATCAGCAAGTCTTCCGGGGTATAGACTTCGTAAATATTGAGCAAAAGCTGTTCGTTTTGAACTAGGGAGGACACAAAACGGCAGATCGCGTGAACCAACAGCACATGCGCCGATTTCAGTCGTTTTTCTCAGTAATGCTGAGAATGTCTCTGAGGTGGGAATTGACACCTTCTTGGCCCAGGGCATTCCCTTTTCCACAAACCAATCTGCCCGTTCTGTTCCACTCTTAAGTTCTCCTATAGTCTCCCATTCCATTGCTGAAAGCTGCCGACTTCTCACTGTGCGGCCAGCGAGCATCTTGGTGACTCCGAGGGCCTTTTCTCGCAGGAGAGACACGTAGGATTCTAGCGGTTGTCCTTCAATAATGCCCCTTATCACATCTAGCACTTCTGCTCCGCCAAAATAATCCTTGAAAACTCGGTTTGTCATCTCAGAGATTGAGGGGCTTGCCTGATAGACAGGCATGGCAAAGCTGTCATAGTTGTTGCCAAGGGCACAATAAGCAAACGGAATAATCGGATTGGGAAATCGAGCCGATATGACCTCTCTGCGTGCATCTAGCTCTATGCCGCCAAGTTCA
>CAZHMJ010000212.1:0-9007 GCA_964533805.1 uncultured Anaerolineae bacterium | reverse complement strand
GGCAGCAGAAGGTCAGCGGCGCGCCGGTCAGGTCCGGGCCGTTCCCCAGGGCGGTGTTGAGCGTGAACACGCTGGGCGAATAGAGCAGGCCCGTCCGCTGGACCAGCGAATCGAGCGCGGCCAGCGCCCCGGCCGGCACGAGCCGCTTGAGCGCCCCTACCCGGAAGAACGAGACCGGCAGGCGGTTGTCCACCCGGAAGCCGGCGTTTTTGACCGCGATCTGCATGTAGGTCGGGTGGAAGTCGAAGTTGAGCTTCACGAACTCGACCGGCTCCAGCGAAGCGGGGTTCCAGTCCTGGCGGCGCAGCCAGTAGCGCAGCAGGGCCTTGAGGTTGCGCTTGTTGGCGTATTCCAGCACGAACGTCCCGCCGGGGGCCAGGATGCGGTGGATGTTGTCCAACGCGACCGGGACCTCGGCGATGTGGTGGATGACCCGGATCAGGGTCGCCGCGTCGAAGCTGCCCGGCCGGAAGGGCATCCGGTAGATGTCGGCCGCCACGTAGGTGAGGCGCTCGTCGCCCAGCCGGGCGCGCGCCTCGGCCAGCATGCTGCGCGAGTAATCCAGCAACACGACCTGCTCGAACCCGGCCAGCTCATTGGTCAGGCGGCCGAAGCCCGCCCCGATTTCCAGGATGCGCCGCCCGCCGCGCGGCGGCAGCAGCCGGCGCAGCGCGATCCGCTCCACGCGGTCTTCGTAGTCGCGGCCCTGGTTCTGCCAGAACTCCCGGCTGTAGCCGGAGCCTTCGTAGTCGCACACGGGCGGGAAATCGGGTTTGGCGGACGTGTTCATACAAATCACCTGTGATTCGGAGGTTCAGGAGCGCCCAACGATACCACAAAAACGGGCCGGGGACACGGGGAAATTCCCCCGGTCCACAGGGCAAAAAAATCAACCGAACCGCCAAAACGCCAGGGACGCGGAGAAAGGCAAAACGTCAAAAAAATCCACCGCGGAGATCGCGGAGAAAGAGTCTGCAAATCCAGTCTTTCTCTCTGCGCTCTCCGCGGTGAGATGTCTTTTTCACGCCGGCCTGGCCCAATGGGTTCGAGCCTGACTCCGGTGGTCTAGGGCGATGGCGGGGTGATGATCCCCAGGTCGCCCTGCGTCTCGGTGGTCGCAGGGCCGGCCCCGGCGGGTGCGGCCAGTGCCGGGCCAGGCTGGAAGGGATCGACCGGCTGGCCGTTTTCGTAGACCGGCCGGTAGACGCCATCCGACGCGCCCTCCGGCAGGCTCCAGGCGGCCAGCCCGCCCGGTTCGGTCCCGGTGAGCACACCGGGCTGGGCCGGGGTATCCAGCGGCCAGGTGTAGCCATCGCCCGCCGTGCGCGAGAAGCCCGGCCAGGGGTTCTGGCTGCCCTCGGTCGGCGTCAGCAGGTAAGGCGCGGTGCCGTTGAGGAGTTGGCCGACGTAGGCCAGGCCCTCTTGCCCGTTATCCGGCAGGTTGTCCAGCACCTGGACAAATGGCTCCAGCAGGCCGCGCAGGTTGTTGAAGGCGTCGTGGAGCTGGGTATCGCGCAGGGGGATCACTGCCCGCACGTCCAGGTTGACCGGCACGGTCGTCTCCACCGGCACGTCCAGGTCCAGCGTGACCGGCAGGATCAGACCCTGTGGCAGGTTGATGTTGACGGTGCCGTTGATCCGCCCGCCGCCGCCCGGCAGGTCGAACTGCGCGGCGACGGTCAGGGGCACCGGCGCGGTCAGGACCACGTTCGTGCTCTGCTCCAGGGGCAGGATGAAGCTGATCGGAATCTCGTCGCGGACGGGGATCACGCGGTCGATCGTGGCTTCGTTCAGTCCCACGAAACTGGTATGCAGGCCGTCGATCAGCGGTTCCACGATGGCCTTGATCTGGAAAATCTGGGAGATCACGATCACGAGGACGATCACGAGCACCAGATTGGCAATGAAGGAAAACAGCAGGGCCACGTTTTTGAAGGCGTTCCACGCGAACTTGATACGCTGCATGGCCGTTTTCTCCTGGAAGCACGCACGCCGGGTGAAGTGTTCCTATCATAGCACTGTCGGGGCGCTGTGAGCAATTAGTGGCAAGAGGCCAGAGACCGGAGACAAGAGGAAAGCGTCGAAGCGGCAAGCGTCCAGGCGAAAAAACATACGGCTCCAGTGCGGAAACTGTGCGAATTGGCTCTTGAACAATTTCACCCATGAGCCAAACGTACTGCGCGCGCAATCGTGGTGGGCGTCGCCGGCGACAACGCTACCTTCCCCTAAAAAAATCAGGCTCCCTGAGGGAGGGAGCCTGACCGTCAAACCTGAGCGAAAGCCTTCGGCTTGCTACTTGATCCCGACCGGGATCGAGTAGTCGCGCGAGGTGCCGTCGGTGAAGACCACGTGCAGGGTGTAATTCCGCGACGCGGTCGGGCAGCGCTCGGCCTGGCCCTGGCCGTTCACGCCCTGGCCGTCGAAGTACACGGCGCTCACGCCGCTCGTCGTCCAGAAGAACGTGAAGCACGTGCCGGAATTGTAGGTCTGGCCGTCGCCCACGGTCGAGCGGAAGTCGACCGAAGGCCCGGATGGCGCGGCGGTCGCGGCCGGGGCCGCGGTGGGTGGGATGGCCGTCGGCATGGCTGTCGGCGGGGCCGGCGGGGCCGTCTGGACCGGGAGGCCGCTGGTATCGCCCGTGATGTTCAGGTACAGGCCGGAGACCCAGCCCTGGCTCAGCCCGAAGGGCACCACGTACCACGAACTGTCCGCATTGCGGGCCAGCAGTTCGACTTCGGTCCCGTTGGGCAGCGCGCCCAGGATCGGGTGGAAGGTGCTGTCGCCGCTGCGCACGTTGAGGCCGATGGTCGTCGTGCCGCGCGGGCGGGTATCCGCAGTTGGGGCGGGCGGCTCGGTCGGAGCAGCCGTCGGCTCGGCCTGGGTTTCGGCCTGTTCCGCGGTCGGTTCGGCCACGGTCGGAGTCGCGCTGGGCTGCTGGGTTGGCGGGGCGGCCACGACGTTGACGCTGATGCTGGTGGGGCCGCTGGCTGTCCCATCCTGGCGGTAGGCGATGACCGTGAGCGAGTGCAGCCCCTGGCCCTGCGCCTGCCATTCGAAATTGGTCATGAACGCGCTCTGCCCGGCCGGGTTCGGGGCCGAGTTGGAGGCGTAGGCGGTGTCATCGATCTGGAGATCGATCCGGCTGACTCCGGTCCCGGAGTCGGTGGCTACGGTCTGGATGATGACGTTGGTTCCCTCGGCGAATGACATGCCGTTGACCGGCACGCGGATGTCGACCACGGGGGCGTTCGCCGCCGGGGTGCTGCCTGCTGCGGGCGCTTCAGGGCCACCCGAGAGGTTGCATGCCATGCCCGCCAGGGCCAATAAGCCGAGCGCGAGGCAAATCACTAATCTGGGCCTGTGAGCCATAGGGCTTACTCCCTGTTTTTTCGAAACCATCGTGGCGGCTGTCGGGGCCGTGTGCCAGAGGCAGCCTGCCTGTGAGCTTTGCTCCTGCAAGACTAGCGCAAGACAGGGCGAAACGCAACGCTGAACCTCCCCGCGTCCGCCCGCCGCTTGCCTGACGGCCGCCCGGCGCGATAGGCGGAGGCCGGAAGGAAAGCGTTGGGGCGCGAGTGCGGCGAGATCGGCGGTTTGACCCGTAGCAGCGGGATGGGGCTGAGAATCGCGTCCCCAATATGCGTCAATTTAGCGCCAATGGATCCTCGAAACGGGTCGAGAGGCGGCCGCGCGCGGTGTCGGGGATTTCAATCCGCGACACGGGCAGCGAGGTCTTATCTTGACACCTATTGGGCTGAGAATCGCGTCCCCTTACCGGTAGCGGGTGGGATCGAGGGCGTCGCGCAGGCCGTCCCCCAGGAAGTTGAAGCCAAGCACCGTGATCATGATCGCCAGCCCAGGGAAGATGGCGTACCACTGGGCATTAAAGATGTAGTTCTGCCCGGTGTTGACCATCGTCCCCCAGCTTGGGGTGGGAATCTGAATCCCCAGGCCCAGGAAGCTCAGGATCGCTTCCGACAGGATCATCCCGGCGACGCCCAGCGTGCCCAGCACGATCATCGGCGCGATGGCGTTGGGCAGGACGTGCTGGATCAGCATGTGTGGCGTGGAGACGCCAATCGAGCGGGCCGCCATGACGTAATCCATGTTCTTGATCGACATCACCTGGCTGCGCATCATGCGCGTTTCACTCGGCCAACTGATGAACCCCAGGGCCAGGAAGATCGTCACCGGCCCCGGCGTCACGATCGAGACGATCACGATCAGGAACATCAGCGACGGGATGGCGAAGAACATATCCGTGATGCGCATGATCAGGTCGTCGATCCAGCCGCCATACCAGCCGGAGATCGACCCCAGCAACATGCCGAGCGAGATCGAGACGCCCTCCCCCACGAACCCGATCACCAGGGAGATGCGCGCCCCGTACAGCAGGCGGGTGAGGATGTCGCGACCCAGTTCGTCGGTGCCCAGCCAGTGGTTGGCGCTGGGCGGGGTCAGGACGGCGGTGTAGTCGGGCACAATCGGATCGTAGGGCGCGATGGCCGGCGCGAGGATCGCGCTGAGGGACATCAGCACCACGATCACCAGGCCAAGCTGGGCGATCCGGTTGCGGCGGAAGGCCTGAAGGAAGCGCTCGCGGTTGGAGATATGGCGCACGCTCAGGTCGACGGGAGCCGCGCCATCCGTGTTCTGGGCGATCGAGGTCATGAGCTTCTCCGGTCAGTCATAGCGGATGCGCGGGTCGACCATCGCGTAGATCAGGTCGGTGATGAGGTTGATGAACACAAACAGGATCGCGCCAAAGATCAGGATGCCCAGGATCACCGGCGTGTCGCGCCGGTTGATGGCGGTCACCACGGCCCGGCCCAGGCCGGGCCAGCTAAACACGGTCTCCGTGACCACGGAGCCGCCCAGCAGGTAGCCGATATCCAGCGCGATCACGGTGATGATCGGGATCAGGGCGTTGCGAAGCTGGTGGTTGAGCAGCACCGCGCGCGGGGCGAGGCCCTTGGCCCGGGCCGTGTTGATGTAATCCTTGCGCGCCACTTCCAGCATCGAGGAGCGCGTCACCCGCGCGATGGTGGCCGAGAGATGGGTGCCCAGCACCAGGGCGGGCAGGACCAGGTACCACAGGTCGCCATCCCCATACCCGCCGACCGGGAAGAGCGCCACGCCGAACTTGTCCTGGGTCAGGAACATCTTGGCGAGGATCGCCTGCCAGAAGACCGGCATGGACACCCCCAGGATCGCCAGGATCATCAGGGCGCTGTCCATCCAGGTGTACTGCTTCAGCGCGGAGACGATCCCGGCCGGCAGGCCGATCAGCAGGGAGACCAGCATGGCCGCGGCCATCAACTGGATCGTGCGCGGAAAGCGATACCCGATGATATCGTTGACGTTCTCGTCGAGGACGTACGATTTGCCGAGGTCCAGCCGGGCGGTCCGCCATAGGAAATCGACGTATTGCACCACGAACGGCCGGTCCAACCCCAGCTCCTCGCGCACGCCCTGGATGGTCTCCTGGCTCAGGCGCTGGTAGTTCTCCCCCAGGACGGCCCGCACCGGGTCGCCCGGCATCAGGTAGGCGAGGATAAACAGGATGGTGAACACGCCGAACAGGGTCGGAATCACCTGGAGCAACCGCCGGAGCACGTAGATACCCAAACCGCGCCTCCAATTCACAGGCCAACGACGTCACGCGTGGTGCAGCGTTGGGACTTGATGCGATTGGGGGGGCCAGACGGCCCCCCCAAGACCTGCATGGGTCGCCCGGAAGGCTTATTCGGCGATGCTGACGTACTTCCAGGGGGTCCGGTAGATGCCGGCCGGCGAGACGACCAGGCCCTCCACCCACGGCTGGGCGAGGTAGGCCACCTTGCTGTAGCCGGAGACGATCCACGGGCAGTCGGCCATGATCAGCTCGTGCGCCTGGAGGTAGATCGCTTCGCGCTCGGCCTGATCGTTGATCGCCATTGCCGAGCGGAGCAGTTCGTTGACTTCCGGGTTGTTGTAGTGCGTGTCGTCGCGGGCGTCCATGAACAGGAAGTTCAGGACTTCGCTGGGGTCGGCGAAGTCGGCGCTCCAGCCGCTCAGGAAGAAGATCACGTCATCCTCGCCGATGTGGCCCCAGTAGGTGGAGGCGTCTTCCACGACGATGTTGAGCGTCACGCCTAGCGTGGCCAGATCGGCCTGGAGCGCGGGCAGCGACAATTCGGTCGAGGCCGAGGAGAAGACGTACAGGTCGATCGGCGGGATGCCCGCGCCGCCGGGGAATCCGGCCTCTTCCAGCAGGGCCGCGGCCCGCTCCAGGTCATACGGATAAGTCGTGGTCACGTTGGAAGCGGGGATACCGGGCGGCAGGACGCCCAGGGTACCGGGGTAGCGCGCGCCTTCCATCAGCACGTCCCAGACCTGCTCGCGGTTGAAGGCGTGGGCGAACGCCTGGCGGACCAGCGGATTCTCCGCGAAGAAGCCGACGTCCATCTTGAACCCGAAATAGCGCACGTTGAAGCCCGGCAGCTCGTGGTACTGGTCGGCGAATTCTTCCTTGAGCAGATTGCGCTGCCCCGTGGGGAAGCTTGTCAGCACGTCCAGCTCGCCCTCGCGGTACATCAGGGCCTGGTTGTTGTCATCCGGGACGTTCAGGAAGCGGACTTCGTTGACCAGCGGATAGCCCTCTTCCCAGTAGTCGGGGTTGGCGGTCAGGGTGATGTGATCGTCGCGCAACCATTCCTGGAAGATGTACGGCCCGGTGCCGACCGGGGTGTTGCCGAAGGCTTCGCCCAACTGCTCGAAGGCTTCCTGCGGCACCACGTAGACGTTGACCAGGTCGAACAGGAAGCGATGGCTGGGTTCGCTCAGGGTGATTTCCAGGGTGTAATCGTCCACGATCTTCAGCCCGGCGACCTCGTCGGCTTCACCGGCGGTGAATTCCGGCGCGCCGACCACGGACTCCAGATAGTCTGGATGGGCGGAGATCGCTTCGTCGCCGCTCAGGAAGGTCTTCATCGACCAGACCCAGTCGGCGGCCGTGACATCACGGCTTTCATATTCGACACCCTCGACCGCCTGGAACAGCACGCCCGGCTTGAGGTGGAAAGTGTAGACCAGCCCATCGTCCGAGATGTCCCAGCTATCCGCCAGTCCGGGGATCACGCCGGCGGTCGCCGGGTCGAAGGTGGTCAGGCCCTCGTAAACATTGACGATCACGGCGCGGGTATTGGTGGTCGTGGAACGGAAGGGGTCGAGATGCTCCGGATCGGCGCTCATTGGAATCCGGATCATCTGGCTTTCCTGGGCGGAAATCGCAAGTGGGAACAGGAAGCTGGCAATCAGCACCAGCGCCAACAGGGATGTTGCTTTCCTAGCCATGAATTATCTCCTCCTCAGAAACAGACCTTACGCGATGGACTGGACTGTTTTTCCGGCGAGACACCTCCTTTGTCGATTGCGGGGAACGAGAACACTCTACCCGATATCAGGCAAGTCGGGACATGGACGACACTGACGATTCCACTATTTCACTTTTACCGGGTTCAGGCAAGCAATTGGAGTCGGGCTGCCCCTTCTGGCGCGGAGAATTCGCAGGCGAGCGCGGATCGATCGTGAAGCAGGCGATGCCAGTACGATAGTAGCATTGGCGCTCCCGAAGGACAAACCCGCCATGCGCAGCGAGCGTATGGTTTTTCAGTCGCCGTTCGATGCCCTTTCACTTCAACACGGATGATACGGATTTTCCTTTTTAGAAAACCGTGTTCATCCGTGTCATCCGTTCAATCTGTGTTGAATTGAAACGGGTCAAATCGAGTCGAACCACCAGCGCGCGCCAGCTCCGCCGCCAGGCGGAGCGTGTTGAAGTGGATGTCCGCGATATCGGCCAGGTCCGGGGCGTAGCCGCCCGCCATGGCGATCGCCACCGGCAGCCCGTCGCGCCGGCAGGCTTCGAACACCAGCCGGTCGCGGGCCAGCAGTCCGGCCTTGCTCAGGGCCAGGTGGCCCAGCCGGTCCCCCACGTACGGATCGGCCCCGGCCAGGTAGATGGCCAGATCGGCCCCGGCCTGGGCCAGCACCCGCCACAGCGCTTCCTCCAGCACGGCCAGGTACTCGGCGTCGCCCGTGCCGGAGTCCAGGCCGATGTCCAGGTCGCTGGGGCACTTGCGGAAGGGGAAGTTCTTCTCCGCGTGGATCGAGAAGGTGTAGATCGACGTGTCCCCGGCCAGGATCGCGGCCGTGCCGTTGCCCTGGTGCACGTCGCAGTCGATGATCGCGATCCGGCGGGCGCGCCCTTCGGCCTGCATGACCCGCGCCGCCACGGCCACGTCGTTGAACACGCAGAAGCCCTCGCCGTGATCCGGCCCGGCGTGATGGGTGCCGCCCGCCAGGTTGGCTGCGAATCCGTCGGTCAGGGCGGCCCGGCAGGCGGCGATCGTGCCGCCGACCGAGCGCCGCGAGCGCTCCACCATGCCCGGCGACCAGGGGAACCCGATCCGGCGGATCTCGCGTTCGGTGAGCTGGCCGGCCGTCAGGCGCGCGACGTAGTCGGCGGTGTGGGCCAGGCGGAGCTGGTCATCGGTCGCCGCGTCCGGCACGCGCAGATCGTCCGGGGCGAAAAGGCCCGACTCGACCACCCGCTCGCGCAGCAAGGCGTACTTGCGCATCGGGAAGCGGTGGCCTTCCGGCAGGGGCAGGACGAAGTGATCGGAGTAGAAAAGCCGCATCTAGGGAAGCGCGTCCTCCCCCGGCAGCCGGTCGGGCACATCGACGTTGTAGGCCACGCTCTCGACCCGCCACCTGGCCCAGGCGTAGCCCTGATCCGACCAGATCGTCTCCGCGTCGACCGGAATCTGGATCGCATTGTGGGTCCCCCAGCGCACGGCGAGATTCCGCCACTCGATGAACTCGTCCACCGTGGTCCGGTTGCGCATCCCGACGACCTCGACCGGCAGGCCGCTCGCGGGGTCGAACTTGAAGAGCAGGCTGTCCTCGATCTCGCCGTAGGGATAGTACAGGCGCGCCGCCGAATCGCCCTCCGCCTCCCAGCGGA
>CAZHMJ010000211.1:0-9075 GCA_964533805.1 uncultured Anaerolineae bacterium | reverse complement strand
GGTTTCCTGAGTCCGAGCACGATCAGAGATATCTCGGAGACGGTCGCATGCGCGTGCTATGTAGGGTGTCCAGAAGCACTCGAAGAAAACCCTTGGGTAAACTGCAAAATCTTCATAATTTGCACATATGAAGTCTCCAGCAACTGCTTTTCATGACAACTTCGATGATCCTCTCGCTGGTGACGCAGAGGTCATGGAGGCATCCGAAAGCGATCTATGGTTCCTTCCCGGTCCGATCGACGCGGATCACGACGATCTGCCACCCGGGAGACGGGCTGATCCCCGCGAAACTGCAGTTCTCGACGACTGGCGGAGGGCTGAAGCGGGTCATGCCGCACGCCTCGCCCGCGTCGCAGGTCGGCTTGGCGCGCTGGATGATCGGTTGCGGCGTGGGCCGGAGGGCTGGCGGCACAGGCTCGCTCTCATTGAAGCGGCCGACCTGAGTTGGTTCGTCGGGGACCGCATCGGCCCGGATCGACTGGCGCTCTGGATCTCCCTGCGCCTATCGGGCGTCCAAGACGACACAGGGGCGCTGGCGCGTGTCGGGTGGGCAGTCCGACGCCTGACGGGCGGGCCTGGTCCGGAAGTGGACCTTTCAGCCTTCCTAGACCGCCGCGACGCCGGGAACCTCGGTGATGCAGCTGAACCCTTCGCGGACCGTGCGGGCGGTTGGCTGGACCTGATTGCGCAAGCTGCCGATCTGCACCCGATCACCCGCGCCAGCCTTGGCTTCCACCTCTGGAGTTTGGCGGGCCTTGGGCAACACGGCGACCGGATGGAGTCGGCGGTTACGACGGCGCGGATTGCGGCCAGTGACGGGAGAGGAGCCGTCTTTGCGCCTGTCGCAATGGGTGGTGCAGGGGGCCTTCGCGCCGGTGGCCCACCCGCTGACCGTCTGGCGCGATGGCTCGACGGGATGGAAACGGCCTGCCTGACTGCGATGCGGCACCTCGACGATATAGATGAGTGGTCGGCACGGGCAGACGCCGAAATGACCGCTCTCTCAGGCAGGACACCCCCGGCCCTTCGCGTGGTACTGGCCGAATGGCCGCTTGTCTCTGCGCCAATGGCAGAGGTCTTGACCGGTGCCAGTCGCGCGGCCGTCCAGCGCAACCTTGCATGGATGGAAACGCGGGCCTTGATCCGCGAAGTAACTGGGCAGGGGCGCTACAGAATGTGGTGCGTAACAAACTGAAGTTTTAAGACGAACATCTGGATCGGCTTTCCGCGGGCAGAACAGATGTTGGACGGGCAGTATGGCGTCATCGAGACGCCGCGGCAGACCCGATACCGGTAGTTCTCGTATAAGGCGAATTCAGGCCGCGCGAACTGATCGGCATGGATCTGGCAAAAGGCAAAGGTTGATCCACGTTCAACCTTTACGCCAGTAGTCATTCGCGGCGGCGACGGTGGCGAAATGCGTCGCGACCACCTGGCTGACGGCGATCAGCGCCGCGACATCCTCGGCATATTCTGGGCGCAGACGGTCGCGCACTGCGGGATCGGGCTGGGTCAGCTTGATCGCTACCCGGGCTAGTTTCACCGCAAGATCATAGCCTTCAGTCGGGGTCTTCGTGATCAGGCTGGGAAGCCAGTCGGACATTGGTATCTCCTTGCGCTGGAAGTTGCTGGATCAGGATGCGGCAGGCGTCACCTTCGGGGTCGCTGAACTGGCCGTTGCGTAGCGCCCAGAAGAAGGCGACCAGCCCGGCAAGACCCATGCCGATCGACAGCGGGATCAGGAAGCCGATGGTCATGGCGCCTCGCGGTCGATTGCGCGCCAAGCGTGCCAGGTGCCGTGGCCGAGGACCGGGAAGACCAGAATCAGGGCTACGAGGCCGGTCAGGATCGAGAGGGCAAGGCCAGTGGTCACGATGGCGCCCCAGGCAAGCATGGGCGAGAGGTTCTGCGCGGTCAGCGCGAAGCTGCGGCCCATCGCGGTCAGCGCGTCGCGGCGGGTCGAGACCAGCATGGGGAAAGAGAAGACGCTGATCGCGAAGGCGAAGGCTGCAAACAGCCCGCCCACCAGCAGGCCTGTCGCGATCAGCGCCCATCCCCGTGGCGTGGTGAAGGCATTCTGAAACGCCTCGGACGCGCCGGGGAAGGGTTGGAGTCCGAAGAACAGGGCATACAGGAGGTCGGCCGCCCTGAGCCAAAAGAGGACGAGGAGACAAAGGAGAAGGCCGGCCATCGCGATCTGCCCCACCGCGCCGGGTGGCAGGCGCAGGGTGGTCGGCGGCTCGCCCTGGGCAAGGCGGCGGCTGATCTGGTAAAGGCCGACGGCGAGGAACGGGCCGACGATCAGGAAGCCGGACAGCGCGGGCAGGGCCAGGTATAGCAGGCCCCAGGCCGCCAGCCCCCAGAGCACCGTCCAGGACAGCGCCACGACCGCCGCGCCATAGGCAAGGCTGGCGGCCGGCGTGCGCGCCAAGTCGCGCCAGCCGGCCGCCAGCCAGGACAGCGCGGCGCGGGCAGGCAGGTGGCGGGCGTAGGGACTTTCCACCGGGGCGCGGTCTTGCAGCGTGGGAAGCGGTTCAAGCATAGGCACCTCAGCAACTGCGCCGCGCGGGGGCGGGGCCGTCGGGCAGCGCCGTGCAGGCGGGCTGCGAAGCGACGGCAGTGACGACCAGATGGACATTCGCCGCGACAAGGGCCACGACCAAGGCGACGGCCCCGACAATGGCAAGGTGGCGCTGGCGGACGGGGGTCATGGCTCGGCCTGTGGCAGCGTGGAGACGTAGAGCGCGAGAAGGTTGATCTCGGCCAAGGAAAGGCGCTGGCTCCAGGCGGGCATCAGGCCACGGCGGCCGTGGCGCAGAGTGGTCAGGATCGTCGCCTCGTCCTGGCCGTAGATCACGGAAGCGTCGGTCAGCGCCGGCGCCCCGGCCAGCAGGCCTCCGGTCCCGCCATCGCCATGGCAGGCGCCGCAGTTCTCGGCGAACAGCGTTGCACCGGCACTCTCGGCGGGGGCGGTGCCCGAGGGCAACGCGGCGACATAGGTGGCCAGCGCCTGACGGTCGGCGGGTTCCAGCCAATCGAAGGCGGGCATCTCGGCCACGCGGCTGTCGTCGGTGGCATTGATGCCGAGGGCGATGGTCTCGGCCACCGCTTCGGGGTCGCCGCCCCACAGCCAGTCGGCATCGTCCAGCGCCGGGAAGCCTGGGCCGCCGCTGCCCGCGCTGCCGTGGCATGCGGCGCAATTGTCGGCGAAGAGCCGCGCGGCGGCGGGCGTGGCCTGCGCCATCAGCAGGTCGTCCGACGCCAGCGCGGCAAAGTCCGGTTCGGCGAAGCGGGACAGCCAACCCTGCCGCGCCATGTCCACCGCCTGATAAGCGTCGCGGGCCATTCGTCCCTGGTCCAGCCCCAGGACCCCCCTCGTATAGTCGCGCCCCGTGGGCCAGGCGGGCAACAGGACCCAGGCGACGACCGAGTAAAGGAAGGTCAGCAGCAGCGCGATGGCGGCAATTTTCGGGAACGGGGTGTTCAGCTCTTGAATACCGCCCCAGTCGTGGCCGGTGGTGTCGTAGCCCGTGACCGGGTCGATCCGGCGGTTGCCGGTATGCGGGTCGGCCCCGGGCAGGGCGTGCGGGTCTGTGCTGTCAGCCATCCGACGGCTCCTGCGGCAGGATCGACCGGGCGGCGCGGTCATGCGCCTCGCGGCGCGAGGGCGCATAGGCCCGGATCGCGACGATCAGCAGGAAGCCCAGCATCCAGATCGGGCCGAAGGTCTTGGCAAGCAGGACAAGGGTATCGTGGCTCATGGCGCGGTGCCTTCCTGAGCTAGATGTGCGGCGGCGGTCTGGGTGCCTAGTGATTGGAGATAGGCAACCACGGCGTCCATCTCGGTCAGGCGGGAAGGGACGCCGTCGAAGGCGCGCAGCGCGGGGCGATCGCCGTGGCGGTCGCGGAAGGCTTCGGCGGCCGCGCTGTCCGGGCGGCTTTGCGCCAGCGCGTCGGCCTCGGCCCCCTGGATCATCGCGGCGTCGTAGGGCACGCCCAACCGAGCCAGCGTCGCCAGGGCGCCAGAGAGGCCGGAGGTGTCCAGCGGCTGCATCAGCCAGGGATAGGCCGGCATGATCGAGGCCGGGACCACCGCGCGCGGGTCGGTCAGATGCGCGACCTGCCAGGCGTCAGAGTATTTCTCGCCCAGCCGGGCAAGGTCTGGCCCGGTCCGCTTGGAGCCCCAGAGCATCGGGTGATCGTAGGCGCTTTCCGAGGCTAGCGAATAGGGGCCATAGCGGTCGATCTCGTCCGCCAGGCTGCGGACCATCTGGCTGTGGCAGGCATAGCAGCCCTCGCGCATGTAGATCTCACGCCCTGCGAGTTCCAGCGGGGTGAGGGGCCGCAGGTCGGCGGGGATTTCGATGGTTTCGTCGATAGTGAAAAGCGGCGCAATTTCCACCAGGCCGCCGATCGAGGCGGCAAGGATGATCGCGCCGACCAGGCCCATCGACAGCTTTTCCAGGTTGTAATGCAGGCGCAGGATCATCGGGCTACTCCGCCGGTTGGGCTGCCAGCGGGCGGTCATGGGCCAGGTCGCGGGTACGGGACTGGCGCAGGGTGGCACGGCAGTTCAGGGTGCAGAGCACCGCGCCGCCCAGGAACATCGCCCCGCCGATGGCGCGCAGCAGGTAATAGGGCGCCATCGCCTGCACCGATTGCAGGAAGCTGTAGGAGAGGGCTCCGTTCGCATCATAGGCCCGCCACATCAGACCCTGCGTGATGCCCGCGTTCCACATCGCGATGACGTAGACGAGGGTGCCAAGGACGGCGAGCCAGAAGTGCCACTCCACCGCTTTCGGCCAAGCCATCGCCTCGCGCCCCGCAAGCTGGGGGACGATGGAGTAGATCGCGCCGAAGATGATCATGGCAACCCACCCAAGGGTGCCGGAATGGACGTGGCCCACGGTCCAGTCCGTGTAATGCGACAGCGAGTTCACCGGGCGGATGGCAAGGAACGACCCCTCGAAGGTCGACAGGCCGTAGAACACGGCCGCCACGAACATGAAGCGCAGGGTGGCGTCGTCGCGCACGCGGCCCCAGGCGCCGTTCAGCGTGGCGATGGCATTGCCGGCCGAGGCCCAACTTGGCACCAGCAGCATGACCGAGAAGGTCATCCCCAGCGTCTGCACCCAGTAGGGCAGCGCGGTATAGTGCAGGTGATGCGAGCCGACCCAGATGTAGAAGAACACGATCCCCCAGAAGGACAGGATCGACAACCGGTAGGACCAGATCGGCCGCCCCGACCGGACGGGAAGGAAGTAGTAGAGCATCCCCAGAAAGCCCGCGGTGAGGAAGAAGGCAACTGCGTTGTGGCCGTACCACCACTGGATCATCGCATCCTGCACGCCCGACCAGACGGTATAGCTCTTCGCCCCCGCCCAGCTGACCGGTAGGGCGATGTTGTTGACGACGTGCAGCATCGCCACGACCAGGATGAAGGCCATGTAATACCAGTTGGCGACGTAGATATGCGGCTCGGCCCGCCGGGCGAGGGTGCGGAGGTAGAGGGTGAAATAGATCACCCAGACCACGACCAGCCAGAGGTCGGCATACCATTCCGCCTCGGCATATTCCTTGGACTGGGTCGTGCCCATCAGGTAGCCGGTCACCGCCCAGGCGCAGAAGAGGTTGTAGCCGATCAGCACGACCCAGGGGCTGAGGGCATCGGCCAGCCTTGCGCGAGAGGTGCGTTGCAGCACCCAGAACGAGGTCGCGATCAGCGCGTTGCCCCCGAAGCCGAAGATGATCCCGGTGGTATGAACCGGGCGGAGGCGGCCGAAACTTGTGGCGGGCCAGGACGGTGTCGCCTCGGGCCAATAAAGCAGTGCGGCGACCCAGACCCCCGCGATCATGCCGATCATCGCCCAGGTAAGCGTCATCCAGATTCCAAAGCGGGTGGGGCCGTCGTCGTAGCGGCTGGCGCGGTCGGGTCCGGCGGGCGCTGAATCATAGAGAAGGCCGCCCAGCCGAAACACCAGGCCCAGCCCCAGCGCCAGCGCCATCGCGCCATGCACCGCCATCTCCCCCTGCCGGGCTGCCGCAGCCATGACCAGGCCCAGCAGCGCCAGGGCCACGGCCAGCCCCAGCCCGATCTGCCGTTCCGTCGTGGTCAGCGAGGGGGGCATCAGGCGACCTCCGCTTCCGGCAGCAGGCTGGGGTGCAGCGCGATGTCGGCCAGCGTCGAGCGGTCGAGATCTGCCAGGAAGGCCGCCTCGGCCGAGCGCAGCCGCGCCTTCAGGCGGCAACGCCCGTCGATGGTGCAATCGCCGCCGCTGGCTGCGAAGCATTCGACCAGGGGCTGTCCGTCCTCCAGCAGGCGGACGATCGCGCCCAGGCGGATCTCGGCGGCGGGCCGGGCCAGCGTGGCCCCGCCCCCGCCACCGCGCCGGGTGATGACATAGCCGGCTTGGGCCAGCTTCTGCATGATCTTTGTCAGGTGATGTCGCGACAGCCCGAACTCCTCGGCCAGTTCAGCGGTCGAGAATCCCCGGTCCGGCGCCCCCGCCATGCGCATCAGCATCCGCAATCCGTAATCTGTGAACGAGGTAAGGCGCATGATCGGATCCTGAATCAGTATTTACAATACCAATTAACAGGCCTAGACAGGATTGCAAGCCAAACCGGAGTTCCGGATATGACCTTCAACCCGCCGCCCGTCGCGTCGGCCCGACCGGCGATCACCGCCGCGCTGATGGAAGAGACCGGCCTCGATGAGGCGATCCTGCGCTCTCTGGTCCATCGCTTCTACGACCGGGTCCGGGCGGATGAGGTGTTGGGGCCGGTCTTCGCAGCACGCATCATCGACTGGGATCCGCATATTGAGCGGATGGTGGCCTTCTGGTCCTCGGTCGCACTGATGACCGGGCGCTACCACGGCGCACCTATGCCCGCCCATGCGAAGCTTCCTGTCAACTGGGCGCACTTCGACCGCTGGCTGGCCCTGTTTCGCCAGACCGCGACCGAGGTCTGTCCGCCCACCGGGGCGGCGCATGTGATCGAACGCGCGGAACGCATAGCGCGATCGCTGCACATGGCGGTGGAAGATACCGCCCGCGGCGCCGGGATGACGCCGTCGCTTCGCTGAAAGGAAGGAGTCCCTTCATGACCCAAGGCCTGCATACTGACGATCCCGCCGCGCTGACCCGTCACATCGAGTCCCGGTTCGACGCCCGCCACCGCGAGCAGTTGCCCGCATTGGCCGCTCTGGCCGAAAAGGTCGAGACGGTGCATTTCGGCGACGACCATGTGCCCGAGGGTCTGGCCGACCTCTTGCAGCGCATGATCGGCGCGCTTGAGGTCCACATGAAGAAGGAAGAACTGATCCTGTTCCCGGCTATCCGCAAGGGCGGCGGCCCAGGAATCGGCACGCCGATTGCGGTGATGCGTGCCGACCATGACGACCACGCCCAGGACGTGGCCGAGATCCGCCGCTTGACTGGCGATCTTGGCCTGCCCGAGGGGGCCTGCCGCAGCTGGACCGCGCTCTATGTTGGCCTCGGCGAATTTATCTCTGATCTGGAAGAGCATATCCGGCTGGAGAACGACGTGCTGTTCCCACCTTTCGAGACGGAGGCCGCCCATGTCTGATCTGTCGCTGCCACGCGCCACGCGCGAGATGGTGGAACGCCGCCGTAACTTGGCGCCCGGGGCCGAAGATGCCTTCCGCGCCTTTTCCAAGGCCGTCTTTGCCGAAGGCGCGTTGGACAAGCGCACCAAGCAGCTGATTGCCGTGGCGGTTGCCCATGTCACGCAATGCCCCTGGTGCATCGAGGGCCATGTAAAGGCCGCACGGAGCGAGGGCGCCAGCCCTGAGCAGATCATGGAGGCGATCTGGGTCGCCGCCGAGATGCGGGCAGGGGCCAGCTATGCCCATGCGCTGAAGGCCGTGCAAGCCATGGGCGACGGGGCGGACTGATGCCTGCGGTTCCGCCCATCCCCGGCGCCGCCGCCGACCGGATTCGGGTCAAACGCATCTACCGGGCGGCACGGGTGTCGGACGGCAATCGCGTACTCGTCGACCGGCTTTGGCCGCGTGGCATGTCGAAAGACCGCGCCCAGCGATGAGTTGCGTCGCTGGTACCACGCCCACCCCGACCAATGGGAGGACTTTGTGGCCCGCTATCGCCATGAACTGACCCTGAAGGACGATATCGCCCGTGATCTGGCCAGCATGGCCGTCGATGGTGTGCTGACCCTGCTGTTCGCCTCAAGCGCCGAGACGCGCAACAACGCCACCGTGTTGTGTGACCACCTGCGACAACATCTCGCGAACAAGGGGGATCCCGATGCCCGGCCCTGACCAGAGACCCGCCCTGCGCACCCCCCTTTGTGATCTCCTGGGATGCGAGGTACCCGTTCTCTTGGCAGGCATGGGCGGGGTCGCCCGTGCCGAACTGGCGGCGGCCGTCGCCCGCGCCGGGGGCTATGCCATGCTGGGGATGGTACGTGAAGATCCGGACCTGATTGAGGCCGAGATCACCGCCTATCGCGCGGCGACCGACCGGCCCTTTGCTGTCAACGTGATCCCGTCTGCAACCGATCCGGCGCTGTTGCAAGCCCAGATCTCGCGATGCCTTGATCTGGGGGTGCGGGCCTTCACCTTCTTCTGGGATGTTCGGCCAGAGGTCATCGCGCAAGTCAAGCGCGAGGGATGCCTTGTGCTGCATCAGGTGGGCACCCTTGCCGCCGCCCGCGAGGCAGAGGCGGCCGGCGCCGACGTCATCATCACGCAGGGGATCGAGGCCGGTGGCCACGTCCATGGCCGCACCGGCGCCTTCGCCCTGGCCGAGGCGGTGCTGGACGGCACCCGGATTCCCGTCGTGATGTCCGGCGGCATCACGACCGGCCACGGGCTCGCGGCCGCGCTGATGCTGGGTGCGCAGGGTGTGCAATGTGGCACGGCCTTTCTGGCAACCAAGGAATCCTGGGCGCATGACTACCACAAGGCGCGGGTGGCGGCCGCCAACGTCGACGATACTGTGCTCACCGATGTTTTCGTGTTGAACTGGCCCAAGGGTGTGATTTCGCGTGATCTCGGGCACGCATTTCACGGCATCTCGGGCAGCCATTTCG
>CAZHMJ010000210.1:0-9115 GCA_964533805.1 uncultured Anaerolineae bacterium | reverse complement strand
CGAGGGCCACGCTGCGCTGGTACGCTGCCCAGATGGCCCGCGAAATCACCGTCCGGAGGCTGCCTTTCTCAAGGTGGTAGATCGCCTCGGCGGAAGTTCCGCCAGGACTGGTCACCTGGTTGCGCAACTGGGCCGGATGAAGGCCCGATTGCGCGGCATATTCGACCGAGCCGCGAATGGTCTGGTAGACCAGTTTCTCGGCGATGCGACGCGAGAAGCCCAGATGGACTCCCGCATCGATCATCGCTTCCATGAACATGAACACGTATGCCGGCCCGGTTCCACTGAGGGCAGTCGCCATGTCCAGGTAGTCCTCGGTGTCCACGTATTCTTCCTCGCCGAGCGCCTGCAAGACAGCCTGCGCCTGGGCCCGTTGCTCAGGCCGCACGTCAGGCGTCGCCGTCCAGACCGTGATTCCCTGCCCGATCTGGGCGGGGGTATTCGGCATGGCCCGCACCACCCGGCGGGTGTGAATGCCCCGCGCGATCCGGTCGATGGTCACGCCCGCCAGGATACTGAGGATTAGCGTATCCTCGGCAACCTGATCCACCAGGTCGGGCAGAACCTTCTCCAGAACCTGCGGTTTCACCGAGAGGACGAGCAGATTCGCCTGACGCGCGGCCTCGGCATTGTTGCTCGTCCAGCGCACGCCGTACCGCTCCTCAAGTTCGCGCCCGCGCGATTCGCGCGGCTCGGCCGCGATGATATGGTCGTGCGCGACAACCTTGCTCCGCAGCAGCCCGCTGATGATTCCCTCAGCCATGATCCCGCTGCCGATAAAGGCGACGGTGAAGTCCTCGAATGTGACGCCCAAAGCTCACTCTCCGTGTGGATGTATTCCGCGTCTATGCCCACTGTCCATAGGTCTGCGGCCAGAGCGAGGCGGCGGATTCGATCCGGTCGCGCTGCACGTCCACCCCCACGCCCACCCGGTCCGGCACGTCGATCGTGCTGTCCGGATTCAGCAGAAAAGGTGGTTCGGTGATATCTGGAGCGTAGTAGCGATTGGTCGCGGACAGATCGCTCGGCAGGGTCACACCGGGCAGCGAGCCTACGGCGAGGTTCTCCGCGCGCCCCACGCCCGTCTCCAGCATGCCGCCGATCCACAGCGGCACGCCGGCGTCATAACACACCTTGTGAACCGCGCAGGCTTCGCTCAGCCCACCGACGCGCGGCGGCTTCAGGTTGATGATCCGGCACGCGCCCAATTCCAGGGCCAGCCGGACGTCGTTGGCGCACAGGATACTCTCATCCAGGCAAATCGGCGTCGCCAGCCGCTTCTGCAGCTTGCTGTGCTCGTAGATATCGTCATGGGCCAGCGGCTGCTCCAGCATCAGCAGATTGAAGCGATCCAGTTTCGCCAGGTGATCGGCGTCGGCCAGGGTATAGGCGCTGTTGGCGTCCAGCATCAGCATGATATCCGGGTAGGTCGACCGCACCGCGCCCGCCAGTTCCACATCCCAACCCGGCTTGATCTTGAGCTTGATCCGCCGGTAGCCTTCCTTGAGGCGTTTTTCGATGATCGCCAGCGTCGCGTCGATCGAAGGCTGGATGCCAATGCTCACCCCGACCAACACCTTGTCCCGGCGCGGCTCGGACAGCGGCTCCTGTTCCCACAGCAGGTCGGCCAGCGGCTTCCCATGCGCCAGCGCCAGAATTTCCCAGGCCGCGCCTTCGACCGCGGCTTTGGTCAGCGGGTGACCGCGCACGTGGCCCATCAGCCGGCGCACGTCCTGCCCGTTCTGGAAAGATTTTCCAACCAGTTGGGGGATGATGTATTCCCGCAAAATCGTCAGGGCCGTTCCGACCGTCTCGTAGCAGTACCCTGGCTCTTCGCCCGCCGTACATTCGCCCCAACCCACAAAACCGCCCGCCCGCATCTCGACCAGAATCACCGGCCGCACGGCTTCGATTCCAAAGCTGGTGCGCAGCGGCTCGACCAGCGGCATGACGACCTTATGGAGAGTGATCGACTCGATGCTGAGTGGTTCCAGGCTCACGGCTTGCTCCTCTAATTCTGGTTGAGACGCCGCAGGGCGCCATCATGGCTGCACACGTAAAACCCGCGCTGGCGGCCTTCATACGGCTCGTGGACGTAATCGGTCAGGATGTAACCCGCGCCCAGAACTGCCTGAAGCACCTCACGGCCATGCGCGCGCCAGGCCTTGCCCAGTTCGGGGTCGCGCGTGTTGAGGCGTTCGAAATCAACCGGGATTTCGACCAGGCCCAACGCGCTGGGCGGCAGGATGAACTGGTCTGCCGGCACAGGCAGCGTGTTTTCATTGAGTCTGGTCGGATTCAACACCCGCGTGCCACCCTTGAGGTACTGATCCAGCGTCAGCGGAGGGCGTTTGCCATGCAGCCGCTCCTCCACGCGCCGGCTGGTCAGCCACCAGTCGGCCTGGAGGCGGTCCGAGGCTCCGCCCATCGCCAGCACAGCCGACTCATCCCCGTACAGATCGGGATAGTAGTAACTCACTGTCGCGCCAAGCTTCCGGATATTCATATGAGCATTCCGGCCGATCAGCGGATCGAACGTCCAGGTAATCAGCCGAATGCCCCAGCGCTGCGCGAAATCGCGCTGGGCCAGCTTGAGCTGGTACCCGACGCCGCGGTTGCGGTTTTCGTTCAGGACGACCATCCGCTTGGAATTCAGCTTCAGATTCGCCATCGCCTGACGGTTCTGGTCGACCAGGTCAGCGCCCAGGAATGCGATGGCGCACCCAATCAGGGCCTCGCCATCGAAAGCGCCCAGGACAAGCCCGCCATTATGCGCGATCGAAATCAGCATATGCCGCTGAACGACGTTCTGGGGCTGTTCGCCCCAGTAGACGCGCTGGATTTCTTCGACAGCAAGCAGTTCCTGCCAGGTCTTCAGGGGTTTGATGATGATCTCACTCATAATCACAGTCCTCGAGGATGACGGCGACGAACCACAAAACGCAACAATTCCACCAGATAGTGCCGGTCACGCATATAACGCACAATCGTGTCTTCAAATCGTACGGGCCGGATACCAAAGGTGTCCGACATCGTATTCAGGCCGGCCGTGCGGTGACTTGCCAGGATATCGAACCACTGCAAAGTCGTGGGCCAGCGGGGCAGAATCCGCCCCGCCAGGCGCGTGATGGCCCGCAGCGCATAGGGCGGCACGGGTACGATCATCCGCTGGGCGCCGGTCACCCGCATGACCGTGCGCACCATCTCGTTGAACGACATATATTCCGGCCCACCGATCTCGATCACCCGATCGACGGTGTCGAGATTCTCCATGCTCTGGACCAGTGCCGCGACCAGGTCTTCGATATAGAGCGGGTGGAGCAGCATCTCCCCCTGCCCCGGCTGAAGATACACAAATGGATTCGTGCGCAAAAGCATGGCGATGCCGTTCACGAACCGGTCCTCGCGCCCAAACAGCACCCCACTGCGAATGATGGTGTAGGGCAGCCCGCTGCCGCGCACCAATTCCTCCATCCGGCCTTTGACGCGCAGCAGCCCGTAAGCCGAGGATGGCGCCGCTCCCAGGTGGCTCATCACCACCAACCGGCCGACGTGCGCCTCGCGCGCCGCGTCGATCACGGTCTGCGTACCGCTGATCTCGACCCGTTCCAGGGCGCGCGCGTTGCCCCACCACTGGGCATTGACCAGGTGAAATACGGTGTGCACCCCGCGCATCGCCTGCGCCAGCGCCGCCGGATCGTCGATACCGCCCGGCGCGATATCCAGATTCAACTCAGGCCAGGGAAGGCGAAATGTGCCCCCACGACCGGGGCGCGCCAGGACGCGGACCGGCCAGTTAGCCTGCACCAGACGAGGAACGAGATGACGACCGACGAATCCTGTGGCTCCGGTGACGAGAATCATGCGGGCATTATAACACGATCGCTCCGGTAATCATCGGTTTAAAGCGATCGTTTCCCCTGGCAAAAACCGTTCCGAAGCGCGACCCTCTTGCCACAATGGGGTTTTACTTGGAGGTATAATCGGTGTTCGTCATTCAACCGGCGGGGGGTTGCCGGTTGTTTGTAGTCTAATTCTCTGTGGAGGAGTATCACCGTGGAAAGACGTCGTGTGGTTGTGACGGGCATGGGCATCCTGAGTCCGATTGGGAACTCGGTCGAGGAGGCGTGGCAAAACGCCGCCAACGGAGTCAGTGGCATTGGCCCCATCCAGCGTTTCGATGCATCCGATCTCCCCGTCACCTTTGGGGGGGAGGTTCGCAACTTCGACCCGCTGGCAGCCTTTGGCCCGCGTGAAGCCCGCCGCATGGATCGCCTGACGCATCTGGCCGTGGAAGCCGCCCGCCAGGCGATTGAGGATTCTGCCCTCGAGATCACGCCGGATAACTGCTACGACGTGGGTGTCATCGTCGGCAGCGGCATCGGCGGCATCGATACGATCATCGAGGGGGTGAAGCGTATCATCGAAAAAGGCTCGCACAGCATCAGTCCGCTGCTCGTGCCCATGATGATCCCGGATGCCCCGGCGGCCAAGATTTCGATCATGTGGAACCTGCGCGGTCTGAACATGGCACTGGCCACCGCCTGCGCGACCTCCAACAACGCGATCGGCGAAGCAGTCGAGATGATCCGGCGCGGCTCCGCGACCGCCATGCTCGCCGGCGGCTCCGAGGCGGGCCTCGTTCCGCTGGCGATGGCCTCGTTTACCAACATGCAGGCCATTTCGCGCCGGAACGATGATCCCAAGGCCGCGTCGCGCCCCTTCGATCGCGACCGCGACGGTTTCGTGGTCAGCGAAGGCTCGGCCATCCTGGTCCTGGAGGAACTCGAACACGCCCGCGCGCGCGGTGCGAAGATCTATGCCGAAGTCCTTGGCTACGGCGTTTCCTCGGACGCCTACCACGTCACGGCGCCCCTGGAAAGCGGCGAAGGCGCCCAGGTCGCCATGAAGCGGGCCATGAAGGACGCCGGTCTGACAATCCAGGACATCGACTACATCAATGCCCACGGCACCTCGACCCAGCTCAATGACAGCAGTGAGACTCTGGCCATCAAGGGCGTCTTTGGCGACCATGCCTACAACGTCCCGATCAGTTCGACCAAATCGGTCACCGGTCATCTGATGGGCGCGGCCGGCGCGGTCGAGGCGGTGCTGTCGATCGAAGCAATCAGGCACCAGTTCATCCCGCCCACCATCAACCTGAACAATCCCGCCGAAGGCTGCGACCTGAACTACGTGCCCAACAAGGGTATCAGCGCGAAGCTGAACCACGTGATGAGCAACTCGTTCGGGTTCGGCGGTCACAATGCCGTCCTGATCTTTGGCAAGTACGACGAGAGTGCGAATGGCAGCTAATCACGGCCCCGCCCGCAACGCCCACATCGTTGGCTGGGGAATGGCGGTGCCGGAGCGCATCCTGACCAACCGCGATCTGGAAGCGATCGCGGATACCTCGGATGAGTGGATTCAGGAACGCACCGGCATCCGCGAGCGGCGAATCGCAGGGGAAGACGAGTCGACTGCAACCCTGGGATTCGTGGCAGCACGCCGTGCTCTGGCGGTCGCCAACATGCTCCCGACCGAGATCGACATGATCATCGTCGCCACCTCAACCCCGGAGCACATCTTTCCCAGCACGGCCAGCCTGATTCAGGATGCGCTGGGGGCGTCCACGGCGGGAGCCTTCGACTTGAGCGCGGCATGCACGGGCTTCCTCTACGGGCTGCACCTCGCCGCTCAAGCCATCGTTTCAGGCAGCATCAACGCGGCTCTGGTCATCGGTTCGGAAACCATGAGCCGCCTGCTCGATTGGGAAGATCGGGGAACCTGTATTCTGTTCGGAGATGGGGCCGGGGCAGTCGTACTCAAAGCCAGCCCGGTCCCGGGCGGCATCCTGGCTGGCACGCTCCGGTCCGATGGATCGGGGCGCGACCTGCTCAGCGCGCCCACGGTCGGCCGCCGGAACGCCCGGCTGCCCATCTTCCCCTCAGCAGGGCCAAACCCCGGCCCGGTCATGCACAGGATGACCATGAACGGGCGCGAAGTTTTTCGCTTTGCCACGCGTGTCATGAAAGAGTCGGTCGAAGATGTCGTGGGCAAAGCGGGCCTGACCCTCGCTGATGTGGACTGGGTCGTGCCTCATCAGGCCAACCAGCGCATCATCGATCATGCGGCCAAAGCCCTGAATATCGCCCCGGAGCGTTTCATCCGCAACCTGGATCGGTATGGAAACACGTCGGCGGCATCCATCCCCATCGCGCTGTGCGAGGCGGTCGACGACGGCCGGATCAAGCCGGACAACACGCTCGTCCTGGTGGCCTTCGGCGCAGGGTTGACCTGGGGTGCGATGGCGATCAAGTGGGGTATGGCCCCACCGCCTGAACCGACCCGGATGGTTCGCTACCGCCGCGAGGCTATCTTCATCTTTGCCCACTGGCGATCGCGGCTGGCGCGCACCCTCCGGCGTCTGACCGACCTGATCATCCGCTCGCCGCTGCGCCGCGTGTACGACCGGATCGATCCGGTGCCATCCGAAGAGAACAACAAAAAAGGGCCTACCCGCTAGCGGGCAGGCCCCGACCTCACCATTACGCTTTTTCAAGCCGGACGAAATGCCGCTTGCCAACCTGAAGGACGGCGGGCAGTTGATCTGGGGTAACCTCGGCTGCGATATCGCTGATCTGCTGGCCATCGATCCGGACGCCGCCGTTCTTGATCAGCCGCTTCGCATCCCCTTTTGATCCGGCCATCGCCAGTTCGACCATGAGATCGACCACCCGCTCCGGCCCGGCGACCGGGCGTACGGGCAGGTCTTCCGGCACGCTCCGTTCCTGGAACTTGACCACGAAGTCCCGTTCCGCAGCAGCCGCGGCAACCGGATCGTGGAAGATGCTTACGATCTCCCGCGCCAGGCGCATCTTGGCGTCGCGCGGATGAAGCTCACCGCTCGCCAACTGCCGGGCCAACCGATCGAGATCCGCCGGAGACCAACCCAACACGAGCTTGTGGAAAACCAGCATGGTCTTGTCGGGGAGGCTCATCACCTTGCCGTACATGTCTTCCGGCGCAGAGAGAATCGGGATGTGATTCCCCAGACTCTTGCTCATCTTGATGTCGCCATCGGTGCCGGGCAGACTCTCGCCCATGATGATCGCCACCTGGGGTCGCTGGCCGAGCGCTTTTTGCAGTTTGCGACCGGCAACCACGATGTTAAACAATTGGTCCTGCCCGCCAACCTGGACGTCCGTCTCCTGCGCGACCGCATCGTACGCCTGCATCAGGGCATAGAACATCTCATGCAGGTAGATCGGCTCGTCCGCATCCAGGCGAACACGGAAATTCTCCCGGATCAGGAACTGCTGGACCGTGAAGTTGCTCGCCAGTTTGATAATGTCGGCGAAATTCAGGCCGGATAGCCACTCATCGTTGAAACGAATCCGCGTGCGGTCTCGATCCAGGATTTTGAAGGCCTGCTCGGCATAGGTCTGCGCGTTCTGGCGGACAGCTTCCGGCGTGAGTTGCTCGCGCGCCTTGTCCTTGTCGGACGGATCGCCGATCAGGCTGGTGAAAGTGCCGATCAGGAACGTCACATCATGGCCCAGGTCCTGGAACTGGCGCAGTTTGCGCATCGTGATGGTATGGCCCAGATGCAGGTCCGTGGTGCGAGGATCGTAGCCACAATAGACCCGGAGCGGGCGACCCGCCTTCTCGGCCTCGATCAGCCGTTCGCGTAATTCCTGGGTCATCATTTCCTTGGTCGTGGGATCGCCATACTCCGTGCCCTGCATCAAGAGCGCGACCCGATCATCGATTGTGGTCATTGGCTACCATCCTGAGCGAGAAATAGCGTATAATCTTCCCATAGCAAGCCTGTAAATTATAACACAGGTCTGCGGTAATCCGAGGGGCAGACTCCGGCTATTTGCTTTCTCCTTTACAGAATCCAAAAGCGGTGTATACTGCCCTCGAATCTCTCATAATAGCTTTTGAGGAAAACTTGCTCGATGGGCAAAAGGGACGACTTCAGCCGGGACGATTCTTCACGTGGACCGCGCCCCGGCGGACCGGCAGGGAGACCCGGTGGCAGTGATGGGAGTGAATTCGACGATGAACAGATCGAATTCGCCCGGCGACTGCAAGGGGAAAAACGAGAGACAGTCAAAAGGGAGCGGGAGCAGCAGAAATTTGCGCGGCAAGAGATGGAGAGTGAGCTTAATCAGCAGAGCCACAACCGCGATCGCCGCGCACTCGAAAAAGACCTCAAACGCAAACAAAACGAGCTAAAACGTGTCGCCGATACACTCAACATCAAACTGACGCTTCAGCGTCTCAGTAGCGCGGTCTCGGTGGTCTGTTGGGGACCTGATGTGGCCAGTGACAAAACACGCCCTTCAATTGGCGTATTTTTGAACTACACACCGACTCCATTGGCCAACAGCCTTCCTACGGAACACACGCACAGCCTGTTTGGTGTCTGGTTGTATATGGCTGGCTCGTCGGACCAGATCCAGATCGTGATTGGTAGCAAGCGCCTGGCGGACGACGCCGGGCAGGCCGAGCGTGCGACAGCGCCGGGCCGGGACAAATGGCAGTTCGCCACGCCTTACAAGGCAGGTAGCCACGCTGAAATCCAATCCAAGATCGAGCAAGCGCTGCTGGCCTGGCAGCCCGCCTGACTGATCTGACTTCCCCGCGTTGACCTGCTCCTGCCGGATACCCCAGGAGCAGGTTATTTCGTGTGTTGCTTCACGACCCAGTTGGTCAGATGCCCTCTGTCCCACGCGTGCCTCGCATTGTCAACCGCCTACCCGCACACTATAATCGTCCCCGTTAGGACATTGATTCATCACAGTTATCGATCAGACAAAGGACCATCACCGTCATGAAGCGGATGACCAGCGCGGAAGTGCGCCAGGCATTTTTGGATTTCTTCCAGGAAATGAAACATCAGGCCGTGGCCTCATCCTCGCTTGTGCCGGCCAACGATCCCACCCTGCTCTTCACGAACGCGGGGATGGTGCAATTCAAAGACGTCTTTCTGGGGCTGGACAAGCGCAAGTACGACCGCGCCACCACGTCCCAAAAATGCATGCGAGTGAGTGGCAAGCACAATGATCTGGAGAACGTAGGCCCTTCCCCCCGCCATCACACATTT
>CAZHMJ010000209.1:7412-9249 GCA_964533805.1 uncultured Anaerolineae bacterium | reverse complement strand
GTGGACGACTGTGCCGCGCCCGGCCTTGCGCACGATCAGGTTGTCCGCGACCAGGCGGGAGAGCGCCATGCGCATGGTGTGGCGGCCCACCCCGTAGGCCCGCGCCAGCTCCAGCTCCGGGGGCAGGACATCCGCCGGTTGCAGGAGGCCGTTGTTGATCATCTCGCGCAGGCTGGTCTCGACCTGATGGTAGAGCGGGATCGGGCTGGCGGGTTCCACCGTCCGGATCGGGAGGTCGCCTGGGTGAAGTTGTCGCTGGCTCATCATCGGTTGCTCTTTTGCTGGCGCGGTGGAGAGCTTGCCCGGCTTGATATATCGAACTAAACGGTAAAAGACGATTCACCACAGAGGACGCGCGCTAGAAACGCCGAGGACGCAGAGGAAAGACAACGTTTTTAGGTTCTTTCTCTGTGATCTCTGCGCTCTCTGCGGTGCGGATTTTCTGTTTTTTCTTTGCGGTTCGCTGTTTCTTCGGCAATGGCCCTGTTCGCGGTCGATTGACTTGGTTTTTGGTTGCTTGCTATAATGCCTGGTGTCCGAAATGACCGGACATTCGGAGCTATTTGCAGTTTACACCACTTTTCGGGAACACTCAACCCGCCCCGCTGCTTCCGCGTTCCGCCGGACGCACCCCGCGCCCGCCCTGGAGGCGACTCTCTCGCCAGCCCAGGCCCTTGTCGTTCGCCACGAGGAGAGGTTTCATGGCCAGGATCACGATGCTCGGCACCGGCTTGATCGGACGGTTCTACACCCAGACCCTGCACGGCCAGCGCAGCCGCGACCGCGTGCAGGTCGTCTACTCGCGCTCGGAGGAACGCGCCCGCCAGTTCGCCCAGGAGTGGGATATCCCGGCCTGGACGGCCGATATGGCCACGGCCATCCGCGACCCGCAGACGGACGCGGTCGTGATCGGCCTGCCCAACCATTTGCACGAAGAAGCCGTCCTGCTGGCCGCCGAGGCGGGCAAGGCCGTGCTGTGCACCAAGCCGCTCGGTCGCACCGCCGCCGAAGCCAAACGGATGCTCGACGCGGTGGAGAAAGCGGGCGTCTTTCACGGTTACCTGGAAGACCTGGCCTATACCCCCAAGACGCTCAAAGCCCTCCAGTCGATCCAGAACGGCGCGCTGGGCCGGGTGCTGTGGGCGCGTTCCCGCGAGACTCATTCCGGCCCGCACAGCGAATGGTTCTGGGACAAGGCCCAGTCCGGCGGCGGCGCGCTGGTGGACATGGGCTGCCACTGCATCGAGGTCAGCCGCAACTTCATCGGCAAGGACGTGCGCCCGCTGGAGGTGATGTGCTGGGCAGCGACCCAGGTGCATCCCATCGAGGCCGAGGACAGCACGATCGGGCTAGTGCGTTATGCCAGCGGCGCGATCGGCCAGTTCGAGGCGAGCTGGGCCTTCCGGGGCGGGATGGACCTGCGCGACGAGATCACCGGCACGGAGGGCACGCTGTGGCTCAACCACTGGCAGCGCACCGGCCACGAGATGTTCACGGCGGTCGGCGAAGGCGGCTACGTGGCCGAGAAGGCCGAAGGCGCGATCGGCTGGATCTTCCCGGTGGGCGACGAGATCGGCACGCTGGGCTACCTGGCGATGTTCACCGACATGCTCGACGCGCTGGAGGCCGGGCGCAAGCCGATGGAGGACTTTTACGATGGCTACGTGGTCAACGCCATCATGGACGCCGCCTATCGCTCGATCGAATCGAAGCGCTGGGAGCCGGTCGACCTGGCCGACTGGCGCGGCTCCGCCGAGGGCGGGGCGGGCGTCCAGTTGACCGAGTTCGACGCCGATCACTACCTGATTAAGCGCGAGACGATGCCCGACGGCCGCAC
>CAZHMJ010000209.1:0-7402 GCA_964533805.1 uncultured Anaerolineae bacterium | reverse complement strand
ATCCTCAAGGAGAAGGCCGGCGGCAAGATCGTACAGCGGGTGATCGAGTGAGGTAAGGCGGAAAGGCAGTTGAACCGCTAAGGCGCGAAGAACGCCAAGGAAAAACGCAGAGAAGGACACAGCCCGGAGTCGCCCGGTGGGGGCGTTCTGGGCTGTGTTTGAGACAGCGGATCGACTACCCTCCCCACTCGAATCGTTCCCCACACTGAAGCACCTTGTATCTCACCCCGGCCTGATCGGCCAGGGTCGTGAACTCGGACACGTCCACCGTGTTGAAGGTGAACATATCGTAGTGGTGGGGGATGACCAGCACCTCCCCGACCGCCTGCGCCAGCGCGACCGCCTCCGCCGCGTTCATGTTGGGCGGGACGTGCAGCGCCCCCCGGCGCGCGTCCGTGCCGTTGATCGGCAGGAAGGCGATGTGCGGCCGGTAGCGGCGCAAGGTGGCGGCCAGCCCGTCGTAGACCAGCGTATCCCCGCTGTGGTACAGCCGCACCCCATCCGCCTCGAACAGGAAGCCCAGAAACGGGTAGCCCGTCGCCGGGGCGTAGTCCAAATCGGGGTGGGCCGCCGGGATCGCGGTCACACTCAGCGCCCCACACTGGGCGCAGTCGCCCTCGCCGCGCAGCGCGATCAGCCGGGCCGGATCGAGGCCCAGACCGGCGGCGTGGTCGAGGTGGGTTTCCGGCAGGCCCAGCTTCGCCCCTGGCGAAGTTGCCATCAGGTCGGGCAGCGTGCCGGGGTCGAGGTGGTCGGAATGCTTGTGGCTGGCGAAAATCCATTCCACCCCGGTCAGGTCGGTCCCGCGCAGCGGGGCGCGCGTCATGCGGACGTGGGGCTTGTCCGTGGCGGCGTATTTGGCCGTCAGGTGCTCGGACAGGTACAGGTCGATGTAAAACAGGGTCGAGGCGGTCTTGATGGCGTACCCGCTCTGACCCAGCCACCACACGGCGACCTGGCCCGGCGCGGGCCGGGCGGCGGCGATATCGTCCAGCAGGGCCGGGCCGGAAAGAACCGGTTCGATCAGGCTCACGGGGCGCTCTCCCCTTCCAGTTCGTCGCGCACGATCCGCGCGCCGGACACCATTGCCTGGAGCTTGCGGCGGGACGCCCAGCGCGCCGTCTGGCTGAAGCCGCAGTCGGGCGTGATGGTCAGCTTGTCCGGGGCGACGAATTCCAGGGCGCGCCGGATGCGCTCGGCCACGTCGTCGGGCGTCTCCACGTAGTAGTTCTTGACGTCCACCAGCCCGGCGGCCAGCTCCTTGTCGCTGGGAAACTCCTGCCACAGCTCCAGCTCGGCCAGCTCGCGGTTGGCGAATTCCAGCGCGAACTGGTCGGCGCGCATGTCCAGGATGTGCGGGAACAGGGGGCGGTAGGTACGTTTGGCGACCGGCCTTCCGGCGAAGTTGCCGAAGCACAGGTGGACGCCGATCTTGGCCTCCACGCCTTCGACGGTGTGGTTGAACAGCTTGACGAACTCGGCCGGAGTGCTGGCGTGGACGGCGTAGGATGGCTCATCGAGCTGGATGAAGTCGCACCCGGCGGCGGCCAGGGCTTTCAGCTCGCGGTTGATGATCCCGGCCAGGGCGTAGGCCACCTCCAGGCGGTCCTTGTAAATCCCACCCGGCTTGATCCGCCCGGCCAGGGTGTACGGGCCGGGGCAGGGCATCTTGATCCGGCGCGTCGTGCGCGTGCGGAGGTATTCGAACTCGGCCAGCAGGCCCAGTCCGTCCGGCGCGGCCACGGCTTCGACGGCCTCGTAGCTCTCGCGCTGGTCGTGCCCGACCACGCCCAGGGTCCGGCGGGCGGGCAGCTCGGCCAGGCCGGTCATATGGCCGTAGAACTCGGCGGTGAAGAAGCCCACCCGGCGCATCTCGCCGTCGGTGAGGATGTCCACCCCGGCTTCTTCCTGGTCGCGCACGGCCAGGTCGACGGCGTCGTCCTGCGTTTCGCGCAGGTCATCCGGCCCCAGGCGGCCCATCCGGGCGGCTTCCAGGGCCAGGTGCAGCCAGCCCGGCCACGCGTAAGACCCGATCACGCTGGTCGGCAGCAAAGGGAGTGGCTCGGCCATCCCGTCCATCCTTTCACAGGAAGACAATCTTGGAAAACAATGTCCCAAAGATCGGACATTTCTACTCTGATTATACCCCGGAATTGGGCGGCTGCGGATATACTTGACGCGGCCCTGGCTGAGGCCTGGAGAACAGAGGCCAGGAGGCCATAGACAAGAGGAATTGCAGCCGGACAGGGGCGTAGTACTTCCTGTTCAACCATTCACTATGAACCAATCACCAACCACTGAGGAACAACATGGACTTCTCGGACTATCAGACGCAGGCGCATACCACGGCGGTTTATCCGGCCGAGGATGCGGTCACGTATACCACGCTGGGACTGGTGGGCGAGGCGGGCGAGATCGCCAACAAGGTCAAGAAGGCGATCCGCGATGACGGCGGGCAGATGTCCGCCGAACGCCGGGCGGCGGTGCTGGACGAGCTGGGCGATGTGCTGTGGTACGCCGCCGAGCTGTGCACGGTGCTGGGAGCCGACCTGAGCGAGGTTGCCGCGGCCAACATCGCCAAACTGCGCTCCCGGAAAGAACGCGGCGCGATTCATGGCGACGGTGATCGCAGGTAAAAGCGGTTGTTGGTGATTGGTTCGTGGTAGGTGGTTAAAGACGGTGGGTTGGTCTGTTGACCAATCACCACGAACCGCTTCTCAAGGTTTGCAGGGATGGGTCATGCGGCCCGATGGTTTTTGGTTTGAACCACCAACCACCCACCATGAACCACCCACTATAGTTCCAAAATAATGTCGTCCAGGGCGCGCTTGGGCACGTGGTGGACGGCTTCGGAGTCGCGCCAGTATTTGATGTCACCCTCCGGCCCCAGCGGCTCGATCACGACCTGCTCGACCGGGTAGCCAAGCGCGATCACCAGCATGATCCGGTACTGGTCCGGGATGTGGAGCGCCTGGCGCACCTCGGCCCGTTTGACCGATCCCAGGATGCAGCCGCCCAGCCCGCGCTCTGCCGCGCCGAGCAGGATGCTCTGGGCCGCGATGCCGTGATCGCAGTCGATCGATTCGCTGATGGCGCAGTCGCCCAGGACCAGGATGTAGGCCGCCGGGCGCTCGCCTTCGGCCGGGCCGCCCCACTCAGGCAGGTAGCCGGCCCAGCCAAGATGCTCGAAGATCAGCGCGTTTTTCTCCGGCGTGTTGGACAGCAGGTACTTGAGCGGTTGCTTGTTGGCGGCGGACGGCGACAGACGAGCCAGGTCGACCAGCTCGCGCAGCGTGTCGGTGCTGACGGCCCGGCTCTGATCGAAGCGGCGGATGCTGCGGCTGCGGCGGATCAAGTCTCGAAGCATGGCTTCCCCTTTGTATTGGAAAAAGCGGTTAGCGGACAGCGCCCGGCTCAGGATTACGACGGGAATACATCCAGGGCGGCCAAGGGGTGTGTTCTTGGGGCTGCTTCACCCAGGGCGTAGGGGCACGCCACCGGCTTCTCGCCTGGGCGCCTGTCGCTTCAACGCTGATTGTAGCGCCGGGGGGGGCGCTGCTCAAGCGGGAATCCCCGGTTCCTTCCGGCCGAGACGCCATGCCTGCCACAGGCGGGCCAGCTCGCGCAGCCGGGCCTGGCTGGCCGGGGAGAGCAGGAGCGTCATCCCAAAGCCGATCAGGAGGTTGGTCATCAGGAAAAAGATCATCTCCTCGATGGGCAGCACACCGAGCTTGATTCCCGTGGTCTGGGCCGGGTCGATCGTCCAGGTGCCCCAGCCGATCGCCAGCAGGTCCACCAGCCACAGGTAGACCGTCGGCAGGCCGACCGCGGCCAGCAGCAGCCGTCCGCGCGCCAGCAGGATATCCGCCCCGTAAGCCAGTTGGAGCACGATCGGGATCAGCGCCCAGGATAGAATCAGGGTCAGGTAGCGGCCGGGCATCCAGCCGGAGAGCAGCACCACCGTCGAAGCCAGCCAGAGCGCCCCCACCACGCCCACCGCGATCCGGCGCGCGCCCGGCCGGAGCTTCAACGGGGTGTTCTCGGGAAAGCGGCGGAGCAGGGCCAGCGTCCACAGGCCGGTCAGCAGGGTTTGCACCACGAAGAAGGTGTACTCCTCAATCGGCACGTAGCCGATCGTATGCCCGGTCACCAGGGCCGGGTCGTACCACCACACCCCGCTGGCGACCAGGTAGTTGTCCCAGGGAGTTGTATACACCAGGGCCAGCCCGACGTGGATCAGGATCGCCAGGTAGGGCAGCCAGTCCACGCGGGCCGGATCGCCGCGCAACTGCCGCCACACGTCGCGCGGGACGAGCACCGCCAGGACGAGCAGCGGCGGCGCGATGAAGGTTGCCAGAACGCCAAAATAGGTCATCTCACACTCACAACAGGTCGTTTCGGACGGAAGCCCGCGTTCAGCCGCGGACCTGGTTCAGGGCGCGCAGGACCAGCCGGGCCTTACCCCAGCGCGTGGCCCCGGCCTTGCGGCTGAACACATCATAGCCGTGGCGGCGGATATCGGGCAGGATGGCATGGTAGATTTCCAGCGCGCTCATGATTGCCAAGCGGGCATGGCGCAGGGTCGCGACCCCGGCCCGCGCCTGGGTGTAGTAGCGCTCGGTGCGCTCGAACTCGAACTCCAGCAACCGGACGAAGTCGGGCGTGATGCGCCGCGCGGCGATGTCGGCTTCACTGACGCCGAAGCGTTCCATGTCTTCCTGGGGCAGGTAAATCCGTCCAGAACGCTGGTAGTCCTCGCCGATGTCGCGCCAGAAGTTGCTGAGCTGCATGGCGACCGACAGACTGTCGGCGGCGGGCAGGGCGTCGCTCATCCGGTAGGGCGCGCGCACGCCGACGATGTAGGTCATCGCCCGCCCGACCGGGATCGCGCTGCCATCCATGTAGTGCATCAGGTCGGCGAAGGTCGGGAAGCGCTTGATGGTCAGGTCTTCCTTCATCGAGCGGAAGTAGGCCTGCATCGTGTCGCGGGGGATGCCGCACTCGAGGGCCGTGTGCAGGTAGGCGCGCATGACCGGGTGCGAGCTGTAGCCGGTTTCGAAGGCGCGGTGGTACTGCCACTCCCAGTCCTCAATGGCGGCCAGAGCGGAACTGAAGCCGGTATGGGCGACATCCACCCGGTCGTCACCGACGCGCAGCAGGGCATACAGCGCTTCCACATGATGGATTTTATCTTTTGGCAAAATATCGCTGGCAAAAGAATAGTTTTTGCTGGCCGAGCGCATGATGTCCCGGCATACGGCGTAATCGGCGCCCGAGGCAATCTGGAGTCTGGCGGCCGGATGGGTGAGGGTGGTGAAGGCCGCGTGTTCATTTATGACCATTCCTGCACGATCCTTTCCGTGACGAGCTTCGACGAAATCTGAACCATGGGCATCCCGATGCCCGGATAGGTGCCCTGACCGACGAAGTACAGGCCGTCGATGTCGCGGGCCTTGTTGTGCGGGCGGAAGTAGGACGACTGGAAGAAGCCCTGCGCCAATGACCCGAAGGCCGTGCCGTGCACGGCGTTGATGTCGGTCACCCAATCGGTCGGGCGGTAGTCGCGCTCCCAGACGATATGCTGGCGCAGCTCCGGATCGACGATCCGCTCCAACTGGGTGAGGAGCTGCTCGCGCACGATCGGCGCGGCGGCATCCCAGTTGACGTTGCCTTGCAGGTTGGGCATCGGGGCCAGCACGTAAAGCAGGCTGTGCCCGGCCGGGGCGAGGCTGGGATCGGTGATCGTCGGGTTGTTCAGGTGGAAGGATGGCTCGGCGGGCAGCGTCTTCGTCTTGAAGATCGCGTCCAGGTTGGCCCGGTAGTCCTCCGAGAAGTAGAGCGCCTGGTGGCGCAGGTGCGGATAGGTGCGGTCCACGCCCAGGTAGAGCAGGTAGCCGGAGCAGGCATAGTCCATCTGCCGAAGGCGCTCGTCGGGGTAGGCGCGGCGCTGCTGGCCATCGATCAGCTTCATGTAGGTGTAGGGCAGATCGGCGTTGGAGATCACGATGTCGGCCCGGACTTCTTCACCCGACTGCAAGCGCACGCCGGTGGCCCGGCCGTTTTCGACCGTGATCTTCGCCACCGGGGCGTTGGTGCGCAGGATCACGCCCATCTCGCCCGCCAGGGCGACCATGTCCTCGATGATGGTGTAGATGCCGCCCATCGGGTACCACATCCCCAGGGCCAGGTCGGCGTAGGTGATCAGGCTGTACATCGCCAGCGCGTCGAAGGGCGAGAGGCCCAGGAACATCGAATGGAAGGAGAAGGCCTTGGCCAGCTTGTCGTTGCCGTTGAAGTAACGCGCCACCTGGCGGTACAGGTTCTGGTGGGCCTGGGTCTGGAGCAGGCGCAGCCCGGCCTTGGGGTTGGCCAGGTCGGTGATCCGGTCAAAGTTGCGATCGACGAAGTCCATGCCCAGGGCGTACTTGCGGGCGCTGTCCCCGATGAAGCGGAAAAGGCGCGCAGCCGAACCGGCCTCGATCCGCTCGACTTCCTCGGCCAGTTGGGCCATGTTGCTGTACAGGTCGAGGTGGGTGCCGTCGTGGTAGTAGATGCGGTAGTTTGGGTCAAGCTGGACGAGCTTGATTCGCTGGTTGAAGTCCTGGCCGATGGCGCGGTAGGTATCCTCGAAGGTGTCCTTCATAACCAGCAGGGTCGGGCCGATATCGACCCGGAAACCGCCATCCTCGATCACGTTGCTGCGGCCGCCGGGCCGGGCCTGCTTTTCCAGCACGGTCACGTCGGAGCCCTGCTTGCGGAGGCGCAGGGCGGTGGCCAGTCCCCCCATCCCCGCGCCGATGATGACTACGTGTTTCATGAGCTTTATCTTTCACGCCAGATCAAATGCAACAACATTTATCGTCTATATAATGTACAGCAATTGTTCAACTATTGCAAGGGTTTGGGGCAGCCAGAAGCCATCGTTCGACCATTTCTTATGCTTTTCTTACCAAAGAGGCAGTTGGGTCGGTCGGTCGGCGGACTCCGGTCCGGCCGAATCGCCGGGATCAGGCGGTTCCAGGTGGGTGACCGGGCAGCCGGTCGCCGCCGCCAGCAGGACGGCCACCGCCGTGCGATGACATTCGGCCGGGTCGGCGCAGCCACACAGCAGGATCACGCTGCATTCGGTCAGGATCGGCGTGACCTGGGCCAGGCCTGAGTCCGGATCGTGCAGGCGCAGCCCGCCTTCCTGATAGGCCTCGTTGCCAAAGGCCTCGACCCAGTGGTAGCGCCGGCCGAGCCGGGCTTCCAGCGCCTCCCGCGACCAGCCCTGGAAGCTGGTGTAGGGCTTGAGGCGCACGTCGATCACGATCGCGTCCAGTTCGCCGGCCAGGGTCAGCAGACGATCCGGATCGCGCAGGCGGCTGTACCCGACGGTGTAGATCGCAGGCATGGCAGCGTC
>CAZHMJ010000208.1:0-9317 GCA_964533805.1 uncultured Anaerolineae bacterium | reverse complement strand
GGCGTTCTTGGCGTCTTTGCGGTTCTAAATGCTTTTTGATGCGATTGCCCTGTCACCTTCCCTTGACTCTCTCCCGGATTCTGTGCCATACTGGAACTGGTCAGACCACTGACCAGTGAACTATTCCGGAGAGTCGATGAATCATCCCACCCCGCAGCGCCCCAACAACCACGCCGAAGAAGCCCTGATCACGGCCATCCTCGACGGCGAATTCCCGCCCGGCGCGACCCTGCCCGCCGAGCGCGAACTGGCCGCCCAACTGGGCGTCACCCGGCCGACCCTGCGCGAGGCCTTGCAGCGCCTGGCCCGCGACGGCTGGCTGACCATCCGCCAGGGCAAACCGACCGAGGTCAACGACTTCTGGTGGCACGGGGGCCTGAACGTGATCAGCGGGATCGTGCGTCACAGCCGCCGCCTGCCGCCCGGCTTCGTGGCCGACCTGCTGCGCGTCCGGCTGGACCTGGCCCCGACTTTTACGCGGGTCGCGGTGGAACGCTCCGGCCAGGCCGTGCTCGACCTGCTGGCCGGGTGGCAGGCGCTGGCCGATACCGCCGCGGCCTACGCGGCCTTCGACTGGGCGCTCCAGCGCGGGTTGACGGTCGCCTCCGGCAACCCGGTTTATGCCCTGATCCTGAACGGCTTCGCCGGGTTCTACGAGACGCTGGCCCAGACCTATTTCGCCCGCGCCGAAGCGCGCCAGGCCTCGCGCGCTTTCTATGCCGCGCTGGCCGGGGCCGCGGCGCGGAAAGACGCGGTTCTGGCCGAATCGATCACGCGCGAGGTCATGGTGCGCAGCATCGACCTCTGGCAGGCTGCCGCTGGGGAGGACGAGTCATGAGACGCTGGAACGGTTGGGGCGAGGAAGCGACTGATTATCCGCTGCCGGGTGGGGCGCGGCGCTTCGTGGAAGAAGCGATCGGCCCGCTCTCGCCGCCCCGCGACGCCGAACTGGAGGATGTGCTGGCCGCGGTGCCAGGCTCCCGCCTGCCTGCCCATCCGCTGGTTGAAACCGGAGCGCTGCCGCGCCTGATGCATGCCCGCGGCCAGAGCATGCCCGACTGGATCGCGCTGCGGGCGGGCCGGATCGGGGTCTTCCCGGACGGAGTCGCGTTCCCGTCCAGCAGCGCCGAGGTGCGCGATCTGATCCGCTACGCGGCCACGGTTGGCGCGCGCCTGATCCCCTACGGCGGCGGGACGAGCGTGGCCGGCCACGTCAACCCGCAGCCCGGCGACGCGCCCGTCCTGACCGTCAGCCTGGCCCGCCTCAACCGCCTGGAGCGCTTCGACGCGGCCAGCGGGCTGGCGACCTTCGGGGCGGGCATCAGCGGCCCGGACCTGGAAGCCCAACTTCGCGCGCGGGGAATGACCCTGGGCCACTTCCCGCAGTCGTGGGAGCTATCGACCCTGGGCGGCTGGATCGCCACCCGTTCCAGCGGCCAGCAATCGCTGTATTACGGCCGGATCGAGCGCCTGTTCGCCGGGGGCGTGATCGAGACGCCCGCCGGGACGCTGGACGTGCCGGCCTTCCCGGCCTCGGCTGCCGGGCCGGACCTGCGCGAGGTCGTGCTCGGCTCGGAGGGGCGGCTGGGGGTGATTACTTCGGCTACGGTTCGCGCCACGCCCCTGCCGGAGCGCGAGACCTTCCGGGCCGTGTTCTTCCCGGACTTTGAAAGCGGGATGGCGGCCGTGCGCGCGATCGTCCAGGCCCGACTGCCGCTGTGCATGCTGCGCCTGAGCACCCCGGTCGAGACGGCCACGACCCTGGCCCTGGCCGGGCACGCCCGCCTGATCGGCGCCCTGGAGAATCTGCTGGCCCTGCGCGGCCTGAAAAACGGCAAGTGCATGCTGATCCTGGGCTACAGCGGGGGCAAGGCCCTGGGCCGGGTGGCGGTCAAGGAGGCGCTGGGCCTGGCCAAGGACCACGGCGGGGTGCACGTCGGCAGCACCTTCGGCAAGCAGTGGCACAAGGGCCGCTTCCGCACGCCCTACCTGCGCAACACGCTGTGGGAGGCCGGGGTGGCCATCGACACCCTGGAGACGGCCGTCGCCTGGGAGCGCGTCCCGGCCATGATCGAGGCGATCGAAAGCGCCCTGCACGGCGCGGTCGCCGAAACGGGCGAGCGTATCCACGTCTTCACTCACCTGTCGCACGTCTACCCGTATGGGTCGAGCATTTACGTCAGCTATCTGTTCCGGCTGGCGGCCGACCCGGACGAGACTCTGCGCCGCTGGCAGCTTCTCAAGGCGCGGGCCAGCCAGGCCGTGGTCGCCCAGGGCGGCACGATTACCCACCAGCACGGCGTCGGGACCGATCACGCGCCCTACCTGGAAGCGGAGAAGGGCGGGCTGGGCCTGGGCGCGATCCGGGCCGTGTGCGCTCACTTCGACCCGGCCGGGATCATGAACCCCGGCAAGCTGGTGGAATAGAGGCCACGCAGCTTTGCTGCGCCGAGGCCTGAGGCCGAGAGGCCAGAGAAAACGAGGCCAGGCGGATGTAGGGACGGGGCACCGCCCCGTCCGGCCGTCGGGCTGCACCCAGGATTGCGAATAAGGAAGCCAGGGGTGGTGCTTTTCACATCGGCAGAACCGTCCGGCAAACGGCTAACCGGTAAGGAAAGTGCCCGGCGGGTTTGTACGATGGACACGGCGGACGGGGCATTGTCCCGTCCCTACACCACCCAATCGTTGACTGCTTCCACCAACAACCAATCACTAACGACCAACAACTGTCTACCGAGAACTGACCTATGTGGACTACAAACTGGCGCGATTCGATCTGGAATCAACTGGACACCGAGTGGGACCTGCTCGTCATCGGGGGCGGGATCACCGGGGCGGGCATCTTGCGGGAGGCGGCCCGGCTGGGCCTGCGCGTCCTGCTGGTGGAGCAGAAGGACTTCGCCTGGGGCACTTCCAGCCGCTCGTCGAAGCTGGTCCACGGCGGGCTGCGCTACCTGGCCCAGGGCAAGCTGGGCCTGACCCTGGCCTCGGTCCGCGAGCGCGAACACCTGCTGGAAGACGGCCCCGGCCTGATCGACCCGCTGGGCTTCCTGATGGCGACCCATCGCGGCGACCATCCCGGCAAGTGGACCTACCGGGCGGGCCTCTCGCTATATGACCTGATGGCCCTCCAGTGGACGCACCGCCGCTTCAGCGCCCAGGAGTTCCAGATGCTCGCCCCGCACATCACCACCGAGGGCTTGCAGGGCGGCTTCCGTTATGGCGACGCCCAGACCGACGACGCCCGCCTGACCCTGCGCGTGATCCGCGAGGCGGTGCGGGCCGGGGGCGTGGCGATCAACTACGTGACGGCCCAGGATGTGCTGCTGGATGCGTCTGGGCAGGTGACCGGCGCGCGGCTGGTGGATGGCGTGACCGGGCGCTCGGCCGAAGTCCGCGCGCGGGTCGTGATCAGCGCGACCGGGGCCTGGGCCGACCATCTGCGCACCCAGGTCGGCGGCGAGGCGCGCATCCGGCCCCTGCGCGGCAGCCACCTGGTCTTCCCCTTGTGGCGGCTGCCGGTCGCCCAGGCGATCAGCTTCCTGCACCCGGTCGACCGCCGCCCGGTCTTCATCTTCCCCTGGGAAGGCGCGGCCCTGGTGGGCACGACCGATATCGATCACGACGAGGCGCTCGACCGGGAGCCGGGCATCAGCCCGCAGGAGGTGGCCTATCTGATGGCCGCCGTCGAGCACCAGTACCCCGGCCGGGGGCTGAGCCTGGACGACGTGATCGCGTCCTATGCCGGGGTGCGGCCGGTGATCGGCTCCGGCAAGGCCGACCCGTCCAAGGAATCGCGCGAGCACGTGGTCTGGCAGGAGAACGGCCTGCTGACCGTGACCGGCGGCAAGTTGACCACCTTCCGGGTGATCGCCCTGGACGCGCTGCGCGCCGTGCGCGACCGGCTGCCGGACATGCCCAAATTCCAGCGCCACGTGCCGGTCCTGGACGCGGTCGACATGGCCCTGACGGCCAATGATGGGGCGCTCTGGCTGGACATGGCGACCCGGCGGCGCTTGCTGGGCCGTTACGGGGCGGACGCTCCGGCCCTGGTGGCCGCCGCCCAGCCGGGCGAACTGGCCCCGATCCCCGGCACCCAGGCCTTGTGGGCCGAGCTGCGCTGGGCGGCCCGCGCCGAGGGCGTCATCCACCTGGACGACCTGCTGCTGCGCCGGGTGCGGCTGGGCCTGCTCCTGCCGGAAGGCGGGGCGCGGATCATGGACCGCGTCCGGGCGATCTGCCAGCCGGAATTGGGCTGGGACGACTCCCGTTGGGAGGCTGAAGAAGCCGCTTACCGCGCCCTGTGGCGCACCTGTTACAGCCTGCCCGATCGGGCGCTGATCCCCGACTGGCGGCGGATGCTGCTCGACGCCCGCCTGGAGCGTTACGCGCCGACCAGGCCGGTCAGCTTCCGGCGGCCGCTGCTGGTCGCGGCGACGGTGGCCGCGCTGCTCGTCGGCCCGCGCCTGTGGCGCTGGCTGAAGACGTGATAAACGCGGCTCTTGGCTGTTGGCTCCTGGCTTTTGGCTAAAAGCGAAGTTGTTGTGCGATTGGGACGTAGCGGCGGAGTCATGCCGGTTAACAACTCAATCCGGTAACGTTGCGGGCCTTGGTAAGGGCGGGCCTGGTTGCTGTGACCAGCGTGACCGGTTGCCCCTGTCGCCTATCCAATTGACCCGGAGGCCCGATGACCCACGACGATCGACTCGCCCATCACCTGCGCGACCTGGTCGAGACGGTTGTGCCGGACGGCCTGCGCCCCGATCCGCCCCTCAGCGCCCGGCTCAGGCAGGGGCGGGCCGCTGCCCTGCGCGGCTGGCTGACTCTGGCCGCCGCTCTGCTCGTGATCGTGGCCGGGGCCGCGCTGGTCAGCCGCCTGCCCGCTGGCGCGCCGCCGCTCGCCGCCCCGGGGCCGGCCGACACCTCGACGCCAACTACTATCCCAACCCTCACCCCCACGCCGGTCCCGCCCATCACGCTGGCCGCGGGCGGCGATCCGCAGACGATCCGGCTGAGTTCGTCGGCCAACAGCGTCCTGCTGCGGATGCCGGAGGAGCCGGTCGAGATCGTGATCGAGGTGGTCGGGCAGCCGCCCTCGGTCACCGATATGGTCGGCCTGTTTCTGGAAAACCGCCTGCTGCTGGTCGGTTTTTACCCGCTCCAGACCGCGTACCTGCGCCTGGCGCTGCGCGCGCCGGTTGGCCCCCTGAACCTGATGGTTATGTCGACATCGGGCATGTGGACGACGCAGGAATTGCGGTTGTCGGTGGTGGCGTTCACGCCGCAAAGCGCCGAAGTCCCGTTGGAGGCTCTGCCGGAGATTCCGCTGGACCTGCCGGCGGGGACGGTGGCGGTGGCCTTGCCAGACGCGCTGACAGGCGTGATGGGCGGCACACTGACCGTTGACCAGCCGGTGGACGTCTACCTCACGATGCTCTTCGTGGATGTAGATGGCGAATTCCAGGCGCCGCTGGTCACCATGCCGCCCGCCGCCGCGACGGCGATCCTAGACGACAGCGTCGGGCCAGCGACGGCCCCGCGGGTGACCACCCAGCGGGCGGTCGAAGGCGCAACCGTGATCGGGCTGGGCGGCGAGATGATCACCCTGGCCGTCCGGCCCCAGGACGCGAACACGCTTGCCTGGGCCATCGAGGCGCACATGCCGATCACCCTGATTCCGCTGGCCGGGGACTGACCCGGCCGCGCGCCGGGGAGCCGAATCACCAAGGGACGGCCGCCGGGCCGTCCCTCGCTTATTTCGGGCAAACCAACCGGCCTAGAGTGCCCCGGCCAGGGCGGTCAGGAGCAGGATCAGCCCGCCCAGGACGGCCAGGATGGCGAAGGCGGTCTCCAAGCGCGTGACCGCTTCGGCGCTGCCCTGGCTTTCCGCCACCTTGCTCACCAGGACGCGCTCGGTATAGATGCCGGCCAGGATGAAGGCCAGCACCAGAATGTGCTTGATCAGCATGACGATCGACCAGGCGTTGCCGAAATTGCCCAGGCCGAGATAGGCCGGATCGCGCAGGGTCAGGTAGACGCCGGTCAGGATGAAGATCGCCACCGAGAGGCCGATCCACCCCCGCATGCGCGTGCCAAGCTCTTCCATCACGCCGCCCAGCTCGGCGGCCTTGATCCGGCTGCGCAGGAGGGGGTAGTAGATGAGGGCCAGCAGGATGTACTGGCCGATCAGGATCACGGTCGCCAGCAGGTGGAGCCAGGTCGCCCCGGCAAAGAGCACGTCCATCAGGGGTATCTCCCGGTGCAACAGAAACATGAACAGGCGGCGAAGGGTCAGTTTTGAGCCTCTGTGATCTACTATACGCCTCATTCTAGCCGGGGTTGCAGGCTTTTTCGTCGGGCTTTCTAACCAAATCCGTACCGAGAAAATCACCAGGGATGTTGACTGAACAAATGTTCTATGTTATTCTGGGAACAGTGATCGAACTTTTGTTCTAAAGAAAGGAGTCCCACACGCCATGCTGGCTGTTTCTTCTCCTCGCCCCCTCCTTTCTGGCTGGCAGCGCCTGGCGATCTGGTTGGGTCGCCTGTTGATGGGCGCGCCGGAGGCGGCTGTCGCGCAGCCCGATCTGAGCCACGCGCAGGCCCACCTTCGCAACCTCAGCCAGCGCCGCTATCCGATCTCCCCCGCCCACGCGCACCTCTATGCCCGCGCGGCAGATGAGGGTTTCTAACGTAAGGTCACCCGATTTCCATTGATTGGTAGCGCCAGCATGGCCGGCCCCCGCAGGGACACGCCTCCCCCGTGTCCCTGCAACCGTTGCAAAGACAGTTCTCAGTGATCAGTTCTCAGTTTTGAGTAAAGGCACAAGGCGTGGCGAAGCCCCAGGCGCGTCACGCGGCGTGAGTTCACTCCGGCTGTGCCAAGCCGACCGAAAAAGTGTATGATAAGGGTCAGCTTTGCTGTCCGGCGGCATGGGATAACATCCCGGCTTTTGCGTCTCTGCCGGCGGTTGAGCGTCCGCGGTATGAGCTTGAACTGAAAACTGAGAACTGATCACTGAGAACTGTTCTTCAGGAGGCGCTCCGATGGGTCTGGTGATAGGTATTCCCAAAGAAACCCTGCCGTTCGAATACCGGGTCGGGATGACGCCGGTGGGTGTGTCGCTCCTGACGAGCTGGGGCCACCAGTGTTACGTGGAGCATGGCGCCGGGCTGGGCAGCGGCTTCACGGACCATGAGTACGAGCTGGCCGGGGCGCGGATCACCTACGCCCACGAGGAGGTCTACCGCCGCGCCGATCTGCTGCTCAAGGTGCTGCGTCCGGACGCGGAGGAAATCGCCTGCATGGCCGAGGGCCAGATCGTGCTGTCCCTGATGATGCTGTTCGGGATGTCCAACGGGCCGCTGCAAGCCCTGCAAAACCGCGGGGCGACCGCAATCGCTTACGAGCTGATCCAGGAGGCGGATGGGCGGCTGCCCGTGCTCTACCCGCTCAGCCAGATCGGCGGCAAGATGGTCGCCCAGATCGCGGCCCAGTACCTCCAGAACGACAAGGGCGGCAAGGGTATCCTGCTGGGCGGGATCGCGGGCGTGCCCCCGGCCGACGTGGTGATCATCGGCGCGGGGGTGGTGGGGACCAACGCCACCGATGCCCTGCTGCGCGTCGGGGCGCGCGTCATCCTGCTCGACCACGACCTGGACGCGCTCCAGATCGCGCACGAGCGCTTTGGCGGGCAGGTGACGACCATGATCTCGCACGATTTCAACCTGGCGCGGGTCTGCAAGTTCGCGGATGTGCTGGTCGGGGCGGTCCAGGTTCCAGGCCAGCGCGCGCCGATCATCATCAGCCGCGACATGGTGCGCACGATGCGCCCCGGCTCGCTGATCATCGATCTGAGCATCGACCAGGGCGGGTGTGTGGAGACCAGCCGGCCCATGCCGCACGACAACCCGATCTTCGAGGCGGAGGGGGTCATCCACTACTGCGTGGTGAACGTGCCCGGCGTGGTGGGTCGCACGGCCACCCATGCCTTCCTGAACGCCGCCTGGCCGTACATCACCCGGATCGCGCAGGATGGGCTGCCCGCGGCTCTGGCGCACAGCCCAGCCTTGCAGCGCGGGCTGATCCTCAAGGCTGGGGAATTGCAGCGCGCGCTCGGTTAGCTGGATAGCCACCCTGACGTACCGCCCGGCTGTGCAGCGCGGGCTGATCCTCAAGGCTGGGGAATTTGCAGCGCCCGCTGGGGTAGCCGCCGGCCATCCTGGCGTACAGCCCGGCTGTGCAGCGCGGGCTGATCCTCAAGGCTGGGGAATTGCAGCGCGCGCTCGGTTAGCCGGGCGCGCGCTGGTCGAATTTTCGCGCTCGATCCTGAACGAAGAGGAATCCACACGTCTATGACAACTCAAAAGACTCCGCAGGGCAGCTCGTCTATCCTGCAGACAATCTGGAACTGGATCAGGGGGATTCTGCTGTTTTTCTGGGAGATCATCCGGGCGCTGGCGCGGATGCTGCGCGCCACGCTGCTGCTGTTCATCAACACCCCGCCGGAACTGCTGCCCTCGGTGGTCCAGACCTCCAGCGTCGACGAGGCCTACAACCGGCGCCTCTTCAACAAGTTCGAGGAGATCGGCGACCTGTTGCCGTTGGACGAGCTTCAGGCCAAGGTGCTGCGCGAGAACTGGTTCTCCCAGATGCAGTGGGTGGAGAGCCGGGCGACCCGCGAGCGCAACGCCAACGAGCTGATCCGCTGGTGGCAGATCATCCTGGGCGTGCTGATCCCGGTTTTCATCCAGTTCGATACGCCGCAACTGCGCATCGCGGCCAGTCTCGCGGGCATCTTCGTGGCGGTGATCACGGCCGTCCACCAGTTCCGCCGCCCGGACGAACGCTGGCGGCACTACCGCGTGCTTTCCGAGCGCTACCAGATGGAATTCTGGGATTTCGTCACCCTGACCGGGGAAGATTACCGGGGCAAGGCCCATAAAGAGGTCTTCGACGTCTTCAACGGGCGCATGAACAATCTCAAGCGCGAAGACATCGGCAAGTTCTTCGGGGAGATCGTGCCCGCCGCGACCGCCAGCACCGAGAAACTGCTGGCCGACATGCGCACCTCGCTCCAGAAGCAGGGCCTCCTGCCCAACCCCGACGAGGAATAGCGACAGCGTCCAGGCGTCGAAGCGGCAAGCGAAAAGCAGAAGCCAGCGGTTGGGCACCTTGCCCGGCCTCTGGCTTTTTTTGTCTTGCGCTTGGACGCTTGCCGCTTCGACACTGCCAGCAGTATGACCGGCGCTGCGGTGAGCTGTCAGGGCAATCGCATCAAAAAGCATTTAGAACCGCAAAGACGCCAAGAACGCCA
>CAZHMJ010000207.1:0-9493 GCA_964533805.1 uncultured Anaerolineae bacterium | reverse complement strand
ACCTGCAACGTCTTCCAGACTCGTGGCGTGTGCAGTCATTCGATGGCCCTGGAACGCATCCTCGAGGGGATGATTCCCGATATCGCCGAACTTGAAAACAACGGCCAATAACGCCGTTCATGCAGGACTGCGGGCGGCCCGTTGCCGCCCGCGGCAACTTCTTTTTGAACCCAGCGGCGCGCATCTCCCCCCGGTGCGCGCCGCTGACGCGTTTGTGGGGAAACGAGGCAGGAGACAAGAAGAAGCGTCGAGGCGGCAGGCGCCTAAGCGTCATGCAGCGACGTGGAGCGCCGGACTGCGGTCCGACGCCACGCACACACCCAGCCCGGCGCAACCGGCTGTGCGGGTCACGCCGTCGTCGCGGGCGACGCCGCCACGCAACCGCTTCCGCCTTGCCTCGACTGACGACTGGCGACTGTGAACTGTCGCCTCCCCTGAGGATCGCGCCCGGCGGGCGTGTATTGATGCTGATCGGGCACAGCGGGTATAATGGCCCTTTGCGCCGCGTGGAGGGGAACCCTCCGCGGGCAGGCGACGGCCCTGAGGGCCGCGCCACGAATCGCGCGGGATTGGATTTGAAATGCGACGTTGGCTGCTGGTCGTGGCGGGCGTGGTCGTCAGCGCCCTGTTTTTGTATGCAGGCTTCGCCGGGCTGGACCTGGCCCAGGTATGGGCCATCATCCAGACCATCGAAATCGGGTGGGTCATCCTGGCGGCGGCGGTGTTCTTCCTCGCCGCCTATATCATCACCTGGCGCTGGTACTACCTGCTCCGCCCGGTGCAGGACGTGCCCCCCGCCCGGCTCTTCCCGCTGGTCATCGTCGGCTACATGGGCAACAACATCTACCCCTTCCGCATCGGGGAGGTGATCCGCGCCTACCTGCTCAATCGCCAGGAGGGGACCAACATCCCCGCCAGCCTGACCACAATCCTGGTCGAGCGCGTCTTCGACGGCCTGACCATGCTGGTCTTTATCTTCACGGCCCTGCTGTTCGTGGAATTCGATGAACCGGCCATCCGCCAGGGGGTGGTGATCCTGACCGTGCTGTTCGTCGCGGCGCTGCTGATCTTCTTCGCCCTGGCCCTGCGCCCGGCGCTGACCCGTCGCCTGGTGACGACCCTGATCGACCGGCTGGCCCCGGCCCCCCTGCGCCCCCGTCTGACCGCCCTGGCCGACGAGCTGCTGGCCGGGCTGGCCGCCCTGCGCAGCGCTCGCGACCTGGCCCTGACCTTCGCCGCGTCGCTGGCGAGCTGGATCGTCGAGGCCAGCACCTACTGGATCACCCTACGCGCCTTCGCGCTGTCGGACGTGGGCTTCTTCGTGGTGCTGCTCGTGGTCGGGCTGGGCAACCTGGCGACCATCCTGCCCACCACGCCCGGTTACGTGGGCACCTTTCACGGGATCGTGGCCCTGGTGCTGCGCGCCTTCGGCGTGGCCCAAACGGAAGCCGCCGCTTACGCCGTGGTCATGCACGCCGTGATCTTCGTGCCGGTGACGATCGCCGGCGCGATCTACCTGCTGCGCTGGGGGCTGGGCTGGCGCGATTTCGCCCGCGCCCAGCAGGCCGTGAGCGCGGCCGTCGGGCAGGATAACAACACCCCGCGCCCCTAGACCGCGCGACCCATGTACTTCCCGGACCTGTCGCCGTACTGCTACCTGGCCGGACGCCGCCTGGACGACGAGCCGCTTCTCCCCGGCCCACCGCCCGCCGCGCAGCCGCCCGTCCTGAATGTCGGCTGGCTGGACGTGGAACACCCCTACCCGGTCGGCCCGCTGCCGGAAGGCTTCCTGGATCGGCTGGCGGCCTTTGGTGAGGCGGCGCACCGGGTCAACCAGACGCGCGGAATGTATCTGTGCGGCCTGTGCGACCCGCCCGCCTTGCTGGATCAGGCCGGGTCGGCGGAAATCCGCGTGGTCGGGGACGGGTGCGTCTACGCCGCGCCGGACCTGATCGGGCACTATGTCGAGGCGCACGGTTACTGCCCGCCGGAGGCATTCATCGCGGCCGTCCTGGCCGGGCCGGCGCCGGGCTCGGCGGCCTGGCGGGAGGCGCTTGGCCTGGCGCCAGAGGAACATCTGGCGCCAGAGGAACATCTGGCGGCAGAGGAGCGTCTGGCGGACGAAGATGATTTCACGAATAATTCATGAAGGAAACAGTAATTCGTGCTATGGTGATCATGGAAGGTTCATGACTCGCGGATAGTTCCCCTGGCCCTACAAAGCGGCGAGGGTCACTTCGACCTGTTACTAGAGTGTTTTGCTTTTAGCCAAAAGCCAAGAGCCTGCGCTTGTAGAATCGAGATCACACCCATGACCCCTCTCAAGATTGCGATCATCGGCGCGGGCGCGGCCGGCCTGGCCGCTGCCTGGGACCTGGCCCGCGCCGGGCACGACGTGACCGTGTTCGAGGCTGGCGCCGAAGTCGGCGGGCTGGCCGCCGGGTTCAAGGACCCGGCCTGGGACTGGTCGCTCGAAAAGTTCTACCACCACTGGTTCGCCACCGACCGCGATGTGCTCGACCTGATCGCCGAGATCGGCCACGCCGACAAGGTGATCTTCCGCAGCCCGACCACCAGCGTCTGGCGGCCGGAAGGCGCCTTCCCGATGGACCGGGCCGTGCTGCCGATCGGCCTGCTCTCGCGCGTGGTCAACGTGCTGGGCATCCCCGGCCTGTCGCTGCTGGATAAGGTCCGCCTGGGCGCGGTCGGCTTCCTGCTGACCCTGTACCACAACGGCGTCGCGCTGGAAAAGCACACCGCCGAGGCCTGGCTGCGCCGCTGGATGGGGACCCGGGTCTACAACCTGATGTGGCGGCCGCTGCTGATCGGCAAGTTCGGCGCGCTGTATAACCAGGTCAACATGGCCTGGATGTGGGCCAGACTCTACAAGCGCACCGCCCAGTTGGGCACCTACGCCGGCGGCTTCCAGGCCATGCTGGATGACCTGGCCGCGGCCGTCCAGGCGAAGGGCGCGACCGTGCGCCTCAACGCGCCGGTGCAGACGATCGCCCGCGCCGGGGACGGCCTGGAAGTCACGGTGGACGGCGAGACGCTGGCCTTCGACCGCGTGCTGAGCACGGTTGGGCCGGGCCTGCTGCTGCGGATGGTGCCCGAGTTGGCGGCAGACTACGCCGGCCAAGTACGCGCCTTGCAGAGCTACGGCGCGGTCGTGGTCGTCCTGGCCCTGGATCGCCCCTTGATGACCGACGGCACCTACTGGCTCAACCTGCCCGCCGACAGTCCCGACCGGGCCGCCAATCCTTTCCCGTTCCTGGCCCTGGTGGAGCACACCAACTACATGGACGCGGCCCATTACGGCGGCGACCGGATCGTTTACCTGGGCGATTACCTGCCCACCGATCACGAGTACTTCCGCATCGGCGAGGACGAGCTGGCGGAGCGCTTCCTGCCCTCGCTGGTCAAGGTCAACCCGGCCTTCGACCGGAGTTGGATTCGCAAGCGCTGGGTCTTCCGCGCGCCGTATGCCCAGCCGATCCCGCTGGTCGATCACTCGCGCCACATCCCGCCCCTCCAGACGCCCATTCCAGGGCTGGTCTGGGCCAGCATGAGCCAGGTCTACCCCTGGGATCGCGGCACCAACTACGCGGTCGAGATCGGCCGCCGCGCGGCGCGTCTGCTCGTCGGGAATCCAACTTGAGTGCTTGATGATCTTCAAAGACAGTATGAACCGCCAAGACGCAAAGGACGCCAAGGAAGAACAGGAGAAAGACATCTCGGAATTGGTTTTCTCGGCGTTCTTCGCGCCCTCCGCGGTGAAAGGGCTTTGTCTTTCCAATGTGACGCGCGCGGCCTGAATGTGGGATTCTGTAGGGAAAATGTATGGAAAATCGGCCCGGCCATTACGAACCCCTAAGGTCAGGCTTTTACAATGAAAAATGGACGTTTAGGAGGACTCGGGTGGAAGTTTTCCGTAAGGCAACCCGGCGAGGTTGCTGACAAGCAGACCCATTCGCCGCAAGGTCGCGGGTGACTCCCGCCGCCAGGGACAGGACGCCATGTTAGACACCGCCGTCAAACTGATCGAAGTCGCGCAGCCGGAACGGATGCTGGACGCCATCTCCAAGACCGCGATGATGACCGTCGCCACCTGGGCGGATTACTACCGCCTGGGCGAAGAATGGTTCAACCTGCAAAGCTGGCGCTACTGGCAGCATGGCAAGACCGTCCAGGAAGTCAGCCACCTGGGGGAATACACCACCATGCTGGGTGATGTGCTGGCCGTCTGTCCGATGGCGAGCAGCCACGTCCTGTGCCGGGTCCAGGTGGTCGAAATCCAGATGGTGGACTGCACCGCCCTGACCGACAGCGAAGTCCGCGAACTGGGCTATCACTCGCGGGCCGAGTACGACACCCAGTGGGCGGACATGGCCCAGGATGCGCCACGCGGCTGGTTCATGCGGATCATGCTCGTCCCAAACGAGCCGGGCCTGCTCCACTAATCTGCCGGAGGTCTTTTCTCTCTGTTCCCGCCGCCGGTGGGCCGGGGTAGATTGGGTGTCCCTTCCCGCCAGCCGGGAAGGATTAGGGGGGCTATCGTCTGTATGTTGGTTTCAAAGGAATGAGGATGCCTTAACCATGAGGAATATTTGCGTCGTGGGTGTGGGTTATGTCGGGCTGGTGACGGCCGCCGCGTTTTCGGACCTCGGCAACCGGGTGACCGCGCTGGATATCAGCGAGGAGAAAATCGCCAACCTCAAGAAGGGCATCATGCCCATCTACGAGCCAGGGCTGGCCGAAATGGTCGAGCGCAACGTCCGGGCCGGCCGCCTGGCCTTCACCACCACCTACGAAGAGGCCCTGAAGGATGCCGAATTCGTCTTCATTTGTGTCGGCACGCCCTCCGGCGTGGACGGCGAAGCCGACCTCCAGTACGTACGCATGGCCGCCGAGTCGATCGCGCGCACGATGGATCACCCGCTGATCATCATCAACAAGAGCACCGTCCCGGTCGGCACGGGCGACTGGGTGGCCGACATCGTGCGCGCCACGCAGCCCCAGCCGATCAAGTTCTCGGTGGTGAGCTGCCCGGAATTCCTGAAGGAAGGTTCCGCCATCACCGACTTCACCCGCCCGGACCGGACCGTGCTCGGCTCCGAGGATAAGGACGCGGCCGAGGCCGTGGCCCAACTGCATCTGCCGCTGCGCGCCCCGATCATGGTCACCAACCTGCGCACCGCGGAGATGATCAAGTACGCCTCCAACGCCTTCCTGGCGACCAAGATCAGCTTCATCAACGAGATCGCCAACATCTGCGAGAGCCTGGGCGCGGACGTCGAGGAAGTGGCGCGCGGGATGGGCTTCGACCGGCGCATCGGCCCGATGTTCCTCAACGCGGGCGTCGGGTACGGCGGGAGTTGCTTCCCGAAGGACGTCAAAGCCCTGGCCTACATGGCCCACGAGCGGGGCAAGCATCCGCAGCTTCTGGAAGCCGTGATGGACATCAACGCCTTCCAGCGCCAGGTGGCCGTCAGCAAGCTCAAGGCTATCCTGGGCAGCCTGCAAGGCCGCACGATCGGCCTGCTGGGGCTGGCCTTCAAGCCCGGCACGGACGACCTGCGCGAGGCCCCGGCCCTGAGCATCGCCGAGCTGTTGAAGGCCGAAGGCGCGACCGTGCGCGGTTATGACCCGGTCGCGATGGACAACGTGGCCCGCGCCTACCCCTGGATCGAACTGAAGCAGGACGCCTACGACCTGGTGAAGGGCTGCGACGGCGTGATCGCCGTGACCGAATGGAACGAGTTCAAGCAGCTCGACCTGGCCCGCGTGCGCGATCTGATGAAGACCCCGGTCTTCATCGACGGCCGCAACCAGTACGACCCGGCGGCCATGACCGGGCTGGGCTTCACCTACCGGGCCATCGGGCGCGGCTTCAACGGCGAAGGCGTGATCGCCAGCAGCACCGAACCCACGGTCGAGGTCGACCACATCAAGGGGCGCTAGCGCTCTTCCGTCGAGACGCCAGGCCCGGCGATGGCGCGCCGGGCCTTTTTGATTCGATTGGAGCAAGGGGGCCGTCCGGCACGCGGGGCGGTTCGCGAACCGCCCCTACAAACCCGCGCCTGTCTTGCTCCTTCCTCCAATTTTTGGGGGGCCAGTTGTACCGGCACAAGGCTGGAATGGGGGTGGGCATCGAACCGCCGATATTCCCGGATACGCATCCCGGCGCGATCGGCCGTTCGGCCTCACGGCGGCGTCGCGGGCGACGCCGCTACGCGGTCCATCCTCGCGTTGGAAGCGCGTCAGAGAATTCCCCATCCCGCGAGCCTGGCTGTTATAATAACAGGCCTGATCCAGCCTGCCCCGGCAGAGTCGCGGCCGGGTGAGCCGGGCTGGACTCCGTTTACAAATCACCAAGAGGATTCTGCATGGGCGCATCCGTCCAAAAACACGTTCTGAAAAACGGCCTGACCGTCCTGCTCAAGCCGATCCACACCGCGCCGATCGTGAGCTGGCGCGTCCTGTACCGGGTCGGCAGCCGCAATGAGCGCACCGGCCAGACCGGCGTCTCCCACTGGGTCGAGCACATGATGTTCAAGGGCACGCCCCAATTCCCGGCCGGCACGCTCGACCGGCTGGTCGACCGCGAAGGCGGCGTCTGGAACGCCCACACCTTCATCGACTTCACCGCCTACTACGAGACGATGCCCGCCGACCGGATCGACCTGGCCCTGCGCATCGAAGCCGACCGGATGACCAACGCCCTCTTCGCCCCGGAGGAGGTCGCCAGCGAGCGCACGGTGATCATCTCCGAACGCCAGGGCCGCGAGAATTCGCCCCTGTTCTGGCTGGGCGAGGAGGTCAACGGCGCGGCCTTCCGCGTCCACCCCTACCACCACGAGATCATCGGGGACATGGCCGACCTGGAGAGCATGACCCGCGACGACCTGTACGGCCACTACCAGCGCTACTACAAGCCCAACAACGCCATCGCCGTGGCCGTGGGCGACTTCGACCCGGCGGCGCTGCTGGCCCGCGTCGAGGAACTCTACGGCCCGATCCCGGCCGGGGAGCTGCCCGCGCCCTTCGTCCGCCCGGAGCCGGAGCAGCGCGGCGAGCGCCGGGTGCGCGTCGAGCGCGAAGGCAACACGGCCTTCCTCCAGGTGGGCTACAAGGTTCCCAACGCCAACCACCCGGACTGGTTCGCCCTGGCCGTGCTGGAAAGCGTCCTGGGCGGCCCCGGCGGGATGGGCGGCGGCTCGGTGGATAACAAGACCTGCCGCCTGTACAAGGCCCTGGTCATGACCGAGATCGCGGCCGCCGTCAACACCGGCCTGACGCCGACCATCGACCCCTTCCTGTTCGAGATCGTGCTGGCCGTGCGCGACGGCCGCACCCTGGAAGAGGCCGAGGCCGCGCTCGACGCCGAGATCGCGCGCATCCGCACCGAGGACATCAGCCAGGCCGAGCTGGACAAGGCCATCAAGCAGGCCCGCGCCCTGTTCGCCTACAGCACCGAGGGCGTCAGCGGCCAGTCCTACTGGCTGGCGATCTGCGAGAACATGGGCAGCTACGACTGGTTCGAGACGTACGTCGACCGCCTGAGCGCCGTCACGGTTCAGGACGTGCGCGCGGCCGCCGAAAAATACTTCGATCCCCGCCAGCGCACCGTGGGCTGGTACATCCCCACCGGGGACGGGGAATACGCCGAGGACGACGACGAGGGAGCAGACGAAGCATGACGACCCACCGCGTGAATCCCATCCCCGGCCCGGACGACATCGCCCGCCGGGAGCTGCCCAACGGCCTGGTCGTCCTGGCCCGCGAAAACTTCAACGCCCAGTCGGTGGTTCTCACCGGCCTGACCCGCACCGGGGCGATCTTCGACACGCCCCAGACCCTCGGTCTGGCCGACTTCAGCACCGAGGCCCTGCTCTACGGTACGGCCAACCGCAGCTTCGAGGCCATCCACGAGACGCTGGAAGGCCTGGGGGCCGACCTGGAGATCAGCGCCGGGACCAGTTCCACCGGCTTCGGCGGCAAGGCCCTGGCGGAAGACCTGGGCGTGCTGCTCGACGTGCTGCAGGACGCCCTGCGCTACCCGACCTTCCCGGCCGACCACGTGGAGCGCCTGCGCGGCGAGTACATAACCTCGCTCCAGATGCAGCAGCACGACACCCGCTACCGGGCCGGGGAAGCCTTCCGCGCCCTGGCCTATCCCGCCAACCATCCCTACCATTACAGCTCCGACGGCACGCTGGAAACGATCCCGACCCTCAGCCGCGACCTGCTGGTGGACTACCACCGCCGCACCTTCGGCCCTCGGGGCGCGATCGTGGTCGTGGTCGGGGCGGTGCCCGCCGAAGCGGCCCTCGACGCGGTGGAAGCGGCCCTCGGCGGCTGGACCAATCCCGATCAACCGCCCCAGCCGGTCATCCCGCCCGCGCCGGCCCTGACGGGCGTCCACCAGGAGAGCGTGATCGTGCCCGGCAAGACCCAGTCCGACCTGGTGCTGGGCGTGCCCGGCCCCAGCCGCGCCGACCCCGAATTCCACGCCGCGCGGCTGGTCAACAACGTGCTGGGCCTGTTTGGGATGATGGGCCGCCTGGGCAAGACCGTGCGCGAGGCGCAGGGCCTGGCCTACTACTCCTACAGCCTGGTCGAGGGCGAATCCGGCCCCGGCCCGTGGCGCGTGATGGCCGGAGTCAACCCGGCCAACGTCGGGCGCGCGGTGGAGAGCATCCTGGCCGAGATCGAGCGGATCACGCGCGAGCCGGTCAGTGCCGAGGACCTGGCCGACAACAAGGCCAACTTCACCGGGCGGCTGCCCCTCCAACTGGAGAACAACGAAGGCGTGGCCTCGGCCATCCTGCGCATGGAGCACCACGCCCTCGGCCTGGATTACCTGCGCACCTACGCCGATACGATCAATGCCCTGACCGCCGACGACCTGCTGGCCGCCGCCCAGAAGTACTTCAAGCCGGGGGCGTATGCGCTGGCCGTCGCCGGGCCGGAAACGAACGGGAAGTAGCTTTCAGCGGTCAGTGGAATGTATTTCGCTGACCGCTGATTCATACATCTATTCGAGGAGAGTACTATGGCTTTTGATCGTGACTTTGCAGAAGCCCTGATCAGCGTGATGCACCTCTCAGGCTGGACAGCCACACTGCCAGACGGTGAATTACCTAATCCGCTCACCCTCGTTTTTTCTGGTTCTGCCGGTCTCCGGCGACTAATCATCCACGCACAACGAGTTACAGCCCAGGCCCGATCCGGTCCACAGCCGAGCGATCATCATAGACCCGCTGGAGAAATGCACGCGCAGCTTATTTTTGACGGCGATCAGCGAGGCGCTGGAAACAAGCACAGGCTGCGCTACGAGGATGGTGCTGAAACTGTTCTATTTGGATTTTGTCCGATAGAGAACGACTATGTGGTCGCAGCCTATGATCCAGAGAGACATCGTGAATATGGATACTCTGTAATGACCCCCAAAAACTGGACACACCCGTTAATTCACGGGATAGTTCAGGCA
>CAZHMJ010000206.1:0-9545 GCA_964533805.1 uncultured Anaerolineae bacterium | reverse complement strand
GGGCGCTCCAACGGCCGCCGGCTCAAGATCGGGTCAGGAACCTTATCTTGACGCAGATTGGGCGGTTCGCGAACCGCCCCTACAACGGCCCGGCCCCGACGAGAGACAGGACGTATGTACCTCAAGACACCCAAGCGTTACACCACCCGAGGCAGTCGTCGCCGGTTGATCAACCTGCGCTGGCTGTGGCTGTACCTGCTGACCCCGATCGTGGTCGTGATTGGGGCGGGTGTCTGGCAGAACCAGGCCATGCTGCGCAAGCCGATCGAGGACTGGCTATCCGCCCAGGCCCAGGCCGCCGCCGACCGCGTGGCGACGATGCAGGCCCCCACCCCAACGCCGACCGATTCCCCGGCCAATTACCTGGTCGTCGCCAACGCCGCCTACCAGCGCGGCGCGGTCGATACCGCCATCGCGAACTACAGCCTGGCCGCCGACGGTCTGCCCAACGACGTGGCGCTTTACTACCGCCTGGCCCACCTGATGATCACCAACGGGCAGGCGCAGCGCGGATTGGAGATCGCCGAGCGGGCGATCAACGCCGATCCCTACGATCCGCGCGGCTGGGCGATCAAGGGCATGGCCCTCGACTGGCTGGGCGAAAGCGAGCTGGCGATCGCGTTCATCATCGAGGCGATCAAGCTCGACCCGGAAAACGCCGAGGCATATTCCTTCCTGGCCGAGGCCTACGCCGACAACGGCAACGGGGAAGCCGCCGTGGAAGCCGCCGAGCGCGCCCTGTCGATCGACCCGGCCAACTTCAACGTGCAGCGCAACTACGCCTACGTCCTGGCCCTCCGGGGCGACCGCGACGGCGCGATCCAGGCCTACGAGCGCGCCCTGGAACTGGAGCCTTCGCAGGCCTACATCGCCTTCAACCTGGCCAACCTGTACTTCGCCGAGGGCGATGTCGACACCGGGCTGGCCCTGCTGCGCGGCGTGATCGACCGCAACCCCGAGAACGCCTCCGCCTACGCCCTGCTGTCCGACGCCCTGCTGATCCACGCCGGCGAGGTCGGGCAGGCGCGCGAGGCGGTCGAGCGCTGCACGGCCATCGCGCCGGACAACGTCTCGTGCCTGTCGACCCTGGGCGCGCTCCAGCGGGCGGCGGGCGAATTCAACCTGTGCGCGCGCACGCTCGACCGGGCCATCGAAAACGGCAGCACCAGCGCGCTGGATTATTTCTACGGCGGAAGCTGCTACATCGTGATCGGGGACTGCAACAAGGCGCGTGAAATCCTGCTGGCGGGCATGGGGCTGGCCTCGACCCTGGAGACGCAGACCGACATCCGCGACGCGCTGGCCCAGTGCCAGATCATCGTGACCCTGGTCCCCAGCCCGACGCCGCTGAGTTATGCCACCGGCAACGACAGCCTGTTCACGCCAACTCCCGAAGCCGACGCGGCCGTGACCGGCGGCGAAGCCGTCGAGGGCGGCTAGGCGCGGGGCGAGGCCGGAGACCAGAGGCCAGGAGGCTAGAGAAAAGCGGCGCGTTGAAGGGATGGAGCTGGCTGGTCACCGTGACCAGGTCCGTTTGGCGCGAGTCCGGGTACGGTGGAAAGATTGGCCGCCAGATCGCGGGATGCTCCAAGCATCCCGCTGAGGACGTGGAAGCCCACTGCAGGGGCTGGAACAGCTTTGAGCCCCTTTAGTGGGCTTTGTTCTCCAGCGGCAGGCTTGGAGCCTGCCGCGCATCGAACCGCCAACCGCGCCGGGCCTGTCCGCCTAGCCGACCTTGTTGAGTTGCATCACGACCTCGCCCGCGGTCAGCGTCAGCACGGTCTGGTCGCCCTCCGCCGCGAAGCCGATCAGCGCCCCGGCCGCGTCGCCGTTGGCGGCCAGGAAGGTGCCATCCGGCAGCGGCAGCAGCAGGAAGGCCCGGTCAGGGCGGGCCAGCCAGAGCTGGTTCTCGTCGCGGATCGCCAGCGTCCAGCCATTCTCGTACTCGCCCAGCCAATCGGCCACCCCCTCCGGATCGATCGCCGGGTCGGGCATGAACGGAAGCTGCGCTTCCAGCGGGCCGGCCATGCCCGCCAGGGCCTCGTGGCCGAGGTCCAGCGCCTGCGGCTCCAGGCCGTACAACAGCTCGGCGAACGCGAAAGTCAGACTCCAGGTGAACGTCCCGCCGAAGGCATGGTTGGCGAAGATCACCACCCCGGCGTTCGCCTCCGGCAGCAGCAGCATGTTGGTCAGGTAACCCGTCCAGCCACCATCGTGAAAGCGCACCGGCACGCCCTGGTATTCGCCCGGAATCCAGCCCATCGCGTAGCCGCCGTTGTCCAGCACGCCTTCGAGGTCCATCGGCACCTGCATCTGCCAGGTTTCGGCCAGGACTTCCTCGGAGACGAGGCGCGTCCCTTCCGGGTTCACGCCGCCCTCGAGCTGGGTGATCAGGTAGCGGGCCATATCTTCCACGGAGACCCACACCGCCCCGGCCGGGGCCACCACGCCGATCTGGGCGAAGCCGGATTCGGCGGGATGATCGAGGTCGTCGGCCGCCAGGGTCAGATCGTAGCCCAGGGCGTAGTCCGCGCCCAGGTCGGCCGGGTCGTCGGTGATGACGGCCGAGGGCATCCCGATCGCGTCGAAGACGTAGTCCTGCATCAGGGCTTTGTAGGCTTCCAGCGAGAGATCGGCTCCGGTGGCGGCCACGGCCGCATAGGCAGCGCTGGCGTAGACCTCGTTGTTGTAGCTGTAGAACTCGCCCAGTTCGCCGCCGATCGCCATGCCCGCGACCGCCGCCAGCAGGTCATCGACCGACCAATCGCCCCAGAGCAGGCCGTCCAGGTCGTTCGAGACGAGGCCGGTGTCCATGCCCATCAGGTCGCGGAGTGTGAGACGTTCCGTCAGTTCGGGGTCGGCCGTCCGGAATTCCGGCAGCAGGTCGGTCACGGGCGTATCCCAGGCCAGGCGGCCTTCGTCCACCAGGCGGGCGATCAGGAAGGACGTCATCGACTTGGTGGTGGAGCCGATCCGGAACTGAGTCTGGGCCGTGAAGGGGGCGCCTTCCGCCAGGTTGCGCACGCCAAAGCCCTCGGCGAGCAGAATTTCGCCGTCCTGCACCACGGCCAGCGCCGCGCCGGGGATGTGATAGGTCGCCAGTTCGGATTCGACCAGGGCCGCGAATTCGGCCAGCAGTTCGTCGGTCACGCGCGGCGCCGTCTGGACCGGCCCGGATTGGGCCGCCGCCAATCCGACCGGCACGAGCAAGGTCAGCACCAGCACACAGGTCAAGCAAACTCCAATTGAACGCATCCGCCGCAGACTCATCAATCGCTCCTGAGTGAAAAAAGGGTCTGCCAGCCTATACGCAGAAGCAGCGGCGGTAGTTGCCCGGCGGAGGCATCGGTCGGGCAAAAGCGGGTTGAACCGCCAGGAGCGCCAAGGAAAAACGCGGAGGAAGACCTTGAGACGTGAGGCTGTCCTCTGTGTTCTCCGCGTTCTCTGTGGTGGGAATTCTGTTTCTTCCGGTGCAGCGACCGAGGATCAGTCGCGGCGAGGATCAGCCGGGGGCGGCACTTCGCAGGGCGTGGCTTTGGCGCGCGGAATCCACAGGCCCGGCCGGTCGAGACAGGGGGGCGGACTGTCGGCGGGGATGGCCTCGATGGCCTCGACCGGGTCGGCGTGGTTCTCCCGGACTTCCGGCAGGTCGGTGAAGTGGCGGCGGGCCAGCCGGTCGCTGGCAGCCTGTTCGCGCTCGAACTCGGCCAGGCCGGACGCCCAGACCTCGCCGCGCCGGGCCAGCTCGTCCAACACGGCCAGCCGGGCCGATCCTTGCGGCAGATCGGCACAGCGCGCGATCAGCGCCCCGGTGTCCAACCTGTCGAGCCTCTCGCCCGCCCTTCGCTTTCCGGCCATGTCAGCCTCCCCAACTCGACATCCCACCCTGTCGTGTGAGCCTTCCGCCGTGTGAAGCTCCTGCCCCTCAGCCCGCCCAATTCGACATTGAGAATTCAAAATTCATCATTGCCTTCTCAGGCTCCCAGCCGGCGCACGGCGTCGATGTAGCCCGGCGTGTCGATCACGACCCGCCAGTAGTGGTCCAGCACGCCCGGCGTCAGGCGCTCGGAGAAATCCCCCAGCGCGTACTGAAGGCCGCCCAGCCGGACCGTTCGCCGGTTGAAGCGCACCACGTCCACGATCGCCGCGGCGGCCGTCTCCGGCTCGTCGAAGCGGTGGAGCGGCCACATCGCCCCGGCGGCGCGCAGGGCGTCCTCGCCCACCCGGTCGGCCATCGGCGTGTTCGTGAAGGTCGGTTGCACGGTCGAGACGCGGATGCCTGTCCCGTCCAGCTCGCGGCGCAGGGCCGTGCTGAAGGCGATGATGCCGCGCCGGGTTCCGCCGTAGACGCTCATGCCGGGCGCGAGCAGCACCCCGGCCACGCTGCTCACGTTGACGATGTGCCCGGCGAAGTCCCCGGCACGGGTGCCCTGGCGCATCATCAGCGGGATCACGGCCCGCGCCAGGCGCAGCGGCCCGTACAGGTTGACCGCCCCTAGGGCGCGCAGGCGAGCCGGGTCGAGTTCCTCCAGCCGCCCGCCGTAGGACAGCCCGGCGTTGTTGACCAGCACGTCGATCCGGCCGAAGCGGGCCTGGACGGCGCTCACCGCGCGCTCGACCTCGGCGTCGACGGTCACGTCGGCGGGCACGACCAGCGTCTCGACGGCGTAGGGGGCCAGCTCCGCCTCGACCGCGGCCAGGGCGTCCGCCCGGCGCGCCAGGAGGGCCACGGCCGCGCCCCGCGCGGCGAAGGCGTGGGCCGCCGCCCGCCCGATCCCGGAGGATGCCCCGCTGATCAGCACCACCCGCCCGCGCAGGTCCAGCGGCGCCGCGCGCCGCCGTCGCCATGCCAGACCGCCCAGCAAGGCCAATCCCATCCCCAGCCACACTCGTTTCAAAGCCAAGCTCCTAGGGAGTAGACAGTTTACAGTTTACAGTTTACAGTCCACCGTTCCCGGTTGACAATTGACAGGGTTCAGCGCGCGCGATCGGGCGCCATCCGCAACCCGACGGGCAGCGCCGTCCCCATCAGCCAGGCGCGGACCATCGCATTGAACAGGTCGGGGTCCTCGACGTTCCAGCCGTGACCCCGTCCCGGCGCGAAGCGACCTTGGGCGTGGGGCATCATTTCCGCGATCGCGCCCACCGCCTGGGTGATGATGTTCGATTCACGGCCGCCCGCCGTGACCAGCGTGGGGACATCGACCTGGCCCAGGGCGGGCGGCACGCGATACTCGGCGGCTTCCGTATAAATCCGGCGGTAGGCCTCCATCGACATCGCCAGCACGTTCTCGGTAAACGCGGCCTGCATCTCCGGCGACAGGGGCAGGGCTTTGGCCTGCATGTTCACCAGCCAGCGCCTTTTCATCAGGAGGGCCATCAGCGCCAGTTGCGGCCGGAGCAGCGCCCGGTTGGGCATCGGCGCGGCGGTGACTCCGCTCAGGACGACCCGGTCCAGCGCCCCGGCGTGGCGTTCCAGCAGCGCCAGGGCGAGATAGCCGCCCAGCGACAGCCCGACGACGTGGGCCTGGCCGCGCGTGGCGCGCGCCCGGATGATCCCCGCGATTTGATCGGCCGTATCCGCCAGGGAGACCCAGGCCACGCGGTTGCTCTTGCCATGACCGGGCAAATCGACGTTCAGGCAGTGGAAATCGGCCAGGGCGGCGAGTTGCCGCGCCCACATCCAGCCGCTCGCGCCCACGCCGTGCAAAAAGACGATGCTGGCCGCGCCCGGCGTCCCGCTTTCATGAACATACAGGGTCATCGTGGTTCCTCATGTTGCGAATTGCGGCAGCGCCCGGTCCTCAGCGCAAACGTGCGGCGAAACATCCTTGCCGTGCCACTTCGACGCTCTATCTTACTCTTGTCTCTTGACTCTTGCCTCGCTTTTTTCTGGCCTCGTCGCCTCTGGCCTCGCTTTTCCCAAAAGAAACGGCCCCAGGGGATTGGCCTGGGGCCGCCGACTGTAGCGGTTACAGTCGTTGGGCCTGGGGATGCATCCGCAGCACGGCTGCACACCCAACTAACGAAGGTGAAGCGTTAGCCAACTACGGGTGCACCCCCTTGTGACCTAACATATGCTGATCACCTCCTTTCGCTATGCCAACGATGCCAACAGTGTAGCATAAAACGTTGAAAGCGATCATTAACGTTTGATCAGGGGAACAACTTGCTCAAAACCATTTCAATTCAATACCGATTCGACGGATAACACGGATACGAGGTCGTCGCACCGTCGGGGATTTCAATCCGCGACCCAACGCCCCTACCGCATCACCAGCAGCACGAGCGCGGCGATCGCGATCCGGTACCAGCCGAAGGGCTGCAAGGTGTGATTGCCCAGCAGCCGGATGAAGACCCTGACCGCGAACAGGGCCGAGATCAGGGCCACGATGAAGCCGAGGGCGAAGATGGCGAGATCGGACGGCTGCAAGATCGAGAGGTTGCTCAGCAGGTCGTAGCCGGTCGCCACGACCATGACCGGCACCGCCGCGAAGAACGAGTATTCGGCCGCGGTCTTGCGCTCCACGCCCAGGATCATCGCGCCCAGGATCGTGGCCGCCGCGCGGGAAACACCCGGCCACAGCGCCAGGCACTGGAACAGCCCGATGCCGAGTGCCACCCGCCAGGTCATGGCATCCAGCCCTTCGAGCCGGGCACGCGGCAGGCGCGGCTCCACCAGCAGAATCGCGAGGCCGCCCACCCCCAGGCCAATCGCGACCGTGGTCGGGTTGAACAGCGGGCCTTTGATCAGATCGTGAGCCACAAAGCCGCCGAGCATGAACGGCAGCGAGGTCAGGGCCAGCAGCAGCAGCCCGCGCAGCCCGCTGAAGCCGCGCGCCGGGCCGAGGTTCTCCTCGCCGAGGTCGAAGCGGGTCGGGATCAGCCGCCAGAAACGGCGCCAGTACAGAAAGACCACGGCCAGGATCGCGCCAAGCTGGATGAAGATTTCAAACACCGAGGCGCGCGCGCCTTCGAAGCCGATCAGATGTCCGACCAGGATCAGATGCCCGGTCGAGGAGACGGGCACGAATTCGGTCAGCCCTTCGACGAGGCCCAGAATAATTGCGGCCAGCCAGTCAGCGATCATGGTTTTACCTTCCGGAAATCGTACGCTACGAATAAACCGCCAAGGCTCATGTGCGGAAACCCTGCGAATTGGCTCTCGAACAAGGGGTTTATGCAGGTTAACAAATTGATCCGGTAACGTCGCGGGCTGGTGGTAGGGGCGGTTCGCGAACCGCCCAGGGCGACCGGCCGGTCGCCCCTACCGGCGATGGATCGATCCTGTTGCCGGATCAATTTGTAAAGGTTCATAAACCCCTTGTTTGCCCCCTTTCACCCAGGAGCCAGCCGTCAAACATACCCGACATCAATACGGCGGACTCCAGTCCGCCGTTGCGAAATGCGCCTGTTTCTCAGCCACCCCTCACACTGGAGGGTGACGGGTACTCCCGCTACTAGCGGGTATCCGCATCCACCCCGAAGCGGCCGAGCGCGTCCAGCAGCGCCGGGGTGAGCATCCAGCGCCAGTACAGGTCCATCAGGCGCGGCGCGAAGCGCTCCAGCCAGGCCGCGGCGACCACGCCCGGCCCGCCCAGGATCACGTCCCGCCGCCCGAAGCGGACCGCGTCCACGATGGCTGCGGCGGGCACCTCCGGCTCGTCGATGCCGATTCCCAGCCGGCGCAGGACCGCCTCGTCCGCCGCCGCGATCATCGGCGTGCGGGTCAGGGCGGGCATCACCAGGGAAACGCGCAGGCCGTCGTCGTCCAGCTCGCGGCGCAGCGCGGCGGCGAACCCGGCCAGCGCGGCCTTGGTCGCCGTATAAGCCGCCTGGCCGGGGACGGGCGAGACCCCCTCCCCGCTGCCAACGATCACGATCTGGCCCCGCCCCTGGCGGCGCAGCACCGGCACCACGAGCTGGACCAGCCGGGCCGTGGCCGTGAAATTGACCTCCACAATCCCGCGCAGGCGGGCCGGGTCGACCTCGCCATGCAGCCCGCCCAGGTCCAGCCCGGCGTTGCAGACCAGCACGTCGATCCGGCCAAAAGCCGTCAGGGTTTGCTCAACCAGGGAAGCCAGGTCGGACTCACGGGCGAGATCGGCCGCCACGACCAACGTTGGAACGCCGTAGACGGCCAGTTCCGCCTGGACGGCGGCCAGCCGCTCGGCCCGGCGCGCGGCCAACACGACCCGCGCCCCTCGCGCCGCGAAAGCATGCGCCGTCGCCCGCCCGATCCCGGACGACGCCCCGGTGACGATCACCACCCGGTCGCGCACGTCCAAGGGGCGCTGGCGCAGGGCATAGCGCATCCCCACGGCCAGCCCGGCCAATCCCGCCAGTCCGAACAGGAATCGGCACATGGGTCTACCCACCCGCCTTGCGGGCGATCACGATCTGGTTGACGCCCTGGCCGAGCGGAATCCAGGCGGTGCGCGTCACGACCTGGATCAGGGCCGGCAGCCCGAACAGCCCGAACTGGACGACTTTGGGCAGGATGGGCAGATAGGGCACATCCCACAGCCCGTCGCCGAAGTGGCGCAGTACGCGGAAGCCGGCGGCCTCCGTCCAGGCCCGCCACTGGGCCGGCGGTTGGCAGTTGATGTGGGTCGGGTCCTTGCCGATGGCGTCCGTGGCCGGGTCCTTGAAGCGGCGCAGGCCGTAACCGGGGTTGGGCGTGGCGAACAGGAACAACCCGCCCGGCCGCAGGATGCGCGCCACCTGCCGGATCGCGCCGGGCGGATCGGGCAGGTGCTCGACCAGGTGGAGGGCCACCACCACGCTGAACTGCCCATCCGCGAACGGGCTGAGGTCGTCCGCGCTGTGGACAAAGGCCTGGGCGCGGGGCGCGTTGCGCCGGGTCTGCTCGACCGCGTACTCGGCCAGATCGATGCCCGTACAGGCGAAGTCATCCTGGAGGAGGCCGATCAGATGGCCCAGGCCGCAGCCCATCTCCAGCAGGGCGCGCGGTCCATCGCCGGCCGGGGGGGCGTAGCGCCGGACCAGGGCGGCATAGTAGCGCCGCGCGAACCAGTACATGCTGAAGCGGCCCAGCGGGCGGTCGGCGTAGTTGTAGTTCTCGAAGTAATGCTGGCCGTATTCCTCGTAGGGGACGTCCGGCGCAGCGGTGGGAGAAGGTTGCTCGCTCATGAGGGGGGATTATAGTGGCTGCGCGGCTGCCTGCCAAAAAAGGTCGATGGTGATTGGTTCGTGGTGGGTAGTGATTGCCTGGGTTCAACGGGGCGGCGGGCTGCGTGGTTTTCGTAGCGGCGTCGCCCACGACGACGGAGGCCCGTTTCAGCGTCAGGCGCGGCCAGCCACGCCGCCGCCATCGGGATCGGATGACCCTGCGGATGGCGCCTTGGTAGGGGCGGGTCGCGAACCGCCCAATGGATGTCAAGTTACGCCCAATGGGCCTTTTGGGAGACGTCCGACTCGGAGACTTGTCCAACAAAGGCGTGCGATTGACGCGCGGCGGACGGGGCAGTGCCCCGTCCCTGGACTTTGGCACTTCAAGGAGCCGGAAGGGAAGACCTTCCGGT
>CAZHMJ010000205.1:0-9549 GCA_964533805.1 uncultured Anaerolineae bacterium | reverse complement strand
GCTCGACCGGATGAAGTTCTACCTGGATCGCAGCTTCACCCGCCAGATGGCCGACATGGGCCGCCGCGCCCGGTCGCGCATCCTGGAAGCCTCCACCGGGACGATCGATTCCAGCGCCCCGGCCCCGCTGCTCGACAAACTGGGCGCGCCCTGCTTCCGGCTGGCCCGGTTGCGCTTTGGCGACAGCGAGCCGATCGGCCTCCAATCGACAACGATCGTGATCGAGCAGTGTCCCGATCTGCCCAATTTCGACTTCAACCAGGAATCGCTGTACGACGTCCTCTCGCGCGAGTACCGGCTGGCCATCACCGAAATCCGGCACACCGCCAGCGCCGTGATCGCCGACGAGCTTCAGGCGAAGCTGCTCCAGATCAAGAAGGGCGACCCGCTGCTGGTGATCAAGACCGTAGCCTACCTCGACTCCGGCGAGCCGATCGAGGCCACCACCAGCGTCTACCGGGCCGACCACTACGAGTACAACATCCACGACACCTTCGGGCCGTGTGGGTAGCGGTCAGCGTTCAGCTTTCAGATACCGTCTTGAAGATGAATACCAGTTCGTCATCCTGCCGGTTGAGATCAGGCATGGCGGCCGCCAGATCGCCTGCGACTCAAGTCGCAGGCTAGGGATACCAAGTCCACTGAAAGTGGACTCAAAAGACGCCCAACCGCTCAGTCCGCTTCAGCGGACTTCGTGTCCGTAGCCGGGGACTTGAGTCCTCGGCGTGGCCGCTGCGCTGCCGAGATTGGCTCATACCTGACAATCGTTTGACATCGCGTTGGCCAAGATACAAGCAGTCAGCCATCAGCAAAAGCCAAAGCCCCGGCGCAACCTTCGGTCGCGCGGTCTCGTTATTCGCTTGCCGCTTTGGCGCTTGGGCGCTTCGACGCTACCCGCATCTTGACAAACGTCCCCAGCGGGCCTACGATCATCATGCAAATGTCCGGACATTATCCGCTTCCGAAAGGAAGGGGGAACCCATGGCCAGCATGACCTCGCGCGAGCGCGTCCAGGCGGCGCTCAACCACCAGGAGCCGGATCGAGTCCCCCTCGCGCTCGGCGGCGGGCCGTACGGGATCGTCGACGAGCTGTACTTTGGCTTGCTGAAAGCCTTCCAGATTACCCCACCTGCCGCGCCCTTCCGGGCCGGGCACAACATCTCCTACCTGGATGATCGCGTCTTCGAGCGGCTGGGAATCGACACGCGTTATGTCTGGCCGGGAGCCTCACCGAGCAGCCCCAGCCGCGAGACCGCCGACCCGGACACTTTCCTCGATTCCTTCGGGCAGGTCTGGAAGCGGGCCACGCCGTACTTCTACGCCGAGCGCGGCCTGCTGGCGGAGGCGACCAGCCTCGACGACATCGATCGGCTCGTCACCTGGCCGGACACGACCCAACCTCAGTGGACCACCGGCGTCCAGGCGCGGGCCAGCGCCCTGCGCGAAGGCACGGACTGCTTCATCATCGCCCGGATGGTCACCTCACACGGACCGTTCCAGACCGCGTGCGACCTGCGCGGCACGGCCGAATTCATGCTCGATCTGGCCCTCAATCCGGATTTCGCCGAACACCTGCTGCGCCGGGTGACCGATACGCTGGAGGGCCTGCTGCGCGGTTACCTGGCCGCCTGCGGCGACTCCATCGACATGATCGAACTGCCGGGCGACGATTACGCATCCAACACCAACCTGTTGATCTCCCCCGCTACCTTCCGCCAGTTCATCCGGCCCTGCTTGCAGCGCCTGGTGACCACGATCCGGGAGCACAACCCGGCCTTGAAGATCATGCTCCACAGCGACGGCCTGATCACGACCCTGCTGCCGGATTTCATCGAGATCGGGATCGACGTGGTCCATCCGCTGGAGCCGGTGCCGGCCCTCGACCAGGCCGCGATCAAAGCGACCTATGGCGACCGGCTGACCTTCCTGGGCGGGATCGACATCAGCCATGCCATGCCCGGCTCGACCGCCGACGTGGCCGCCGAGGTCAAACGCTGCCTGGCGGCGCTGGCTCCCGGCGGCGGCTATATCCTGGCCCCGTCCAACCACCTGCAAGCCGACGTCCCGCCGGAGAACGTGATCGCGCTCTTCGAGACCGCCCGCCGCCTGGGGCAGTATCCCCTCCGGCCGGCTGAGTAGATCGTTTCGCTGGTGCTATTGTTCTTGTGAGGTTCCCCCCATGACCACCCAGGCTTCATTCGATTACCTGGATCAGGCCCAGGCCATCCTGATGCGCATCCGCGCCACCGAGATGGAAGCCATCGACCGCGCCGCGGCCATCTGCGCCCAGACCATCGCCCAGGATGGCCTGGTGCACATGTTCGCCACCGGCCACTCGCGCATGTTCGTGGAGGAGATGTTCCCCCGCCACGGCAGCTTTCCGGGCTTCCACCCCATGGTGGAGCTGTCTTTGACCTATCACAACCAGGTCGTGGGATCCAACGGCCAGCGCCAGGCCATGTTCCTGGAGCACGTCGAAGGGCTGGCCCCGGTCATCCTGCGCAATTTCGTGATCGAGCCACCCGACAGTTTCCTGATTTTTTCCAACAGCGGGGTCAACGAAGTCGTGGTCGAGATGGGCCTGGAGGCCAAGAAGCTGGGCCTGCCGCTGATCGCGGTCGTCTCCAAAGCCCACAGCGCGGCCAGCGCCGCCCGCCACAGCAGCGGCAAGAAATTGACGGACATCGCGGATGTGACCATCGACAACGGCGTGCCCGCCGGGGACGCGCTGGTGCGCGTCGAGGGGCTGGACGACCCGGTCGGCCCCGGCTCGACGATCGGCGCGGCAGCCGTGACCAACGCCCTCAAGTGCGCCATCGCCGAAAAGCTGGTCGCGCTGGGCCATCCGCCGCTGGTCCTGACCAGCAGCCATTTCATCGGTGGAGAGGAATCGCAGCGCCGTTTCGACCGGTCGTACGACGACTACCGCCGTCGCCTCAAGCGCGTTTACGGCTGCGAGTGAGCCGCCATGCCACCTGAATTCCCCGTCGTTCCCCAGCCCGCGCCGACCCTGTTCTTCTTCGGCGTCACCACCGGGCGCTCGTCCAGCCGGCGGATGTTCCCGGCCTGGGCGGCGATTCTGGGCCTGGGCGACGCGCGGCTGGTCGGGCTGGACCTGCCGATCAACGGCCCGCCGGAGGTCTACCGCCGGGCCGTGCACCAGATCAAACACGATCCGCTCTCGCGGGGCGGGATCGTCACCACCCACAAAATCAACACCCTGAACGCGGCCCGCGACCTGTTCGACGAGCTGACGCCCGACGCCGAGCTGTGCGGTGAGGTCTCGTGTATCTATAAGCGCGACGGCCGCCTGACCGGCCACGCCACCGACCCAACCTGCTCCGGCCTGGCGATGCAGCGCTTCATCCCGCCCGGCCACTGGACGGCCAGCGGCGCGGACGTGCTGTGCCTGGGCGCGGGCGGCTCGGCCGTGGCGATCGCGGTCTACGTCAGCACGCGCGCCGCGCCGGACGATCGCCCCCGGCGGCTGATCGCGGTCGACCGCAGCCGCCCCCGGCTGGACAGCCTGCGCACCCTGGTGGAGACACACCTGCCGCCTTCCGGTATCGCCTTCGAGTACGTCGAAAACGGCGACCCGGCCGCCAACGACCGCCGGATGGCCGGTCTGCCCGACGGCTCGCTGGTCATCAACGCGACCGGGATGGGCAAGGATACCCCCGGCTCGCCACTCACCGGCGCCGGGGTCTTCCCGCGCGGCGGCTTCGCCTGGGACCTGAATTACCGGGGCGAGCTGGATTTCCTGCGCCAGGCGCGTGCCCAGGCAGCAACACGCGACCTGCATGTCGAGGACGGCTGGCTGTACTTTCTGCTGGGCTGGACGACCATCGTCGGCCAGGTCTTCGATGTGCCGATTCCACCGCCGGTCTTCGAGCGCCTCGCCGCCGCCGCGGAAGCCGTCCGCTGAAGATAGCGGTCAGCCATCAGCGGTCAGTTGTCAGCCAAAGGCAAAATAGCCCGACCGATCATTTTCATCCCTTTGGTGTGCCGCGCGGCAGCACGATCACGCTCGCTGTCCGCCGCGATGTTTTTTTCTGGCCTCTGGCCTGGACGCAGCTTCGCTGCGTGGTCTCCCCATGCCAGCGGCATAACCAGCTTCGCTCAAAATGCCCCGGCTGGACATCCTGCACAGCCAGGAAGGTCTTGATTTCGGGCAGTCTCCACGTTGAGCCAGAAGTTGAAAGCGCCGTATAGTAAGAGTACGTCGTCTTGGCCTGAGTTCGTGTGCATCGGTAGGTGTCCGGGCCAGAGAGGATGGGCCGTGCGCCCCCGGTCTCCGGGGTTCCCCATCCTCTCCGGCTCTGGACAGGCAGGAGCCATCCACCGGCGCTGAACCTGGCAGGTATAACCCTCCTCAAAGTTGCAGAACGCACAGCGGCGCTGGGATATAGCCTCCAGCGCCGCTGTGTTTCCGTCAGTTCCTCTGGTCTTATCCCCCGGCCCGGATGAAATCCCGGTACCAGATGCCGCTGTCCTTGATGATGCGTGCCTGGGTGGCGTAGTCCACGTAGGTGATCCCGTAGCGCAGAGTGTAGCCCGCCGCCCACTCGAAGTTATCCAGCAGCGACCACAGGCAGTAACCTTGAATCGGCGCGCCGGCCTCGATTGCCCGGCCAACCGCCGCCAGGTGGCTGTCCAGGAAGCGGACGCGCCCCTCGTCGTGGACCCGCCCGTCCGGGCTGATCGTATCGTGGTAGGCCGCACCGTTCTCGGTGATGATGTAGGCCGGAAAGGGGTACTCGCGGCTCAGGCGGACCAGCATTTCGTAAAAGCTCTCCGGATGAATCTCCCGGTCGGCGGTACGCTCCAGTTCCGGGCTTTCAACGCTCCGCGTGCGCAGGGGCGGATCGGCCGGGGCGTCGGCAATTGTGGCGTGGTTGTAGTAGTTCACCCCCACGAAGTCCAGCGGCGCGGCGATCAGTTCCAGGTCGCCGGGTTGAACCTGCGGCACGTCCGCCCCGTACAGCGCCCACATGTCCTCCGGGTAGCCGCGCCCCGCGAGCGGGTCCAGGAACCAGCGGTTGAAGTAGCCATCGAACCGCCGGGCGGCCGCGACATCCTCCGGCGCGGCGCTGGCCGGGTAGACCGTCGTCAGGTTGGGCGCGATGCTGACCAGAGTCCCCGGCCCGCCCGCCGCCCGGATGCGCGGCACGGCCAGCCCATGCGAAAGCAGCAGGTGATGGGAGACCGCCAGCGCGATCCGCCAGTCCTGCAGGCCGGGCGCGAACAGGCCGATCTGGTTGCTCAGGAAGGCCGTGCACCACGGCTCATTGTGGGTCGTCCAGTGTTTGACCCGATCCCCCAGCCGCCTGACCACGATCTCGGCGTAGTCCGCGAACGCATACGCCGTCGCGCGCTCGGCCCAGCCGCCCCGATCCTGGAGCGCCTGGGGCAGGTCCCAGTGGTAGAGCGTCACGATGGGCGTGATCCCCGCCGCCAGCAAGGCGTCCACCAGCCGGTCGTAGAAGGCCAGCCCGGCCGGGTTGACCGCGCCCATGCCGGCCGGCTGGATGCGCGGCCAGGCGACGCTGAAGCGGTAGGCGTTCAAGCCCAGGGACTGCATCAGCTTCACGTCTTCGGGATAGCGGTGGTAGTGATCGCAGGCCACGTCCCCGCTGTCGCCGTTGGCCGTCTTGCCCGGCGTGTGGGCAAAGCGATCCCAGATCGACTCGCCGCGCCCGTCTTCACGGGCCGCGCCTTCGATCTGGTAAGCCGCCGTCGACACGCCCCACAGGAATCCGGGCGGAAAGCTCTCTCGCCTGGCGAGCATGATGGTCATCCTTTCAATGAGAGAAAAAGGCGCTGTTGGCTGTTAGCTCTTGGCTAGAAGCAAAAACAACCCGACTTTACCCTATTTCACACAGGGCAGCGGGGACGAGATGTGACGCACCGAGTCGCGTACGATCAACTGCGGGCTGATCGAGGTCGTCAGGGTTGGCCGGTCCGGACTCTGCGCGCGATCGAGCAGGTGGCGCACGGCCAGCACACCCATCAGCACCTTGTCGACGTGCATCGTGGTCAGCGGCGGGTTGATCTCCTGCACCAGGTCGATGTCGTCGAAGCCGATCACGGACAGATCGTCCGGCACGCGCCGGCCCAGAGCCGCCGCCGCGTTGAGCACCCCGATCGCCACGTCGTCATTGCAGGCGAAGATGGCCGTCACCTGGGGCGAGTGGGCCAGCAGGCGCAGGGTGGCTTCGTACCCGGCCGGGCGGGTCAGCGGACCGTCCTCGATGAAGGCGCAGTCGATATCGTTGTGCTCCAGGGCGCGCAGGTAGCCCTCGCGCCGCTCCAGCACGCTGGGATACGCGCCGCGCTCGCTGCCGATCAGGCCGATGCAGGTATGGCCGTGTTCGATCAGGTAACTGACCGCGGTGTATGCGCCGTCGAAATTGTCGATCACCACGCTGTCAAACGGCTGGACGTACGAATAGGCGTCGACCAGGGCCACCGGAGGTGTCCCCTGGCGGGCTGCTTCGCTCCCGGCCCCGCCGAAAGCCGCCCCAATCGCGGCCAGCGTATCCTCGATGAACGCGCCCGCCACGATCAGGCCGTCGACCTGCGGTTCGGCCAGCATGGGCGGCCAGGCCACCGGGCGATTGTGCCCGTCGACCTCGACCGTGGCGTACATCAGACTCAGCCCCTGGCGGCGACATTCGCGCTCCACGCCGGCCAGCACCTGGGAGTAGAACGGGTCAATCCCGGAGGCGTCCCCGGCGCTGTACTTGCCCAGCAAACCGATCACCGACAGGGCATGAGCCTCGACATGGGCCGGGCGAGACTGCCGAAAATAACCGAGGCTGGCCGCGGCGTTCAGGACGCGCACCCGCGTCTCGCGGGCCACGCCGGGCCTGTTGTTCAACGCCTGGGAGGCCGTCCCCAGGGAGACACCGGCCTGGCGGGCCACTTCGCGCAGGGTAGGACGGGCCATACGACACTCCCCAAACAACCTGAACATGTTCACTGAACACTTTCAGTCTAGGACGGAATGCCGTCTGGATCAAGCCGCGCCAGCGAAAAGAATGTTGAATTCTTGATTTTGAATTGAAAGACAGGTATCCGGTAACTCCACAGAATAGCGTGGTGGTGAGTTCGGCGACAAGAGCGATTGTAGCGCCAGCGCCTCATGATCCTTTGCAGAGAAATCCGGCAATCACGTTGACCGTGATCGAGAGGGGATCGTTGGATCACCCGCGACTCAAGTCCCCGGCGTGGCCCGTGCAGTCTTTTGATCAGATCACTCAACCACGTTATGCTGCGGTGCTACCAGGTATCCGCTTTTCAATTCAAAATTAAGCATTCAAAATTCAACATTGCCTCCAGGCTGTGCCGCCGGGATCGTGAACACGAACGCAGTCTGCTCCGGCCCGGCCTCGACCCAGATCCGCCCGCCGTGAAGCTGGACCAACTGGCGGGTGATCGCCAGGCCGAGGCCGCTGCCACCGCTGTCGCGCTGGCGGGCCTCGTCCGCGCGCCAGAAGCGCTCAAAGAGATGGGTGGCTTCCTCCGGCGATAGTCCTGGCCCGGTATTGCTCACGGCGAAGCGCACGCCATTGGCATCCGCCCCGGCCGTGAGGCGGATCGCGCCACCCTCCGGCGTGTGGCGCAGCGCATTGCTGAGCAGGTTCGCCAGGACCTGCTGGAAGCGATCGCCGTCGACCCATACCGGCGGCAGCCCTGGCGCGACCTCGGACTCCAGGCGCACCCCGCCATCCAGGGCCAGCGGTTGGAAGAGACTCGCCGCCTGGGCGAGCAGGGCCTCCGGCGCGGCCAGCGCCCGTTCTAGCGGCAGGCGGCCCGCCTCGGCCTGGGTCAGCAGGCGCAGATCGCTGACCAGCCGGTGGAGGTGGAGGATCTGGTCGTAGGCCACGGCCAGATGATCGGCATCCAGCGGGTAGACTCCGTCCAGCATGGCTTCCAGGTGGCCGCGCAGGACCGTGACCGGGGTGCGCAATTCGTGGGCGAGGTCGGCGGCCATCCGCTGGCGGAGCTGCTCGCCCTCGGCCAGGTCGTGCGACATCCGGTTGAAGGCACGCGCCAGCTCGGCCGTCTCCAGCGCACCGCTGACCGGCACCTGCCGCCCCAACTCCCCAGAACCCAGACCGTGCGCGGCCTCGGTCAGCCGATCCAGCGGGCGAGTCAGGGCCCAGGCCAGGGCGATCCCGGTCGCCAGGGCCAGGAGGCCCGCCCCGACCGCCGCCGCGGCCAGCCAGTCCGAAGTCTGGGCCAGGAAGGTTGCCTCGGCACTGCCCAGGGCCTGCGCACCCGGCGTATCCTGCACCAGCAGCCCGATCGTCTGTCCTCCGGCTTGCAGCGGCACGGCCCGCGCCCGCAAGGCTTCGCTCAGGCGCTCCCCAACCCGCGCCGGATCGGTCGCCGCCACGATCAGGCCGTCCGGACCGGCCAACAGAGTCTGCACGCCGCCGCGTCGCGCCCCGGCGCCCGCGCCCTGCCCGCCTTCGCCGCCGCGCCCGGCGCCGTTTCCCGATCCTGGGGACAACAGGCTCTCCACCCCGGCCCAGCTTCCCTGGGCCGTATAATAGTCCACCAAACCGGCCAGCGTGGCCTCGTCGAAGCGCGATGATTCCTGCTGGTTGAGGTAGGAGCGAAAGCTGGCATCGGTCGCCTGACGCACCACCAGCGCCACCGCGCCGATCGCGCCCCCGGTCACCAGCAGAAAGGCCAGCGCCAGCCGGACCCACAAGCGCCGCAGTTCGGTCTTGATCCAGTTACGCATCGGCGGGCCTCATGCGGTAGCCGACCCCATACACAGTTTCGATGTACTGCGGCTGGCGGGGATCGGTTTCGATCTTGGCGCGCAGATTCTTGACGTGGACGTCGATGGTGCGCTCGTAGGCGGCATACGCCTCCCCCTGGAGGCGGTCGAGCAGGTCCATCCGGGAGAACACGCGCCCCGGCCGGGCGATCATCACCTGGAGCAGATCGAACTCGCTGGGGGTCAAGTCGATGCGCTTGCCAGCCAGCGTGACGATTCGCGTCTCAGCGTTCAATTCCAGCTCGCCCACGCGCCACAGACTCGGCTCGGCGGCCAGGTCGCCATAGGCCCGGCGCAGCAACGCCCGCACCTGGGCCACCAGCACGCGCGGACTGAACGGCTTGGTCACGTATTCGTCCGCGCCGATCTCCAGCCCGGTCACCCGGTCGGCGTCGTCAACTCGCGCTGTCAGGAACAGGATCGGCACGTCGCTCTCGCGCCGGATCAGGCGCGCCGCCTCCAGCCCATCCAGCTCCGGCATCATCACGTCCAGGATCACCAGGTCGGGCTGCTCGTTGTGGAAGTACACCAGCGCGTCCCGGCCGTTCTTGACGGCCAGCACCTCGAATCCGGCCTCTTTCAGATAGGCGCGCACCGTATCCAGAATGTGCTGCTCATCGTCGGCGATCAGAATCTTGCGGCTCATTGGCCCTTCCTTTGGACACCCGCTCCATGATCCATTCTAACTGGTTCGTCCGGTAAATTCCCGAAGGTATGTTTGGGTAGGGGCGACCGGCGGGTCGCCCGGGGCGGTT
>CAZHMJ010000204.1:0-9648 GCA_964533805.1 uncultured Anaerolineae bacterium | reverse complement strand
CACGAACACTAAAGAAGCGGTCAGCTATCAGCGGTCAGCGGTCAGTGAAAAGCAGAAGCAAGAGCAGTCCGAATCGGCATGGACTGGCTGTGCTTTTCCGCTTGAGCTGATAGCTGAATGCTTATGGCTGAGTGCTGCTTTGAATTCTGGCCGGTCGCGGCTATAATCCAGCTGACGACACGACCCATCCGGGGGGCATAGGCGCGCAAGAGGGCTTGCGCCCTGTGCCCCCCGTTGTTGTAAGGAGGCGAGCGGTGGTGCGACGAACGATCGACCGGTGGGGGACGCGCAGCCTGGTGGTGCTGCTGGTGATCTGCCTGGCGGGCTGCAATAGCCTGCCTGCCGCCGCCCCCGCCGGGCAGCAGACCCTCGAAGCCCCGGTGGTGCTCACCCTGGAGGAGGCGGAAGGCATCGCCGGAACCTACCTGGAAGCCTGGAAGAACCGCCAGTACGACGTCATGTTCAGCCTGATCGCCTTCCGCAGCCGGGAGGCTTACCCGGAGGAGACATTCGTCGGCATTTACGAGAATGCCGCCCAGCAGATGACGCTCGACGGCCTGGAATACACGGTGCGCTCCAGCCTGCGCCAGGGCAACACGGTCGCCATTAGCTACGACGTCGCGTTTACCACCACCTTCCTCGGCTCGTTCGAGGATACCGGCCGCACCCTGCGCCTGGTCGTGACCGACGAGGGCTGGCGGGTGGCCTGGTCACCATCCGACATCTTCGCGGAGATGGCCGGCGGCGGGACGCTGACCCTCTCGCGCTTCCTCCCGACCCGCGCCAATATCTACGACCGTGACGAGCGCGTGCTGGTCAACCAGAGCGGCGTGGCGATCCAGGTTTCGGTCGTCCAGGAGGACATTCCCAATGACGAGGCCTGCTTCGAGACGCTGACCCGCGTCCTGCGCCTGAGCAACAAGGAGCTGACGGACATCTACGCCAGCCGCGCGCCCAACTGGGTGACTCTGGTGGGCGAGATCGACGCCCCGACCTACGGCCTGGAGAGCGAGGAGCTGATCCAGAACTGTGCCGCCGAATTCGGTGAGCGCGCCACGCGACGTTACGTCTCCGGCGGGCTGGCCCCGCACGTGACCGGCTACGTGGGCTATCCCAGTTCCGAGATGCTGGCCGAGTTGGCCGTGCGCGGCGTGCCGGAGGACGCCATCATCGGCCTGACCGGGATCGAGCGCTCGTGGGACAGCACCCTGGCCGGACAGGCCGGTGGGCGGCTCCAGATCATCTCGCCGGTGGGTGACGTGCTGCGTACTCTGGCGGAAGTGCCCGCCGGGCGCAGCGAAAGCGTCTACCTGACCATCGACTCCGACCTGCAGTTCGCCGTGCAGCAGGCCCTCTCCGACGCCTACAACATCGCCAACTGGGCGCCGGTCGCGCGCGGCGCGGCGGCGGTCATCATGGACGTGCATACCGGGGAAATCCTGGCCCTGGCGAGTTACCCCGATTTCGACCCCAACCTGTTCAACCCGGACAATGCCCGCTCCGACGCCGGAGACCGACTGGTGGCGCTGCAAAACAACGTGCGCAACCCGCAGATCAACCGCGTGACCCAGAGCGCCTTCCCGCCCGGCTCGACCTTTAAGATCGCGACCATGCTCGCTGCCGCCGACAGCGGGGTCTATGACCTGAGCCACACCTACGCGTGCAGTGGGATGTGGTACGGCTCCCAGTTGGGCGACATCAACCGTCTGGACTGGAAGACCGATGGGCACGGGGTGGTCAACCTGCCCCAGGCTCTGACCGGCTCGTGCGACCCGTACTTTTACCAGGCCGGGTACGACATGAACCAGCGCGACCCTAATCTGTTCCCGAATTACGCCCAGCGCCTGGGCTTCGGCCAGACGACCGGCCTGACCGGCCTGGTGGAGACGCCCGGCCAGGTGCCCAGCCCGACCTGGGTGCGCGAGAACCTGGGCCAGGTGTGGACGACCGCCGACGCCGTGAACATGGCGATCGGGCAGGGCTACCTGCTGGTCACGCCGCTGCAAATGGCCCGCCTGGTGGCGGCCGTCGCCAACGGCGGCTATCTGGTCACGCCCCAGCTCGTCTGGAAGGCCCAGATCATCGGCGAGGAACCCTCCTACACGATGGAGCCGTCCACTCGGACGATGGGCATCCGGCCCGAAGTGCTGGAAGCGACGCGCGAGGCGATGTGCAACGTGACCACGGTCCCCATGGGCACGGCCACCTATGTGTTTGGACCGGGCAGCTCGCTGGGTGAGGCGCCGTTCACGGTTTGCGGCAAGACCGGCACGGCCCAGACCGGCGGCGAGAATACCCCACCGCACGGCTGGTTCGTGGCCTATACCCCCGCCGACGATCCCCAGATCGCGATCGTGGTCATGGTGGAGAACTCGCGGGAAGGCTCCGAGGTTGCCGCGCCGATCGTGCGCCGCATCCTGGAGGCCTACTACGGCGTCAGCGACCCGGCCTACCCGCCGGAGTGGTGGCCGCCCCAGTGGTGGGAAGGCGAGTACATTCCACTGACCGCGCCGGGGGCGTAAACAATGATGAATTTTGAATGTTAAACGTTGAATTGGGGCGGCTGCGCAGGACAGGCAGCCGCCCAGTTGGTTGTGACGTATTTCTCGCCCGCCAAGATGAATCTGACGAACGTGCCCTATGCTGAGCCTGAAGGCGGGTCAGGAGGTGCACGCATGCGAATCGTCATTCCGACCATTGGATCGCGGGGAGATATCCAACCGTTTATCGCACTCGCGCAGGGATTGCGGCGGGCCGGGCACACCGTCACGCTGCTGTCGCATCCGGGGATGCGCGCTGGTCGAGGCGCATGGGGTCGCGTTCGCGCCAATGGGGCCGGACGTGGACATGGGAATCGAAGCGGCGGTCAGCCTGATTGAGGCGGCCTGCGGCGTCTGACCCGACTAGAGCGTTGTTTGCGCTTTCCGGCTCGTTCTCAAGGGAACGCTGGCCGCGACCCCACCCTAAATCCCTCTTCGCAAGCGGAGAGGGACTTGAGTCGCTTCTCCCCTTCTCTGTTGGCGCCGTCTTGTCGTGCCGCGCAGTCTCACCGCGCCGCGCAGTCTCACCGCGCCGCGCAGTTTCACCGCGTCACGCAGTTTCACCGCGTCAGGGTAGGGGTGAAAGTCCATAACACGCTCTAGGCGTCCAGCGTGACCCGGATCAGCACGACGTTTAACGCGGCGCGGGCGACCTGCGCCGGGTTGGGCTCGCCCTGCGCGTCGAACGTGACACCGTAGACCGGCGCGTCGGCGGGCAGGGCTTTGAGGAATGGCCCCAGTCCGGCGGCGACCGCGTCCGCATCCTCAACGACTTCCGCCCGGCCGGAATAGTCCCGCCCGCGCAGGCGCAGGGTCACCTCCGGCACGGCGCGCAGGTTGCGCCACCACTGCCCGGACCGGTCGGTGAAGCAGGTCACGACGCTCCCCTGGCGGGTGTAGCTGACCGGGGTGGTGTAGCGCCGTCCGGACTTGCGCCCGGTGACCGTGATCAGCATGATCCGGCGGCTGAGCAGCAGCCCGTGCAGCGGCGAGCGCAGCCCGGCCTTGACCAGCGGATTGATGATCGTGATGACTCGTTCGATGAAGGACATGGGGTTGCCTTTCGGAAAAGTGGTTGTTGGTGATTGGTGGTCGGTTATTGGTAAAAGCATAGACCGGCGTGGCGGCGACCCATTGGCCGCCAGGCCGGGTGTGGCCTGTAGATGCCTGGATGCTGTTTTCTCTGGACTCCCGGCCTCTGGTCTCTGGCCTCTGCTTTTTCTTGCCTCTTGACTCTCGAATGATATACCATTACCGCCCGTCGAGCCTCTCATTCTGGAAGGGAACCCGCGACCGTGTGCGGTATCTTTGGACAGTTCAAGCCGGAGGGCGCGAATCGCGCCCTGGTCGAGGCGATGGGCGCGGGTCTCCGCCACCGCGGGCCGGATGGCAGCGCGGTCTGGGCCGCCGGGCCGCTGGCCTTCGGCGCGACCCGCCTGGCGATCATCGATCTGAGCGCCCCCGCCGGGCCGATCTTCAACGAGGACGGCCGGATCGGCGTGGCCTTCAACGGGGAAATCTACAACTACCGCGAGCTGCGCCGCGAGTTGGAGAGCCTCGGCCACGCCTTCGCCACCCGCACCGACACCGAAGTGATCGTGCATGGCTACGAAACTTGGGGCGCGGACGTGCTGCACCGCCTGCGCGGGATGTTCGCCATCGCGCTGTGGGATGGCGGGGCGGAACGCCTGCTGCTGGTCCGCGACCGGCTGGGCGAGAAGCCGCTGTACTTCGCCCGGCTGGGCGGCGGCGAAGTCGTGTTCGCTTCCGAGGTCAAGGCCCTGCTGGCCCATCCGGGGCTGGTCCGGCGCGTCAACCCGGACGCGCTGCCTCTCTTTTTGACGCTGGGTTACGTCCCGCCGCCGCGGACGATGTTCGCCGGGATCGAAAAACTGGCCCCCGGCGAGATGGTGACGATCGACGCGCACGGGCTGGATCGCCGCCGCTACTGGCAGCCGGTCATGGACACGACCGGCCCCGCGCCGGACTATCCGGAGGCGGTGCGCCAGGTGCGGGCCGCGCTGACCGCGGCGGTCGAATCGCGGCTGGTCAGCGACGTGCCGGTCGGAATGTTCCTCAGCGGCGGGGTGGACTCCTCGGCGGTGACGGCCCTGGCCCGGCGGGCGCTGCCCACCCGGCTCAAGACCTTCACGGTCGGGTTCGACCTGCCGGAAGGCAGCCGGCCCGACCAGAAGTTCAACGTGGACGTGCGCTACGCGGCCGAGGTCGCCCGCCACCTGGACACCGATCACCACGCCATCATCCTCCACCAGACCGAGGCCCTGGCCGGCATGTTCGCGCGCTTCGTCTACCAGATGGACGAGCCGGTCACCCAGCAGGGCATCACCCAGACCGCGTTCGTGGCGGCCCTGGCCCGCGCCAGTGGGGTGCCGGTCCTGCTGACCGGGGACGCGGCCGACGAGTTGTTCGAGGGGTATGACCACTACCGCGCCGATGTCCTGGTCGAGCGCTACCAGCGCCTCCCGGCCCTGCTGCGCCGGGCCGTGCTCGATCCGCTGCTGGCGCGCGCTCCGGCCCGGCTGGACGGCCTGCGCAAGCTGGCCCGCAAGTCCCAGGTTGGCGATCCGGTGCTGCGCTATCTGGAATGGCTGCGCATGGTCGCCCCGGAGCGCCTGCCGGGTCTGCTGGCCGACGAGGAACTGGCGGCCGGGGCGGGCGCGGCCCTGGATGGCGTGCTCGGCCCCCTGTTGGCCGCGCCGCGCACGGATCACTTTGCCGACCGGATCGCCTTCGCCAGTCTCAACCTGTGGATCGCCGAGGACAGCAACATGCGCGTGGACAAGATGAGCATGCTGAATTCGGTCGAATCGCGCGCGCCGTTCCTGGATCACGACCTGGTCGCGCTGGCCCTGCGTCTGCCGCTGGCCTATAAGCTGCGCGGCGGGGACTTCAAGCGCGTGCTGAAGGATGCGGTGCGCGACTTGCTGCCGCCGGAGGTCTTCCGGCGGCCCAAGTGGGGCTTTTCGCCGCCCTCCTCGGAATGGCTGCGCACGGTCTTCCGCCCGCTGGTGGACACCTATCTTTCCCCGGAGCACGTGGCGGCGGTCGGCCTGTTCCAGCCGGAGGCGGTGGCCCGGCTGGTGGACGATCACCTGACCAAGCGGCAGTACGAGCTGTGGCCGGTGATGAGCCTGCTGGTGTTCCACCTGTGGCACGCGATGTACATCGAGCAGTCGCTCATCCCCGCGCCGCTGACTCCGGCCGATCTGGTTGGGCAGAGCACGATCCTGCACGAGGAAAGAGGGTGAACCGCCAAAACGCCAAGAACGCCAAGGGAAAAACGCAGAGGAAAGGCTGCCTATCAAGTTCAAGGCACAGCGGAGTTTGTCTTTCTACAGTTTTCCTTTGCGTTCTTTGCGTTTTGGCGGTTCGATGCTTTTCGGCGGTCAGTCCTGATCCGGATGGGCGCGGCGGCGCATGGCGGGCCAGGTGATGGCGATGGTCAGCCCGACCGAGAGGGCGTAGACCAGGTTAATCGCCCACGCGCCGCCCAGCGCGGCGAAGTTATCGGCCAGCCACAGCGGCGGCAGGACGGCCAGCCCGTGCCCCAGCCGGTTGAGCGTATCCGCGCCGATCAGCGCCTCGAAGGGTTGCTGGACCAGCCACAGGGCGGGCAGGGCGGCCAGGGCCAGGGCCGCGACCTTGGCGACCAGGATCGGGCGCATCAGGCGCAGCGAACGGTACAGCGGCCCGAACACGCCCCCCACGCCGCTGATCACGGCATAGATGCACAGCACCCGGATCAGCGGGATGACCGGGGTGTATTCGTCCCCGATCAGGATCGGCACGGCCAGCGGCGCCAGCACCGCGAACGCGCTGAACAGGATCAGCGCGCCGGGGATCACCACCAGGATCACCTTGCGCATGTTGACTTCGAGCTGGGCGTATTCCCCCCGGCCGACGTTGGCCGGGACGCGCGCCGCCAGGTTGGTCAGGATGCCGGTGAACACGACGGCAGGTTTGTTCAGGGCGCTGATCGCCAGCTTCAGGAAGCCGACCGCGGCCGGGCCGTGGGCCATGCCCACAAACTGTTGGGGCAGCAGGAGAAAGAGGCTGGCCAGGTTTTTGTCGATCGCCAGGGAGAAGCCGAAACGCCAGTAGGGGCGCGGTGAGTTGTGCCGCGCGGCGGTCAGGATTTCCCCGATGCTGGGCAGTTCCTCAGCCCGGCGGCGCTGGAGGTCGCGGTAGGCCCACACGCTCCCGGCTGCTTTGACCAGCGCCGAGAGCAGGTAGGCCACCACCAGCCCGGCCGCGCCCGTCTTGGTGACGACCACGATCACCACCAGGGCGACGTCGACCACCACCCCGCCGTTTTCCAGAAGGGTATAGGCTCGCATCGAGCGCCGGCTTTGCAGCACGAGCAGCATCAAGTGGTAGACGGGCAGCGGGAACAACATCAGGCAGTAGATCGCCGCCAACTCGCCCAGGTGGGGATCGTTGTACGAGGCCTGGGCGAAGGCCGGTCCGCCGAGGAAGGCGACCACGCAGGCGATCGCCGCGAAGCCGAGCGTGACCTGGATGTAGAAGCCCATCAAATCGCGAGTCAGGGCGCGGTTCCCGGCGCTCAGGGATTCGGACAGGCGGGTCAGGGTGCTCTGGTCGACCCCGGTCAGGTTGAAGAACAGCAGCAGGCCGACCATGGTCATCACGGACGACCACACGCCGTACTCATCCTTGCCCAACCCGCGCAGGAGCAGGATGCCGGACCCGACGCTGAGCACGGTCAGGAACATCTTCCCGGCCTGGAGCGTGATCGTATCCCGCACGAACTTGATGCTGAGCGTGTGCTGGATTTGCTGCCTGATGCGCTGAATCATGCCCGATCCCCTGTGGCGTGCCATCCGAGGCCGGAATTGTACCCCAGCGCCGGGCAAAACAAATCCCCAGGGGGAGCGTCCAAGCGACAAGGGTCCAGGCGCAAGGCGAAAATCAGGTCCGGCTCCGCTCCCGCGTGCCACACCAAACGCGTGAGAATGTCGCTCTGAGTGTTTGTTTGACGCTTGGACGCCTGCCGCCTCGACGCTTTTTCTGGCTTCCGCGCTTGTTGGCATGACCAACGATGCATGCCCATCCGGAACGATCCTGTCTACAATGGGTAAGAGTCAGGTTGTAGTTGGAATGCTGCAAGTTTGGAATGCAACGAGTATTGAGGGGAAACGTGCCGTGCAAGTCGATTACGTGCTGGAATACGATGTGCTGTCGATGGCGCGCGAGCACCGGCTGTACCTGCTGGCGCGGATCAAGGCTGGGCCGCTGCCGGAGGATTCCGGCCGCCGCCGGCTGAACCTGTCCGTGGTGCTGGATCGCAGCAGCTCGATGATCGGGGACAAGCTGGCCTATGTCAAACAGGCCGCGCAGTTCCTGGTCCAGCACCTCAGCGCGGACGATCGCTTCAGCCTGGTGACTTACAACGAGAGCGTCGAGGTCAATGTCACGCCGACGCCGGTCGTCCACAAGGACGCCCTGAACCTGCAAATCGAATCGATCCGGGCGGCGGGCACGACCAACCTGAGCGGCGGCTGGCTGCAGGGCGTGACCCTGGTCGGCGAGAACGCCGCGCCCAACCAGGTCAACCGCGTCCTGCTCCTGACGGACGGCCTCGCCAACCAGGGCGTGACCGATCCCGACCGGCTGGCGAGCATGGCCCGCCAGAAGCGCGAGGAAGGCGTCACGACGACCACGATGGGCGTCGGGATGGACTTCAACGAAGACCTGCTGACCCGCATCGCGGCCGAGGGCGACGGCGCGTTTTACTTCATCGACAGCCCCGATCAGACCCCGCGCATCTTCTCCGAGGAACTGGCCGGGCTGTTGAGCGTAGTCGGGCAAAACCTGACCGTCTCGCTCACGCTGACCGCCGCCGTGCGCAGCGTGCGCCAGCTCAACGCCTATCCGGCCGAGGTCAACGAGGAAGGGCGGGCGATCACCTTCCGCCTGGGCGACCTGTACGCCGATGAGCTGAAGACCCTGGTGCTGGAGCTGGACATCCCGGCCCTGAACAAACTGGGCGCGATCGAGGTCGCCACGCTGCGCTTCGATTACGACGAGCTGGGTGACGGGCGGGCCGTCCACCACACGCTGAGCCTGCCGGTCACGCTCAACACCGTCCGGGATGACCAGTACGACACCCCCGCCTCGGACCCGGACGTGCTCAAATCGGCCCTGCTGCTGCGCGCGGCGCGCGCCCGCGAGGAAGCCGTGCGCCAGGCCGACGCGGGCGAGTTCGACGGCGCGTCGCAGGTGCTGGCCGTGGCCGCGGACGAGATCAACCGCCATGCCCTGGCCGACGCCGAGCTTCAGAGCCAGCACGACATGCTGCGCGAGGAGGCGATGGACATGGAGCTGGGCGCGCAGCGCTACGACTCCTTCACGCGCAAGGCCAGCACGGCCAAGTCGTTCCACATGTCGCGCGGGGAGCGCATGGACGAGACGGCCGCCCTGCACATGCGGCTCAAGTCGTCCCGCCCGGCCATCGAGCGCGGCGGCCCGCCGCCCACGCTCCTGCTCTACAAGGGCGAGCGGCTCGACCTGACCGCCCTCAAGGAGGTGCGGATCGGCCGCGCCCCGGACAATACCCTGGTGATCGGCCAGGATCGCGTCTCGGCCCACCACGCCCGGATCGTGCGCGAAGGCAGCGCCCTGATCCTGGAAGACCTCAACAGCACCAACGGCACCTACGCCAACGGCGGGCGCGTCCCGACCGGCGGCCGCTTCCGCCTGAGCGCGGGGGACATCGTGACCATCGGTACCTGGCTGCTGATGTTCCGCAGCAGTGAATGACACGGTTATTGGTGGGTGGTTCGTGGTTGTTGGTCAGGCATCGTTCGGTGGGGCGCGGTCTGTGACCGGCGCGGTCGGAATCGAACGGCTAATTTCCCCTGATGGGCGTGCCCGGCGCGAGTCGGGTGTTTGGCACGGGCGTCGGAATTGATGAGACTTAACAATTTAATCCGGTCATCGGGCAAGATCGTGATTCAGGTGGCGCGGCGGCCACGCCGGGGACTCAAGTCCCCGGCTACAGAGTCAAAAAAGCCTGCTGAAGCAGGCTCGTGGCCTGGCGCTTCGGGTCTTTGAGTCCGCTTCAGCG
>CAZHMJ010000203.1:0-9650 GCA_964533805.1 uncultured Anaerolineae bacterium | reverse complement strand
GTGAACAGGACGAAGGCCAGGGCCGAGGCCCAGGCCGGGATGCTGGCCGCGCCGCTGGTCAGGCTGAGGACCATCGCCAGCAGAGCCGCCATCAGCCCCCAGCCCAGGATCGGCAGCACCCCCAGCGGGGCGCGGGCATAAGCCAGCAGCCCGCGCGCCAGGAGCGTCCCCAGCGGTCCAAAGCGGCCCGGCAGCCGGAAGCGCACCCCACGCGCCGCCAGCTTCTCCTGACGCTTGATGGCGCGCACCACGTCCTGGTTGGGCATGAAGCCCAGCGCGCCGATCCGGGCCGCCGCCCGGCTGGCGTCCGTGACCACGATCAGGTTGAGTCCCCGCCCCAGCCAGACCAGGGCCGCGACGGCTGCAATGGCCAGGATGAGAAGTCCCAGCAGCAGGCCGAGCGGCGCCTCGCCCGCCGCGATCCGCTGCACGGCAATCCCCGGCCACAGGAACACGCCCGGCGCCAGGATCGCCGCGCCCACCAGCCCGATCAGGGCCAGCCAGCGCGGCCAGCGGGGCCACGCCGGGCGGAGGGCCGGCAGTAGCCCGCCGATCCAGGCCAGGGCCAACCCCAGCAGCCCGACCAGCGGCACGCCCAGCAGGACGCCCAGCCCGGTCCGCCCGGCGAAATCCGCCCCGACCGGCCAGTTGACCGCCATCACAATCAGGGCAGCGGCCAGCCCAGCCAGCGGCAGGAGGATCAGCGCCCGGCGCAGCAGGCCGTCCGCAACCAGGGCCGCCCGCGAGACGGGCGAAGCGGCCACGTAGGTCTGGTCCTGCCAGCTCAGGGTCAAAGGCAGGCCGCGCAGCGTCAGGCCGATCACAACCAGCAGCACCGCCCCGATCAGCCCCGGCAGCGCGGGTAGCAGCCCTTCCCGCGCGGACGGTCCCAGCGCCTGTCCAACGTCCGCGGCCTGGTCCACCAGGAAGGCCCACATCATGACCATCCAGGCGATCCCCAGCCCGATCAGGTACAGGGCGTACTGCTTGTTGAAGACCGGCTTGAGGTCGCGGTCGTAGGACATCAGCCATTGGCGGGCGGTGCGGCGCATCTGCCGGACCCGCAGCCAGAGCAGCGTGCCGAAGTCGGCCAGGTCAGTCCACATCAGGCCCCTCCTCAACCGGCTCGACCGCAAGCCGGCGGGCTTCCTCCGCGCCCAACGCCGCCCCGAGCAGCGCCTCCAGCGTGAAGCCTCCCGCCGGGACGCCGAAGACCTCCGGCGCACCGTCCGCAATCAAACGGCCCTGCTCCATCACCAGGAAGCGATCGGGGCGGGCGGCGGGCGGCAGGCTGTGGCTGCTCAGCAAGACGGCCATGCCGGAGTCACGCAAGGCGGCGAGTTGCGTCCACAGGCGGCTGGCCGCTTCCGGGTCGAGCGGGCCGAAGGGTTCGTCCAGCAGGAGCAGCGGCGGCCGGACCAGCAGGGCCAGCGCCAGGGCCAGCTTGTAGCGCATCCCGCGCGAGTAGGTGAAGGGCAGCGCCCCGCGCTGCTCCCACAGCGAGACCTCGCGCAGCAGGCCCTCGGCCCGCGCCTGCCAGTCGGGGACGCGGTTCAACCGGGCGACGAGCTGCATGTGCTCCCAGGCGGTCAGCTCGTCGTAGAAGGTGGGCATGTCCGGCACGAAGGCCAGCTTTTCGCGGGCCTGGCGCTCCACGCGAAAGACCGGCGCGCCGTCGACGGCGATCTCGCCGCGATAGGCCCGCGTCCAGCCCGCCGCGCAGCGCAGGAGGGTGGTCTTGCCCGCGCCGTTGCGCCCGATCAGGGCCGCGATCTGGCCCCGGTCGATGGCAAACGATATGTCGTGCAGCACGGCCGTCATCCCGTAGCGGTAGGAGACGCCCTGCACGTCCAGCAACGGGGTGGCCCGATCCTCGGTTATGGTCATGGGAACTCCAGTCATGAGGCGGTCAGAAGGCATTGATTGTACTGGACTCCTGTACGGAGAGGAGGAAGTCAGGGTTGCGCCCGGATCGAGCACGCCGGTCTCAAGGGTATCAGCGCGGCGGGCTGTTCACGCAACGCGGCCCGCCGCCGTGCGTATAGATCAATGTGTTGTGCAATGGAATAACGAGGGAGTAACGACGATGGGTTGTTTACGCGCGATTCTGTGCATTGTGTTCCCGCCCCTGGCCGTGATCGACCGCGGCTGCGGGACGGTGATTATCGTCCTGCTGCTGACCATCGCCGGGTGGGTGCCCGGCGCGATCGCCGCGCTGCTGCTCAACTTCATGGCCGCGGAAAATCGCCACTAGATACCTTTTCAATTCAACACGGATTGAACGGATGAACACGGTTTCTATTGAAGAAAAACCGTGTTCATCCGTGTCATCGGTGCTATCCGTGGTGAATTGAAACGAAATCGAAGCAAGCCGACAACCCGCGCGCGTTATTCGCCCGCGCGGCGGGCCGCGATCCGGATCGCGTTCGGAATCGGGCTGTCGGCCACCAGAATCAGGTAGCCCCCCCCGCCCGCCCCGGACAGCTTCCAGCCCAGCGCGCCCGCCCGGTACTGCTCGATCAGGTCGAGAATTTGCTGGTTGACCATCTCCGGGAACATGGCGATCTGGGCTTCGAACGAGCGCCGGAACGCATCCCCAAACGCCACCCGGTCGCGGTCCAGAATCGCCGCCCAGCAGTCATTCGCGGCATCGGCCAGAGCCTTCGCCCCGTCGCGATCGATGTGCGTGTTCGCCAGCACGTCGTAGCCATCCTGGCGCGGGCCGAGCGTGAGCAGATACAGGCTGCTCTCCACGAACCGCAGCGCTTCCTCGTCGACCAGGGTTTCGATCCGCGCGGGCCAGTATTCCCCTTCGTAATCCGCTTTCGCCAGCCCCGGAAACACGATCCCAATTGCGTCCTGCGAGCCGGAGATTTCCTGCGTGCCGGGCGGATTGTCGTAGCAGAACAGAATCTTGGCCGTCTTTTCGGGGTTGCCCGGCGGCAGGCGCGTCCCCCACAGCTCGATCGCCGCGTTGCGCGTGCTGGAGGCCATCCCGCTGCGCTCGTTGAATTCCAGGCTCGGCTCGATCGAGATCGTCACGACCGGGCCGGGATAGTGCTTCGAGACCCACGGTTGATCGAGCCAGCCGCCCGCCAGGTCGATCCGGAAGGGAATCCGGTTGATCGCGCGCAGGGCCGTGGTCGAGCGCGGCTCCAGCCCGGCCTGGGGCGTCCGGGACAGCACGACGTATTCGACGCCGTATTCCTCGCACAGCTTCTGCTTGGCCGGCGTGTGGCCGTCCTCGTTGACGACGAAGACGTCCGGCCGGAGTGCCTTGAACTCCTCGATAAAGTCCAGTCGCCCCGATCCCTGCGAGATGAAAGCGTCCTTGACGTGGCTGACCGCCCTGACCATGAACAGGCGCTCTTGCTCGGAGTTGATCGGGACGCGGCCCTTCAGCTCGAACAGGGTTCTGTCGGAGCCGAGGGCCACGTAGAGATCGCCATAAACAGCCGCCTCCTGGAAGAAGGCGACATGGCCGCTGTGCAGCAGGTCAAAGCAGCCGCTGACCATGACCTTTTTGGTCATTGGGATTTCTCGCTATCCAAGCGCCCGGGTTGTCACCGGCCCGCCAGACCGCTACTTCACACCGGCCGCTGCCTTGACCTGGGCCTCGATCCAGGGATAGGTGCGCGCGATCCCGGCCTTGAGGTCGAAGCGCGCCTGCCAGCCCAGGGAGTAGATCCGCGCGTTGCTGAAGTTGCGCGAGTGGACCCCGACCGGCCCCTCGATGTGTTTGACGTTGACCCGCTTGCCGGCGACTTCCGCCACCGTCGCGACCAACTCGTTGACCGACACGTACTGCGGGCAGCCGATGTTGACCGCGCCCTTCAGGTCGGAGTGCATCAGCAGGTAGATGCCTTCGATCATGTCATCCACGTAGGTGTACGACCGGATCGCGCTGCCATCGCCCCAGATTTCGATCGTGCCGCCGTCTTCGACCTCGGCGATCTTGCGGCACATGGCCGCCGGGGCTTTCTCGCGCCCGCCGGTCCAGGTGCCCTCCGGGCCGTAGCAGTTCTGGAAGCGCGCGATGCGCACGACCATGCCCTGGTTGCGCTCGTAGGCCATCGCCATGCGCTCGGCGTACAGCTTCTCCCAGCCATATTCGTTGTCGGGGTTGGCCGGGATGGCCTCCGCCTCGGTCATCTCCGGCTCGCCGGGCTGCATGTCGCGGTAGACGCACACCGAGGAGGAGAAGAAGTAACGCGGCACGCGCATCCTGGCGGCGTGGTGGCTCATGTGGATGTTGATCAGGGCGCTGTTGTGCATGATCTCGCACTCGGCCGAGTGGATGAAGCCCATCCCGCCCATGTCGGCCGCCAGTTGGTAGACTTCGTCGAAGGTGCCGCCGTTGAGCGTGAGCGCCTGCTGGCAGTTTTCCTCTTCACGCAGGTCCAACTGCAGGAACTCGTCGGCCTGAGTGGGCGCGAACTCGTGCTGTTTGATATCCACCCCGCGTACCCAGAAGCCTTCCCGCTTGAGTTTCTTGACCAGGTGCCCGCCGATGAAACCGCCGGCTCCGCATACGAGCGCTGTTTTCATGGATTCATCTCCAAGTGATAAACGAATTGCAGTCTGACTTTACCATTGAGCGACGATCGTGCAAGTGCCCGCCCGGCCAGACAATGCCAAAACAAAGGCATCTCACCGCGGAGGATGCAAAGAACGCAGAGGGAAAACCATACCTTTCTAGTTTTTGCTCTGCGTCCTCCGCGCTCTCCGCGGTGAGATGCTTTTTCTGCTTCTGCCCGCGCGTTTGGGCGATTCGCTTCGCTTTTCCGCTAGAACCCCGGCACACGCGCCGTGCTGACCGGCCAGCCGGCGGCCATCCGGGCCTCGGTCTCGGCCCAGGTGCGGATGCCGCTGGTGGCGTCGGGGGCCTCGACATTGCACGCGCCGACCGCCGCCGCCCAGCGCGCGGCCTCCTGTGGGCTGAACCCGCGCAGCAAGGCCGCCAGCAAGCCGGCATAGGCCGAGTCGCCCGCGCCGGTCGTGCCGGCCAGCGTCACCAGGAAGCACGGCGCGTAGACCCGCGCCCCGGCCCACGCCGCCGGGTCGAGGGGCAGGCGGGACAGCCGGTCGAAGCACCCCGCCGGGCCGCCATACAGGCAAAAGCCCAGCCTGCTCAGCTTGAACCCGGCGACGGCCACGCCCCAATCGAAGAGCTGCGCGGCCAGGTCATCCAGGTAAGCGGCGGTCAGGTGGCCCAGCACGTCGCCCGCCCAGACCTCGTAATCGGCCCGGCGCAGCATGAACACCGTCTCCTCGATACTGGGCACGAAGATATCCACGTAGGGCAGCGTCCGGCGCAGGACGCTGGCCCAATCCACCCGGCCGCTCGGTCCATCCGGATCGGGCATCGCCACGTCCAGCGAGGTCACCACCCCGCTGGCTTTGGCGCGAGCGTAGAGCATCTCCAGCCGTTCCCCGCCGCCTTCCATCAGGCGCGGCAGCACGCTGGGATAGCCCAGGTGGAAAATCCTGGCTCCGGCCAGCAGGTCGAAGTCGATATCGTCGATGTCGAAGTCGTTGTTGGTGCCGGGGCAGTGTAGGAAGATGCGGTCCACCCGCTGGGGGGAAAGCACGATCGTGTAGGAGCTGGTCCGGCCGGGCTGGAGCCGGATCAGGCGCGTCAGGGCCGGATCGCGGGCCTGGAGCGCCCGGACGATCAGGCTGCCGAGCAGGTCGTCGCCCACGGTTGCCATCAGGCGGACGTCCACTCCCAACCGCTGCAAGGCCAGGCCGGTGTTGGAGACCGCCCCACCGGTCGAGATCACCAGTGAATCGACCTCGAACAGACGGCCCGGCGTGGCCAGCTCGTCGACCGGGACGTGCGCCATCTGCGGGATCAAATCCAGGCACAGGTGGCCGCTGACAACCACATCACCCGAACTGCTCATCGCTCGCTCCCCGGGGTCTACCCTGTTGTGATGCCACGCCCATCCTTCCAGCTTACCCTGATTTGCCCGGCCAGAACACCGACCAAAAGCCTGTCCGCGCCGGGCATTCATCACCCTGGGTTCGGGTTGGTCAGCCTGCACAGAGGACAACGATTGCGGGTCGGGACATTGCACAAAGTATGGTATGATCTTCGGCATGTAGCCCGGTTCGGGATTCCGATACAATATGAGCGGAGTTGCGCGCGTGACGCGCAGCTTTCATGTGTCTCTTTTCAGGCTACTGCGTGGTAACCTTCTCCCCGGTGTTCTCCGGTCTTCTTACCCTCAGCAGCCTGTCCACAGACTTTCTCAGCAGGAACCGTATCAAACCAGGAAAGGGTTATTATGCCGGACCACTCAAAGAAAGCTACCGAGCCGATCATCGACCCGACTCATGACCTGCTCTACCGCGTGCGCGGCCGCCAGGCCCTGGACGCGATCTTCGCCCCCAAGAGCGTCGCGGTCATCGGGGCCAGCGAACGCGAAGGCAGCGTCGGCCGGACCATCTTGTGGAACCTGATCAGCACGCCCTTTGGCGGCACCGTCTACCCCGTCAATCCCAAGCGCAACAGCATCCTCGGCATCCGCGCCTATCCCAGCATCCAGGCCGTGCCGGAGAAGGTCGACCTGGTGGTCATCACCACGCCCGCGCCCACTGTGCCCGGCATCATCAAGGACTGCGTCGACCTGGGCATCCAGAGCGCGATCGTCATTTCGGCCGGCTTCAAGGAAATCGGCCCGGAGGGTGTCGAGCTGGAGCGCCAGATCATGGTCGAGGCGCGGCGCGGCCACATGCGCCTGATCGGCCCCAACTGCCTGGGCGTCATGAGTCCCGTCTCTGGCCTGAACGCCACCTTCGCCAGCGCCATGGCCCGCCGCGGCAGCGTGGGCTTCATCAGCCAGTCCGGCGCGCTGTGCACGGCCGTGCTCGACTGGAGCCTGAGCGAGAACGTGGGCTTCAGCCACTTCATTTCGATTGGCTCAATGCTGGACGTGAACTGGGGCGACCTGATCTACTACCTGGGCGACGATCCGAGCACCGAGAGCATCGTGATCTACATGGAAACCATCGGCGATGCGCGCGCCTTCCTCTCCGCCGCCCGCGAAGTCGCCATGACCAAGCCGATCATCTTGATCAAGCCCGGCCGGACGGCCGCAGCGGCCAAGGCCGCTGCCTCGCACACCGGATCGCTGACCGGCAGCGACGACGTCCTGGACGTCGCCTTCCAGCGCGTGGGCGTGCTGCGCGTCAATGACATCGCCGAGCTGTTCGCCATGTCCGAAACCCTGGGCAAGCAGCCCCGCCCGCGCGGGCCGCACCTGAGCATCGTGACCAACGCCGGCGGCCCCGGCGTCCTGGCGACCGACGCCCTGATCACCAGCGGCGGTAAGCTGACCGAAATCTCGCCGGAAGCGATGGAACAGTTCAACAGTTTCCTGCCCGCTGTGTGGAGCCACAACAACCCGATCGACGTGATCGGGGATGCCGAGCCGGAGCGCTACGCCAAGGCCCTGGAAGTCGCCGGCAACGATGCCAACAGCGACGGCATGCTGGTCATCCTGACCCCCCAGGCCATGACCGATCCGACCCTGACCGCCGAAGCCCTCAAGCCCTACGCCAACATCCCCGGCAAGCCCGTCCTGGCGAGCTGGATGGGTGGCGGGGACATTCGCGAAGGCGAAGACATCCTCAACAAGGCCGGCATCCCGACCTTCGAGTATCCCGACGCCGCGGCGCGCGCCTTCTCGTACATGTGGAAGTACAGCGACAACCTCAAGAACCTGTACGAAACACCCGCCTTCTCCGTCGCCTCGGAAGCCAACGCGCCCGACCGCGCCCGCGTGGAAAAGCTCATCGCCAAAGTGCGCAGCGAGAAGCGCACGATTCTGACCGAGACCGAATCCAAGGAAGTGCTGGCGGCCTACGGCATCCCGACCGTGCCTATGCAGGTGGCCGAGACGGCCGACGAGGCCGCCGCCGCCGCGGACAAGATGGGCTATCCGGTGGTGCTCAAGCTCCACTCCGAGACGATCACCCACAAGACCGACATCGGCGGCGTCAAGCTCAACCTCAAGGACGCGGCGGCCGTGCGTGAAGCCTTCAACGCCATCCGCGACGCGGTTTACACCAAGGCCAAGAAATCGGACTTCCTGGGCGTCTCCGTCCAGCCGATGATCAAGCTCGATGGCTACGAAATCATCATCGGCAGCAGCATCGACCCGCAGTTCGGCCCGGTCATGCTCTTCGGCACCGGCGGCTCGCTGGTCGAGGTCTTCAAGGACCGCGCCCTGGCCCTGCCGCCGCTGACCAGCACCCTGGCCCACCGCATGATGGCCCAGACCAAGATCTTCACCGCCCTGCAGGGCGTCCGCGGCCAGAAGCCGGTCGACATCAAGGCCCTGGAAGAGCTGCTGGTCCGCTTCAGCCAGCTCATCACCGAGCAGAAGTGGATCAAGGAACTGGACATCAACCCGCTGCTGGCCAACTCCGAGCGGCTGCTGGCTCTGGACGCGCGCGTCGTGCTGTTCGATCCGGACGTCAAGGAAGAAGACCTGCCCAAGCTGGCGATCCGGCCGTACCCGTACCAGTACGTCCAGCCCTGGACCAGCAAAGATGGCACCCAGTTCCTCATTCGCCCGATCCGGCCCGAGGACGAGCCAAAAGTGGCCCAGTTCCACCAGACGCTCTCCGAGCGCACCGTCTACCTGCGCTACTTGCAGCAGATGAATGTCGACCAGCGCACTGCCCACAACCGGCTGAGCCGTATCTGCTTCAATGACTACGACCGCGAGATCGCCCTGGTGGCCGAGTGCAAGAACGCGAAGGACGCGCACTGCGACCAGATTTTGGGCATCGCTCGCCTGAGCAAGATGCGCGGCGCCAACGAAGCCCGCTTCGCGATGATCATCACCGACGCGTTCCAGGGCAAGGGCCTGGGCACTGAAATGCTCCAGCGCCTGATCGCCATCGCCCGCGACGAGAAGCTGGAGCGCATCGTCGCCAACATGCTGCCGGAAAACACCAACATGATCAACCTCTTCCAGCGGCTGGGCTTCACCTGCACCGAGCAGCCGGACGAAACCGGGATGCTCTACGCCAGCCTGACGCTGTAGAAGAGTCAGCAGTCGGCAGTTCACCGTCGACAGTCGACAGTAAAAACAAAGGGCAGGGACAGGGCAACCTCGTCCCTGCTTTTTTTTGCGCGTGCGCCGCTGGCTCCTCCACCTGCTTCCTGCAAATTGACCGAAAACTGTAAACTGTCGACTGTGAACGGATGCAGTATTTTGCCGGTCGCGCGCGTCTCTATAGGCAAACCCACCGCCAGAGGAGCCAACATGCCGCCTGACCCCACCCAGCCCGGCGAGGATCGCCTGCCCCAGACCGCGGCCGAATGGGAAGCGCTCTACCAGACCACCCTGCCGCGCCTGTACGCCTACGTCGCGGCGCGGGTGCCCGCCGCCCAGGATGCCGAGGACCTGACCTCGGAAGTCTTCCTCAAGGCCGTGCGCGGGCGCTTCCAGTTCACCGGCCGCCACGAGTTCTCGCTGGCCGCCTGGCTGTTCGCCATCGCGCGCCGGACCATCAGCGACTTCTACCGCCGCGCCGGAGCAGAACCGGAAGCCCTGGAGGAGGAAGCGCTGGCGGCCCACGCCGCCCACCCGACGCCAGAGGCGGCCGTCCTCCAGGCGGAGCGCCGCGCGGAA
>CAZHMJ010000202.1:0-9729 GCA_964533805.1 uncultured Anaerolineae bacterium | reverse complement strand
AAAGCGCAACCCAAGCGCGAATCACGCTGCCGGTCCGGGCCGCCAGACGGCACACCAAAGTTGACGCCTTACCGAATCTACCATATCTACGCCCCCCCATTGGCTGATCGATTCCAATGCCGAAATCATTCCCCGTTACCTCGTTATTTTGAGAAAACTCAACAATTCCGACGCTCCACCCCGGCCCCCCGGCAATCCCGCGTCCCCTCCCGCCTTTCAATTCAAAATTAAGCATTCAAAATTCAACATTGCCTGCCAGCTTCACCGGCAGGCCGATCACTCATTGTCATTCGGCCGGGGGTTATGTACAATGTGAGCAGAGGGTAAAGACTTGCAGCGTGGCCCGCCACGGACGGCCACCACCGGCACACAGACGATTACGCCCAACGATTTTTTGTGGGTTGTGAGCTTCCCGAGGACGAGTTTGTTCCACTCCGACGCCGAAACACGGGCGTTCACGCTGGCCGACCTGCCGCTGATTCACCGCCTCAAGTCCCACGGCATCAGCCTGGACAGCGAATCGTACCTGGCCCGCGGCCTGCACACCGCCGAGGACGCGGCCCTGTCGCGCCTGCCCCTGGCCGAGATGGGCGCGCCGACTGTGGTCGCGCGCTGCGGTTCCCTGGCGGCGATCGGCCAGTTGCGCCACACGCGGGGCGAGACGCATGCGCACATCGTCTTCATGGCCCCGGCTCTCGGCCCGGCCCCGGCGCTGACCGATGGTGATCCCGACACCCTGGAAACTGTCTGGCTGCGCCTGCTGGATGCCCTGGCGGTCGAAGCCGGGGCGCGCGGCGCGCAGACCATCCACGCCGAAGTGGACGAGAACAGCCCGATCTTCGAGGTCCTGCGCCAAGCCGGGTATGCCTCCTACGCCCGCCAGGATATCTGGCGGCGCAACCCGGCCCCGCCGCCGGTCGCCGGCGCGCTGCCGCTGCGCCCGGCCGCCGGGCGGGATATGCCCGCCGTGCGCTTTTTGCATGCTCAGACGGTCCCACGCCTGGCCCAGCAAGCCGACCCAATCCCGGCCGAAGAAGGGCTGGTTTACTTTCAGGAGGACAAGGCATGGTGCTATCTCACCGTTAGCGAAGGCGACCGGGGCGTCTACCTGCGCCCCTATCTGCACCCGGAAGCCGAACCCCTGGCGCAAGAGGTCCTGGCCGGGGCGCTGATCGCCCTTGAGCGGTCGGCCCGCGTGCCGGTCTACTGTTGTGTGCGGCAGCACCAGGGCTGGTTGAACGGCCCGCTGGAACGCCTGGGCTTCGTGCCCTGGGCGCGCCAATCGGTGCTGGTCAGGCACACAACCTCTCGCGTCGAGCACCCCGCTTTCGCCCCGCTGCCCGGCGTGCGCGGAGGGATCCCCCTCTCCAGCGGACGTTCGGGGAAGGGCTAGGTACAACCTGGAGAGAACGGACAAGTTGGAACATCGGATTACGGACGACCTGGAAAAACTACGTGAAGTGCTGCCCGGCGCGATCCGCCACCGGCTGGACGAACTGGGCAATGTCGACGAACTGCTGGAAATCATTCTGGACCTGGGCCGGGTGCCCACCGCGCGTTACACGGACGGCGAAGTCGTGCTCTCCGACCAGGAGGTCACGCCGGTCATGCTCGATTACGTGGTCGAGCGCGTGGGCGATTTCGACCTGGACAACCGGGCCGGGATCGAGCGCACCCTGCACCGGATCAGCGCCATCCGCAACCGGCGCAAGGCCGTGGTCGGGCTGACCTGCCGGGTCGGCCGGGCCGTGTACGGCACGATCGACATCGTGCAGGACCTGATCGAATCTGGCCAGAGCCTGTTGATCCTCGGCCCGCCCGGAGTCGGCAAGACCACGCTGCTGCGCGAAGCGGCTCGCGTCCTGGCCGAGACCCGGCGCGTGGTGGTGGTCGATACCAGCAACGAGATCGGGGGGGACGGCGACGTGCCCCATCCGGCGGTCGGCCGGGCGCGGCGCATGCAGGTCGCGCGGCCCGACCTCCAGCACGAGGTCATGATCGAGGCGGTGGAGAACCACAACCCCGAAGTGATCGTGATCGACGAGATCGGGCGCGAGCTGGAAGCCCAGGCGGCGCGCACCATCGCCGAGCGCGGCGTCCAACTCATCGGCACCGCGCATGGCAACACGCTGGAAAACCTGCTGCTCAACCCGACCCTGTCGGACCTGGTGGGCGGCATCGAATCGGTGACGCTCTCCGACGAGGAAGCCCGGCGGCGCGGCACGCAGAAGACCGTGCTGGAACGGCGCTCCCCGCCGACCTTCGACGTGCTGGTGGAGCTGCAAACGCGCCATAGCCTGGTGGTGCATGAAGACGTGGCCGCCGCGGTCGACGCGGCCCTGCGCGGCCGCCCGCTGCCCGCCCAGCTTCGCAAGCGCAACCTGGCCGGCGAGATCGAGGTCGAAACCTACCAGCCGGACCTGAGCAGCGTCGCCGCGCCGGAACGCGGCGGGCGGCGCGCCCGCAATGGGAGCGACTCCCGGCAACCGCACTCGCCCTTCGATATCGAGGTGGCGGAGACGCGAGGCGACTCCGGCCACGGGCACGGCAAGCGCGGCCTGCCCACCCTGCACGTCTACCTGTACGGCGTGGCCCGCAACCGGCTGCAAAGTTCCGCCCGGCGCCTGAACCTGCCCCTGATCATCGAGGATGAGCTGGATCAGGCCCAGGCGTTGGTGACGCTCAAGAACTACTACCGGCGGCGGCCCAAGCTGATCGTGGACGCCGAGCGGCGCGGCGTGCCGGTCTACGTCCTGCGCGCCAACACCGTGACCCAGATGGAGAACTTCCTGGTGGACGTGTTCCAACTGGAGCGGCACGAAGCGGACCCTTTGACGGAGGGCTTGCGTGACGCCGAGCAAGCGATCCAGCAGGTGCTGTCGGGCGTGGCCCACATCAACCTGCCGCCCCAACCTCCTTACATTCGGCGTCGCCAGCACGAGCTGGCGCGTCAGGCCCACGTCGTGAGCCACAGCTACGGCGACGAGCCGCAGCGTTACGTGCGCATCTTCCGCGACGAACGGCCGACCGGCTAGAATCACTCACAAGCAACACGCCCCGGAGTTCCGGGGCGTGTTCGTTTTCCGCAGGGGATGCCTTGTAGGGACGGGTCACCGCCCCGTCCGGCACCGCCCCGTCCGCGAACGGTCAGTCCACCAGACCCACCACCTGCTTGATCTCGGCCAGGTGGGCGCGGCGATGGTGCGTCCGGTTGAGGACCACGGTCGTGCCTTTGGTTTCGACCTCGGCCAGCAGGGCCGGATCGAGGGCCGCGATCGCGCGGTCGACTTCTTCCGCGCAGCGCAGGGCCAGCTCCGCCGCCGCGCGGGGCGGGATCGCCAGGAAGAGCACCCGCGTCACCTCGTTGATCACGTGGGTATCGATCGGGGACGGTTCGACGCCCTTGTCCTTCCACTGGCGCAGCAGGGTCAGCGCCCGCTGATCCCAGAAGGCCAGGTGGGCCAGCACGGCGGCCGGAGTCCAACCGGCTTCCATCGGCTGGGTCAACTGCGCGTCCGTCAGTCGCCCGATCAGGGCGCTCAACTCCGCGCGCCCGGCGTTGTTTTCGGCTTCATAGGCGTTGCTCATCGATTCTTCTCCTTCTTCCATCAAACACAGCGGCAGATTATACCCCGCGCAGGCCTGGGATAACCTTGCCCATCAGGTGAAACGCGATCGAACATCGGGCAGGCGTCAAGCAGGCAGGCACGGGCCGCGATAGGATAGGGCTGGCCCAATCAGGAGGAAAAGCCCATGACTCGCTACAGCGACTCGAACTACCTGCTCGGCCAGCAGTACCGCGATTCGTCCAACCTGGACGCGCGGGTGGCCCTGCACGAGCGCTTCGACACCAACCCCCAGAAATGGCAGCCCTGGGTCTTCGACCAGCTCGACCTGCCCGCGGAGGCCCGCTGCTGGAACTGGGCGGCGGTCCCGGCTGGCTGTGGCGCAACAACGCCAACCGCATCCCCGCCGGATGGAGCGTGACCCTCTCCGACTTCTCGCCGGGCATGGTGGAAACGGCCCAGGCCGCGCTGGCCGGGCAGACCAACCTGCGCTTCGAGCGGATCGACGCCCAGGCCATCCCCTTCGAGGACGGCCGCTTCGACGCCGTGATCGCCAACCACATGCTGTATCACGTCCCCGACCGGCCCAAGGCCCTGGCCGAAATCCGGCGCGTCCTCAAGCCGGGCGGCAGGCTCTTCGCCGCGACCAACGGCAAGGAGCACATGCGCGAGCTGGACACCCTGATCCGGGCCTTCAACCCGGCGATCAACTACGTATTCGCGTCCGATGCCAACCCCTTCCGGCTGGAAAACGGTGCGGAACTGCTCGGCCAGTTCTTCGCCCCGGTGGAACTGCGCCTGTATGAAAACGACCTGCACGTGACCGAGGTCGAGCCGCTGGTGGCCTACGCGCTGTCGATGGGCAGCCTCAGCCAGGGCGATCTGGCCGGGCGCGAGGCCGAGTTCCGGGCCTTCGTGACGGCGGAGATGGCCCGGCGCGGCGGCGCGATCGACATCGGCAAGCACACCGGCCTGTTCATTGCACAGAAATCTGCGGCCCACAAGCCCGCCTGAGCGCCAGGCAGCGTCGAAGCGGCAAGCGTCGAAGCGCAAAACGAGGCCAGAGGCCCAAGACCGGAAGGCCGGAGCAAAGCGCCCTGTATAGGGACGGGTCGGTGACCCGTCCGGCTGCGCCGCATGCGGGAAAAGCGGCGAGGTGGCAGAGGAATGATTTCGATCTTCCGGGGGACCCCGTCGCGGCCTGCCGCGACGCCACGAAGGATCGGATTTGTCCTGTTCCACCCGATGAGTCTTCACGGACGGCTGACCGCTGAGTGCTGTTTTCCGTGCGTAGCGTGATCGGCGGGGCGCGATACAATTCAGGGATCGGCAGGACGGGCACGGCGCGCCCAATTGCCGGATCGAATCGAAATGGTATAGGCTCAGACTGCCGATGTTCATCACGCTCGAAGGGCCGGAAGGCTCCGGCAAGACCACCCAGTACCGGCGCATCGTGGCCGCACTCCAGGCGGCGGGCGCGGACGTGCTCGCCACCCGCGAGCCGGGCGGCACTTCGATTGGCGAACAGGTGCGCGACATCGTGCTCAACCGCCTGGACAATACGATGATGTCCCCCCGCGCGGAGGCCCTGCTTTTCAGCGCGGCCCGCGCCCAGCATGTGGACGAGCTGATCCGCCCGGCCCTGGCGGCGGGACGGCTGGTCATCTGCGATCGTTTCTACGATTCGACCCTGGCCTATCAGGGCTATGGGCACGGGCTGGACCTGGACGCCCTGCGCCGGGTGACGGCCTTCGCGACCGGCGGCCTGGTCCCGGACGTGACCGTGTACCTGGACTGCCCGCCGGAGATCGGCCTGCGGCGCAAGGTCGCCCAGGCGGAATGGAACCGGCTGGACGCGCTGGCCCTGGAGTTTCACCAGCGCGTGTACGCCGGCTTCGCCCAGTTGATCGAGGCCGACCCGGCGCGTTGGGTACGCATCGACGCCACGCCGGAGCCGGACTCCGTCTACGCCCAGATCGCCGCCGCCCTGCGCCAGCGCGGCCTGCCGCTTTAGTGCCCGGTTCGCCCGCAAGCCCGCATCAGGGGCGTTTCAATTCAACACGGATGACACGGATAGAACAGATTTGCACGGTTCAAAACCAGCGAGTTCAGAATCTGGACTCAATTCAAAATTCAGAATTCACCATTTAGAATTTCTTGTGGCCGCCCTCTTCCCCCTGGCGGGCATCCTCCCCGCCCTGAGCGACGGGATCATCCGCACGGCCGATGGCCCGATCCACCTGCACCGCATCTACGCCATGACCCTGCTGATGCGCCAGGGCGACCTGTGGCCGCGCTGGACGCCCTACTTCCACCTGGGCTATGGCTACCCGGCCTTCAACTTCTACCCGCCCGGCGTCCACTGGCTGGGCGGACTGCTGGGGCTGGTGGGTCTCAGCGCGCCGGTCGCCTTCAACCTGCTCATGGCCGCCTCGTGGATCGCCGGGACGCTGGGCGCCTACGCGCTGGCGCGGCGCTTCTTGCCGGGCAAATGCGCCCTGCTGGCCGCGATGGTGTGGGCCTACGCGCCCTCGCGCCTGCACGAAGTCTGGAGCCAGGGCAGCCTGCCCCAGATGGCGGCGGCGGCGATCGTGCCCTGGTTCTTCCTGGCGATCGCCCTGGCCTGGGGACAGCCCTCGCGCCGCCACGCGGCCGCCCTCGGCCTGAGCCTGGCCGCGCTGCCCCTCCTCCACCTGCCGGTCGCCTTCCTGAGCGTGCTCTTCGCCGCGCCGCTGATCGGCATCGCCGTGATCTGGACGGCCGTCCGCCACCGGGCGCGGCTCGTGCCCGCCCTGGCCTGCCTGATCGGCGGGCTGGCCCTGGGAGCCGGGCTGGCCGCGATCTTCGTCCTGCCGATGGCCGCCGAACTGCCCCTGATCGACGCCGCGCAGACCGGTTATGGGGCGGAGTATCTCAGCAGCGGTTGGATGACCCCGGCCGACCTGGTGATCGCTCCCCAGCCGCTCGACCTGACCGACCTGCGGCTGGACATGCCCTCCAGCCTGGGGCCGCTGGCCGTCGGGCTGGGCGCGGCGGGGATGCTGGCCCTGCTCTGGCGGCGGCGCTGGGGCCTGGCCGCGCTGCTGGGCCTGGGCCTCGCGGCGACCTTCTTCCTGACACAGCCCGCCTCCGAGCCGGTCTGGTTGAACCTCCCCTATATGACCCAGCTCCGCTTCCCCAACCGGGTGCTGCGGGTGGGAATCGTGCCGCTGGCGCTGGCGGGCGGGGCCAGCCTGCTCCTGCTGCCGGAACGCTGGCGCACGGCCGGGCTGGGCGCGGGGCTGGCTCTCGTCCTGCTCGGCAGCCTGCCCTGGACGTATCCGGCCCGCGACTTCCTGCGCTGGGACTCCCTCTCGGCGGCGGACGAAATCCAGATGGAACTGGACGACCACGTGTGGGGCACGACCTCGTACAACGAGTTCCAGCCGGTCTGGGGGGAAACGATCCCGCTCGACGGGCCGGACACCGCGACCTACGCCAGCGCGCCGCTCCAGATCGGCGTCTATGGCCTGGACCTGATCCAGCAGTATCCCGACCTCGTGGCCGAGCAGGTCGCGGATCAGGCCGTCCGGGTGACGGTCACCAGCCCGCGACCGGTCCGCTTCCGGCAGTTCTACTACCCCGGCTGGACGGCCACGATCGACGACCAGCCGGCCGAGGTCTACCCGGAGGAGGAGCGCGGCCTGATCACGGTCGACGTGCCCGCCGGGGAGCACACGATCCGCCTGCATTATGCCGGGACGCCCGTCCAGACGGCGGGCGGCCTGATCACGCTGGCCTGCCTGATCCTGACCGGAGTCCTGATCGCCACCGGGCGCGGCGCAAGCGAGACGCCGGAAGTGGCGCCGGCGGCGCACCGGCTGGCGCCGGCCCTCGGCGCGGGGGCGCTGATCGCCGGGCTGATCAATGGCCTGCTGATCGCGCCGCACACGACCTGGCTGCGCGTCCAATCCCCGCCGGACGCGCCCGCCGCCATGCGGACGCCCGTCCATGCGACCTTCGGCGGCGTGTACGAGCTGCTCGGGTACAGCCTGACCCAGGAAGCGGTCAGCCCCGGCGGGACGCTCGACATCATGCTCTACTGGCGGCCGCTGCGGGAGGAGGATCGGGTCTTCGTCCCGGTGGTGCAGCTCATCAACCTGACTCGCAGCGAGGCCTGGGCGGTCAGCCTGGATCGGGGCCAGCGCTACGCGAACTATCCCACCGATCGTTTCACTTCCGACGCGGTCCGGCTGGCCGTGTTCGAGGGCATCCCACCCTACGCGGGCCAGATCAAGGTGCAGTTGATCGACCTCGCAAGCGGGGAGCCGCTGCGCCTGGCGGATGGGGCGGATTTCCTGCTGCTGGAGCCGCTGATCCGCGTCCAGGGCAGCAATCCGGCCCCGGCGCGGACGATGGACTACGTGCTGGGCGAGTCCGTCCGGCTGGTGTGCGCCTCGGCCCGCTGGGAGACGGGCGAGCTGGGCCTGGACCTGGCCTGGCAGGTGGACGCACCGCTGGCGGAGGACGTGTCGATCTTCATCCACCTGCTCAATCCCCAGGGCCGGCTCGTGGACCAGCACGACAGCCAGCCGTTCAGCGGCAACTACCCCGCCCATCTGTGGCAGCCCGGCCAGCTTCTGGCCGACCGCTACGAACTGCCCTTCCGGCCGTCGTTCGCATCCCTGGAGATCGGGTTGTACACGCCGGGGAATGGCGACCGGCTGAGCGTCACGTCGGGCGGCCAGCCGGTGGTCAATAACCTGATCCCGATCCCGATCGGCGGCGCGCCGTGCTGGGAAGAATGAAAGGCGCTGTTGGCTATTGGCTTTTAGCTGTTAGCCAAAAGCTAAGAGCCCCTTCATCCTGCGGCCCGGCTGGTGGAGTGGGCCTTGTCCGGCAGGATGGGCGGCCGGTAAGCCGCGATGTAGTCCAACGCCTCGTCCGCGTCGGCCGTCAGATGGTACAGGGCGCGGTAGGCCGGGTGGGCGAAGTGTTCGGCGTAGAGGTGCTCGAACACGTCGCGCAGCGGGGCGAAGAACCCGGCCGTGTTGAACAACACCACCGGCTTGGCATGGTAGCCCAACTGCTTCAGGGTCAGGATTTCCAGGGCCTCCTCCAGCGTGCCGAAGCCGCCCGGCAGGACGATGAAGGCATCGGCGCGCTCCTCCATCACGGCCTTGCGCTCGCGCAAGGTGCCGGTGACGATCATCTCGTCCACGGCCTCGTAGCCGTGCGGCACCAGTTTCTCCGGAATGACGCCGATCACGCGTCCGCCGCCGGCCTGCGTCCCGCGCGCGACTGCGCCCATCAGCCCTAGCCGTCCGCCGCCATACACCAGGCGGTAGCCGCGCTCGCCAATCCGGCGGCCGAGCCGGTCAGCCGCCTCGAAATAGGTCTCGGCCAGCGCCTCGCTGGAAGAGGCATACACACAGATCGTCCCAGACATGGGGTACTCCTCGACAGTAGCGGTCAGCTATCGGCGGTCAGCCGTCAGCCAGGCAACAGCCAGGGGCGCGATGCGGCCCGGCGACCCGTGAAAGGAGCTGGCCCCGATAGGCTTGCGCAACTGTACCAGACGTGGAGAGAGAACGCACGGGGTTGGCGGGAACGCCACCCGGAGAGGGAGGGAGGAGGCAGGCAACCGCCGATGAAACGAACAGCGGTAGCCGTATTGGAGACGCTTTCAGCCGCAGACGCCCGGCCTGGCTCAGCGCCTGCGGCCGTACTTGGTCTTACACCGGTCCCGCTTGAAGGCTCGCGCCTCCCGGTAAACCGTGATCACCCGGTCGCCCGCGCCAGACAGCACCACGGTCGAACCCGCCAGCCGCCGGTATGGGTGCTGCGGCGGCAGATCGGCCGGTATCCGCTGGGTGTGCATCTGGCAGTAGATCACCCCCGTGCGCCGGATGTGTTTGCCATGCTCGACGATGAAACAAATCTCGTCATAGGACAGATTGCGCTGGGACGAACGCTCGCCGGCATGGTCACTCAGGTGGATGTCCACACCACAGGCCTCCTTGTGTGAAGGCCGCCCACCTCCCCCCATCCTGTGTGTTCACAGTATAGAGGTAAAAAGATTCGATAAGATTGGTCAGGAATATGAAATCGTATGCATTGTAAGGGGACTGTACGGAGGTGTGCTAAGAACGACACGGCCGCCAGGATTTCCCGGCGGCTGCAA
>CAZHMJ010000201.1:3410-9805 GCA_964533805.1 uncultured Anaerolineae bacterium | reverse complement strand
TTGGCGTTCTTGGCGTCTTTGCGGTTCTAAATGCTTTTTGATGCGATTGCCCTGTCATGCCAGTGCAGGTCCTTGAAAGAGCCCGGACCCAGGCCATCACCCCAGCCGGACACGATTGATTTTGACCATAACAGGGGTACACTAGAAGGGGTACGCGAGGAGAAAACGCGGCATGGACGAAAAGAACAACCCCAAGGACATGCACTGGCTCGATGAGTTTCAGTCGCTCGCCAATGACGCACTGCCGGAAGGATCGGCCTGCGCCCAGGTCCACCCCATTGTGGAAGAGTGGCTGGACGAACTGCTGGAAGGTGACCCGCCCGACTCGCGCGATTCGGTCTGGCAGGCGATGTCCTGCCTGACCACCGAGGTCATCTACAAGCTCACGCCGGAGAACATCCTCGAAGTCCTGCAAGAACATTTCGAAGAAGACGAGATCGCCACCTGGCTGGAAAGCCTCCTGCTGGTCGGACGCGCTTTTCAGATCGCGCTCGACGACGGTCGCCTCGACGACCTGTAACCCCCTCCGCCTATGAAACAAGAACAGGGCTGGCATCTGCCAGCCCTGTGTCGTTTCTTGCGGAGTCGAACCGGACTAATCGTAACGATACTCACCGCGCATCATCTGCTCCAGGCGGAACAGGTCCGTGCGCGAGGTCAGATCCAGGCTGAGGGGCGTCACCGACACGACCGCATCCTGCAGAATGGCATACACATCTGAATTTGGCTCGGCCTTCGACGAATCGGCGGCCAGCTCGTAACCAATCTTACCGATATCGCCCAGGGCAATCCGCTCCGGCCGGGTCGGCCAGAAGACGCGCCGCCGCGACAGGCGCGTCATACGCCAGGGAGTCTGTGGTGTCGCCTTCGCCGGAACATCAACCTTGAGCACGTCCACATCATCCGGCAGGCGGCGGCTGGCCAGGAGCCGCTCCGCAAACAGGCGTGTGAAATAGGACGCGGCCGAGAAATCCACATTCGCGTAGCTCATGTGCAGGTCGATCGGGGTTTGCAGGCTCACGGCCAGCGCGCGAATCCCCAGGCTCGCAGCCTCAAGCGCCGCGCCCACCGTGCCGGAAATGGTGACGCCGTTCCCGGTATTCTCGCCATAGTTGATCCCAGAAACCAATAGCGACGGCAACCGCGGAGCAAGCTCCAGCACACCATGCTGAACCGTCTGGGCCGGAGTGCCATCCACCGCGTAGATCGTGATCTCGGACCCATTCAGACGCCGTTCGCGCTTGTAGATCCGGCCCTCGCTGGTCACCGGCAGGCTACGCCCGGTGCCGGACTGCTGCTCGCGTGGAGCAACCACCAACAGATCGCCCAGCCCGTCCAGGGCCTCCACCGCCGCCCACAGTCCAGGCGATTCAATTCCATCATCGTTCGTGAACAGAATAATCGGTCGATTCTCGCTCAAACTAACCTCACCGTCTGCCCATGCAGACTTGTTTCATTCCGCGTCATATCCAGTTCACGAGCATAGCGCGTTATTGTTAAAAGTCGAACGAAATCCCGTTAAATTTTAGAGAAAAAAGGTCTCCTCTCGATTAAAAAAGGGCGTCCGCCGGAAAAACCGGCCGGACACCCTTCTAGAATTCTCAGCCTTCGCAAAACTCTACCGGGCGAAATTGGAATCCAGGACCACGCGCACGCCAAGCACGACCAGAATCGCGCCGGCCGCAGCGACCACGATATGGCCGCAAATTCCGCTGGGACCGATCCCCAGCAGATTGAAGACCACCCCGCCGACCATGGAGCCAATCAACCCCAGAATGATGTCGCCCAGGGGGCCGTACCCTCGCCCGCGAATCAACCGTCCGGCCAACGTCCCGGCCGCACCGCCCACGATCAGCCACAGAATACAACTGATGGGATTCCACATGACAGTCCATCCTTCTATTCAGGCTCAACCCTACACCCTATCTATACGGATAGACTGTCCCGAAGTTCCGCGCCTCAGGTCGTGGATTTGCCGTGCAAATAGACGAACCAGTAAACTGCGGCGACCATCACCGCCCCGCCAATGATGTTCCCAATCGTGACCGGCAGCAGATTGTTCACCAGGAAGTTCCCCCAGGTCAGACCGGGCAGTTCCAACCCCATCTGGGTCATAAAAGCCGGATCGAAATCCTTGATGAACAATCCGATCGGGATGAAATACATGTTGGCGACGGAGTGTTCGAACCCGGCCGCGACAAACGCCGTAATTGGGAAAATGATGGCAACGATCTTGTCCGTGGTCGAATGAGCGCTGTAGGTCAACCAGACCGCCAGGCACACCAGCGCATTGCACATAATGCCCAGCGCCACCGCCTCGATGAAGCCCAAGCTGGACTTGGCCGCCGCGATGTTGAGCGCCGTCACGCCCAGTTCGCCGCCGGAAAAAGTATACTGACGGCTGAAGAACATGATCAGGGCAGTTACGACCGATCCGACAAAGTTGCCCACATAGACAATCAGCCAGTTACGGAGCAGCCCACGCGTGCTGACTTTACGGCTGGCCCAGGCCATGACGATCAGGTTGTTGCCGGTGAATAGTTCCGCCCCGCCTACCACCACCAGAAGCAGGCCCAGGCAAAAGGCCAGACCCGCCAGGAGCCGCCCAACTCCATACGGCAAACCGGTTTTGGCTCCGGTCAGCATCACGGTCGCGAAGATCGCCCCCAGGCTGATAAACGCCCCGGCCAGTACAGCCAGGACGAACATCGTCATTGCCGGCAGGGCAGCCTTGGCCACACCCACTTTCTCCGCATGGCGGGCCATCTCCGCCGGAATCAGCGCATCAATCCGGATTTGTTCGCTCATCTCTGCGCGTCTCTCCTTCGCATGGGTCAACCGCGCAAGCCTCACCAACCAGCCCGCTGGTACATTCTGCTCATAAAATGCGATATAGAAATGTGCAACCTGCACCAGTGAAATCATTGTAGCAGAGAGTGCCCAGACCGTGATCAAACAGACTTCAACAGCCTGACTCAGTGCAGAATCTTCCTGTCGTTGGGCGGCCAGTCCGCCAGCAGGTACAATAGCTCCCCGGGAAAACAGACGCCGGGAGACTCCACGATGCGCGATCATGGACAGCCAGAGGTAGCACGATGACACGCTGGCGCAGCCTGCTGCTGGGCATTCTACTCAGCGCCCTATTCCTGTGGTTTGCCTTACGCGGGCTTGATTGGCGAGCGGTCGGGGCGGTCCTGCGGGACATGCACTGGGAATATTTGATCCTGGCGGTGGGCATCTGGTCGCTGGGCTTGGCGGCGCGCGCGGTCCGCTGGCGCGCGCTGATGGGCTTCCGCACGCCCCATGTCCAGACGTTCCACATCCTCAACATTGGCTTTCTGATCAACAACACCCTGCCCTTCCGGGTGGGCGAGCTGGCCCGGGCCTACCTGATCGGCCGTGAGACCAGCACGGTTTCGGGCTGGGCCGCCCTGAGCACCATCCTGGCCGAACGCCTGCTGGACATGCTGGCCGTCGTCCTGATGCTGGCGGCCGTCCTGCCCGTACTGGTCGTCGATCCGGCAGCCATCCGGGGCGGAGCGCTTCTGGGAGGAATTGCCATCCTGGGATTCTGCGTGCTGCTGTTTTTCGCCTACCGCCCTGACGCGGCGCACTGCCTGCTGGCCTTTGTTCTGGCCAGAGTCCCCATGCTGCGCCGTCTGAATCTTGAATCCTTGCTGGATCGGATTCTGGATGGGCTGCACCCACTGACAACGTCCAAAGGACTGATCGGCGCATTGGCATGGACGGCCATCGCCTGGCTGCCTTCCACGGCGGGATCGTGGGCGCTCGCCCTGGCATTTCCGGGTCTGCCTCAAACACCGGTCATGCGGGCGGCACTGACGCTTTCGGTCGTCGCCGCGTCGTTCAGCATCATCATCCCCTTCACGCTGGCCAGCGTGGGTCCCTTTGAGGCCGCCGCCGTATTCGCCCTCTTGACCGCTGGAATCCCCCAGGAATCAGCCGTCGCATACGCGCTGATCTGGCACGCTGGGGTTGTCATCACCTATGCGGCCTGGGGAATCTTCGGCCTGCTCGCGTTGGGACTGAACGTCAGCCAGGTCCAGCAAGGCGCAGCCGCGTTCAGCGAACGGCGTTAGACCGAGACCCGCTCGACGGGTGGCTCTGGAACGTTATGCCGGACCAGATAGCTCTCGGTCAGTCCCCACAGCATCACCATGCCAAACGCATACGCATAGATGAACGCGAACGGGGCCAGCGATGGGGCGTTTTGCAGCGCGAGAAGACCACCTCCAACCGAATAGATCGCCAGGAAGGCTTCGGCCAGGATCGTCCAGTCGCCGCGCAGCGCATACCGTGACTTTTGCCAATCGTGGCCGCGGAACTTGGGCGTGCGCTGAAAAACGTTCGGTCCACCGCGCAGGGCCGATAGCACCGCCAGGCTATTGTTCAGCGCCAGCCCGGTTCCCAGCGCCAGCAGAATCGGGAAAATCATCAGGCGACGCGGCCAGTCGGGGTGCAGGTAGCGCTGGCTGACCACGTACATGATCGGCGCGCCCAGGCTGGCCAACCCTAGGGGGGCCAACGCGATCTGGTCCAGGACATCGAAGTACAACAAAGGCGGGGTCAGCAGCAGCAAAAGCAGCATGAACGGATGGGCCATGTACTGGCACAGGTGGGCTGTTCCCATGAGTTTCTGGCCCAGGTTGAAGCGCGGGTTGCGCCACAAGGGCCAGAAATAGCGCAGCAGGTTCTGGGTGCTGCCCTTGGCCCAGCGCGCCTGCTGCCGCTTGTAAGCCGCCATTTGCGGCGGAATTTCCGCCGGCACGACCACATCCGGCAGATACAAAAAACGCCAACCGCGCAGTTGTGCCCGGTAACTCAGGTCGAGATCTTCCGCCAGCGTGGCAAATGACCAGCCGCCCGCGTCCCGGACACAGTCCGCCCGCCAGACCCCAGCCGAGCCGCTGAAGTTCAGCAGCAGCCCACCCCGGCTGCGCGCCGTCTGCTCCACCACGAAGTGACCGTCCAGACTGAGCGCCTGGGCGCGCACCAGCAGATTCTCGTCCGCGTTCAGATGCCCCCAGCGAACCTGAACCATACCCAGGCGAGGGTCTTCGCAGAAGTAAGGCGCGGTCTTCCGAAGGAAATCAGGCTCAGGCACAAAATCCGCGTCGAAGACGGCGACCAGGTCATCAGTTACCCTGTCCGTCGCGTCGGCCAGCGCGCCGGCCTTGTAACCAAGCTGCTCCCGGCGCTGGATATGCGCAATCGACACACCCATCCGCGTGTATTGAGCCACCTTCTGGGCAACCAGATCGGACGTGTCATCATTCGAATCGTCCAGGACCTGGATATGCAGCCGGTCCGAGGGGTAGTCCAGCGCAGCAACAGCGTCGATCAGTCGCCCGATGACCTCCCGCTCGTTGAACAGCGGGAGTTGGATCGTCACCGAAGGCAGATTCTCTTCGCTGATCTCAGGCGGAACGGGTGCGTTATGCCTTTGACGCCACCAGATGATGAGCAAGACGAACGTGCCCATGGCATAGGCTGCCAGTATCAGGGCACTGAGAATGTAAGCCCAGATTAGTATGTCCATTATGATAACCATAATTCCCAAATCGCCACGCGGCGCAACGCCAGATGCAAGCAGACACGAACACGATGTCATGAAGACTGCATCCGGGCAGACTCAACTCAGACATCGAAGTATAGACTCATTTCGTACGGATGGGGGCGATTGCGCACCGGCAGACATTCGGTTTCGCGCTTGTACTCGATCCACTGCGCGATCAGCTCCGGGCTAAACACATTCCCCTGCAACAGGAACGCATGATCCGCTTCCAATGCGTCGAGCGCCTCATCCAACGATCCGGGGAGCTGCTTGATCGCGGCTCGCCGTTCGGGTGACCAGGTGAACACATCCGCGTCAATCGGTCCAAACCCGGCTTCGGTCGGGTCGATCTCGCGCTGGATGCCGTCCAGGCCCGCCAGGAGTTGGGCCGCCAGAGCCAGGTAGACGTTGCAGGTCGCGTCCGGCGGGCGGAACTCGAAGCGCGCCGCATCCGGCTGGGTCGCATATTTGGGGATGCGGATCGCCGCGCTGCGGTTGCCCAGCGAGAAAAAGGCGTTCACCGGCGCCTCGAACCCCGGAACCAGCCGGCGGTAAGAGTTGGTGCTCGGATTGGTCAGGGCAAGCAGGGCCGCCCCATGCGCCAGCATCCCACCGATGTAGTAGCGAGCCATCTGACTCAGACAACCATAACCCTCTGGATCGTAGAACGCATTCCGGCCGTCCACAAACAACTGCTGATGAAAATGCATGCCGCTGCCCGCCTCGCCATACAGTGGTTTGGGCATGAAAGTCACGGTCTGGTCGCGCATCTTGGCGGCCATCTTGGTCACGTACTTGACCAGCAGGGTGGTATCCCCCG
>CAZHMJ010000201.1:0-3400 GCA_964533805.1 uncultured Anaerolineae bacterium | reverse complement strand
CATCAGCGGGGTTTCGATCTCGGATTGGCCCGGCCCGCCAACCTCGTGGTGGTGATACTTGACCGGGACCCCCATCTCCTCCAGGATCAGACTCATCTCGGCGCGCAGGTTGAAGAGCTGATCCTTGGGCGGCAGGGCGTGGTAACCGCCATGCAGCGGGATGTAGTGGCCGTGCCCGCCGTCCATGCTGTTCCAGTCCGCCTCCTTGGAATCCAGGCGGTAGCTGGCCCGATTGACGCCGTTCTCGAAAGCAACATCATCGAAGACGTAGAACTCGTACTCCGGCCCCCAGCGGCTCTCGTCCGCGATGCCGGTGCTGCGCAGGTAAGCCTCCGCCCGGATGGCGATGTTGCGTGGATCGTTGGCGAAGACCGCGTGGGTATCCGCTTCCAGCGTGGTACAAATGAAGCTGACCGTCGCCATCTCCCAGAACGGATCGACAAACCCCGTGGAGAGGTCGGGCACCAGCACCATATCGCCCGATTTCACACTCTTCAGGCCGACGGAAGAACCATCGAATCCGATCCCCTGGGACATCAGGCCATCCGAGAACTGTCCGGCGGGGACGGTCAAATGATGCCAGCGACCCCAGAGATCGCAGAACTTGAAATCGACCATCCTGATTTCGTTGTTGTCGATATACCGTCGAGCCTGGTCAAACGAGCGAAACACGCCGTCTCTCCCCCAGCGTACACACCACACTGGCACGCCCGGACCTCAATGGGTCCGAACCCGTGCGCCCTGGCAGCGCCCTTTAAGCCGGTGCAGAAGTATGCCGTGCTTGAACATCGAGCAGCATTGACATTCTCCACAATTTCGAGCAACGGACATAATCTATTTTCCAGCCTACCAGATATTACGTATTTTGGAGCAACTCCGTTCCCGCCCCGGATACAATAAGACGCGCCACACCCCGCAAGCAATTCCGAATACAGGCTTTTGCAAGGAACGAAGCCGACCGATCTATAATACCTCCAGTGTCATCAACCGAGTTATTTGGAGTTCGCGCCGCGCCTTCTGACAGGAGCCTCGCCATGATCCAACCGGCATTTCTGGCCTTCGATATTCTGATGATCGGTCTATTCGCGGGTTGTGTGTGGCATGCCGCCCGGCAGGGCCGCGCGCGGATAGTCGAACTGATCTTCGGATTGATATATGGCGTGCTGTTGGAATGGATGACCCTGCGCCAGCTCCATGCCTACGAATATGGGCAGTTCCTGATCATGTTCGACGGCGCGCCTCTGTCGATCGGGCTGGGCTGGGCCGTAATCATCTACAGCAGTATGGAATTCAGCAACCGTCTTCAAATGCCTGAACTGGCACGCCCCTTCCTGGACGGCCTGCTGGCGCTCAACATCGACCTGGCAATGGATACGATCGCCATCCGGATGAAGATGTGGACCTGGGGCATGATCCCGCTCGATCAGGAATGGTTCGGCGTGCCCTGGGGAAATTTCTGGGCCTGGTTCATCGTGGTGACGTCCTTCTCGGCGTTCCTGCGCATCTTCCGCACGGCCAGCAGCCGTCGCCTGTGGCGGGTTGTTTATATCCCATTGGCGTTCGCGCTTTCGATCACTGTGTTATACATGACGAACCAGTTGTTCTCCCTCGTCCTGCATCCCAACAATCTGGGGTTCGCAGGCATGGCGCTCCTGGTTGGCTGCGGCCTCATCATGGTCCAGACAGCGCGGCCCCAGGCCGGCCCAGGCAACGCGCTTGACCTCGTGGTTTTCGCGGTTCCGCTGGTATTCCACGTTTTTTTCATCTTCTGCGGGATTTATTTCGGCTTCTATGCCCAGCTTCCCATCCTGGCGGGCATCGGCGTGGGCATGTTCCTGGTCGGGATGGCGATCCATCTCTGGCCCTGGTGGGTCAATCGCAGGAGACAGACCGCACCCCAAACATGAACCAGGACGTCTCTCTGGACGCCCTGGCCCTATTCCCTGCTTAACGCGCCGCAAGTCGGGCTTGCGCCGCCTGGAGAGTCTCCATCTTCTTGCAGAAGGTGAAACGCGCCAGTCGCGTTCCTAGCGCCCGGTGCTCGGCGCTGAAGAACGGCGTGGCCGGAATACAGGCTACACCGACATCGCGGATCAGGTGCCGGGCAAACTCGAAGTCGTCGCCTGCGAAGATCGCGCTGAAGTCCGCCATGAGGTAGAAAGCGCCGAGGTGATCGGGCAGCGCGAGCTTCAACCCGGCTGCCTGGAGCATCTCCGCCAGCAGATCGCGCCGGGGCTGATAAAAGGCATTCAACCCGTCGAAATACGTTTGCGGCAGGCGCAGGGCCTCGGCCACCGCCTCCTGGAGGGGATGGGCGACCGCGAACATGCTAAATTCGTGCATGCGCTTCGCCCCTTCAAGCAATTCCGCCGGACCCATCGCCCATCCAATCTTGAATCCCGTCGCGCCAAAGGTCTTGCCCGCGCTGCTGATCGTGATCGTGCGCTCCGCCATGCCGGGCAGCGTCGCCAGCCGGATGTGAGCCGCGCCGTCATACAACAGGTGCTCGTACACCTCGTCGCAGATCGCGACCACATCCCATTTCTGGCACAGAGTTGCGATCTCAGCCAGCTCCTCATGGCTGAACACCTTGCCGGTCGGATTATGGGGTGTATTGAGCAGAATCGCGCGGGTGCGCGGCGTGAAAGCCGACGCCAGCTCGGCGGAATCAAACGCCCAATCCGGCGGGCGCAAAGGCACATAGCGGGCGGTGCCACCCGCCATCTCGATGTTGGGCACGTACGTGTCGAAGAACGGTTCGAAGACGACGACCTCATCTCCCGGATCGATCAGGCCCATGATCACGAAATAAACCGCCAGCGAAGCCCCGCCCAACACCAGGACGCCCTCCTCCGGATCGACCTGGTGCCCGTAATAGCGCAAGGCATGCCCGGCCACCGCCTGGCGCAAGGCTTCCGTCCCAGTCGAAGGCGCATACTGCGCCGTAAGACCGGATTGCAGCGCCGCGACCGCAGCCTGGATCACTTCCGGTGGGCCGTCGAAATCCGGCGCGCCCTGGCTGAGGTTGACTGCACCGTGCGCCCGCGCCAGCGCGTTCATCTCGGCAAACACACTTGGGCCTACATTCCGGACCCGGCTGGCCAAGAAGTCCATGATCTCCCCTGCCTTGTGAATGGAAAACATACCGCTCCGGTTGGCGCCGGAGCGGTATGCAAAGAACGTAGGATGACATCACAACTCCGTATCGTCGATGAAGGCGTCCAGTTCGTCGTCGCGATCGAGACTCTCTTCCCGAAACCGGCGCTTGTAACGTTGTTTGTACGGTTCGGCTGTGGGCGTATCGCCGGTAGTCGCCGGCGCGTCACCAGGCCGAAACTCCCGATCGTATTTGGCCCGAATCTCGGCGACCCGCCGGGACGTGGACGACCGCGAGCGGACC
>CAZHMJ010000200.1:0-9820 GCA_964533805.1 uncultured Anaerolineae bacterium | reverse complement strand
GGAAGGCGGCGCGGCGGGGGGGAGGATCATCGCGGAAGGGACGCCGGAGCAGGTCGCGCGTGTCTCAGGCTCGCACACCGGGGCGTGCCTGAAGCGGGTGCTGTAGCCGACCCCTCTGTTTCCATCAACCGGGCGCGATTCGCCGTCGCGCCCGGTTTTCTTTGCTGCATGCGCAGGTGGAGGTGCCCTGTTGTACGGTGCGCTTTCCCCCGCCGGCCGGTCAGGTCTACTCCATCACTCGCAGCGTCGCGGGGATATCCATCCGCAGCAGCTTGCGCAAATTGAGGGTCGGCGTCAGCACGGCGACCAGCACGCCAACCAGCAGCGCCACGCCGAAGGTCGCGAGATGCGGCGCAATGGTGATGCTGATATCGGACATGACCTCGACAAACACACTCTTCATCATGAAGACCAGGAGCAGGATTCCCAACCCACAACCGAGCGCCGTGCCGACGAGGCTCATCAGCAGGTTCTCGACGATGGAGACCCGCAGGGCGGTTCGTATCCGCACTCCGAAGGCGAAGAGGGTCGCCATTTCACGCTGGCGCTCGTCCAGGCTGATGCTGGTTGAGTTGTAGGCGATGAGGACGGCCAGGATGACTGCGGCCACCTGCATCACGGCGAACATATCGACGAATTCCCCGATCAAGTCTTCAAAGACTCGAATGATCGCCGAGATGGGCTGGACTGAAGCGACGCCAAACTGACCAAACAGGGCCTGCTTGACCTCATCCTGGGTCACGCCTGATGCCGGGACAACCTGGAGGGCGTTGGCCCATCCCGCCAGCCCCATGAGATTTGCCTGTTGGATGTCCATGTAGGTCTGGAAGCGCAGCGGAAGTGGATGGATGCCGCTGACTTCGACTTCGGATTCGATCCAGCCATATGACAACAGCCCTGTCCGCTGCGGGTGGCGCAGGGTGATCGTGTCACCGGGCTGCACGCCCAGCTCACGGGCCGCGATTTCCGAGATCAACACCCCTGGCTGCTCGCCGGGATAGGCTCCGCGTTGGAGTGAGGGCCGCCACAGCGTGCTGTCCATGTTGACCATGTCCAACAGCGTTTCGACCGTCTTGCCCTCGTGCATCAGGTAACCGCCCAGTTGCAGAGATGGATCGGCCGTGCCAATCTCAGGCAACCGGCTGATACTGGAAATCACAGGCGAATTCCCTGGGTAGAAGAAGTTGAGTTGAACGACCATGCGCTGAGGGCTGTCCTGGTATAGCTCGGCCCGTGCCTGATCGAGCGTGGCATCAAACGAATCCAGCATGCCCAGGATGAGCACGAGCAAGGTGACAGCCGCGGCAATCCCCAGCACGGTGAGTAGGGTACGGCGCGGCGCACAGAGCAGATTTCGCAGCGGCATCCGGGTTAGCACCCGGCCTGCCCGGGATCGACGGGTCAAGGCAGGGGCCAGCCCGCCACCTTTGGCGACCAGATGCCCGGTCTTGATGGCATCCACCGGCTCGACCCGCAGGGCGCGGATGACCGGAATCACGGTCGCCAGGAGCGGCAGGATGATGCCCAGGGCCGCCCCTTCGAGAAACGTGCGCGGTTGGAACGGTTTGAGGAAGATGGGCAGAGGCATCATTTCTTGCAGGACGATGCCAAATGCGTTCCCAATCAACAACCCAGTGATGACTCCGAACACGACTCCCAGCACGGCGATTTGCAGCGCAACCAGCAGTGGGCGGATGGCGATCCGGATGGGTGGAACGCCCAACGCCATCTGAATTCCGATTTCGCGGCGCTGCGATTCCACCAGACGGGTCGCCAGACTGAACGCGCCAAACACCGCGCCGGCCAGGAACAGATACGCCATCCAGCGCCAGAACAATTCATCGCTGTCGATGTCTTCATAGAGCATCGTGTAGGCCTGGTCATCCTGCGGGAGCATGAACGACAGACCCACGTCGGCAATACCCTGGACGGCTGTCTCCAGCTCGGCTCGCAGAACCTCAAGATCGGCATCCGCAGTCAGCGTCAACAGGATATCGTTGATCTGACCTGGGCGTTCTCCAAGCACCTGGGCGGTTTCCAGGGAGACGAACACGACGGCAAAGTTCGCTTCCGCCATCATCCCGCCTTCATCGGTGAACACGATGAAATACTCCGGCGACAGCCCGGTGCCTACATAATGCAGCGCCCGGTCGCCGCTCAGGCGAAGATCGCCTTCCGGGGGCAAACCATAGTAGGCGGCAAACTTGTGTTCCAGCACGGCGACCGGTTCGCCCCTATCCGCAGTGTCAAGGCCCCGCCCGGCAGTGATATAGACATCGTTGACGTGGGGAAGGGTGCCAGCGAGATCGGTGCCAATCAGCCGTCCCGGCGTAATAATAGCCTGCGCGTCCGTGGATGCGTCGACCAGCGTGGGCAGGATCAGGCGCGGTTCGACGGCCGTGATCCAGTCCGTATGGCCGATGTTGCTGAAAGCGTCCAAAAGTGCCGCGCCATCCAGATAGCTGCCCTGAGTCAGCGACAGACGCAGGTCATACATATTCAGCAGATCATAGCTGGCGTCGTTCGACTCCTGCCGCCATGGCGAGGTGCTGACCAGCCCACTGTAGATGCCCGTGCCGAGCGCAATGATCAGGGCGATTGCCACGACCTGCAACCAACGCCGCCGCAGGTCGGACCAGGACCAGCGCAGCCATAAAAGCCATCCACGCATTGCGTCTTCCTCCTACCAGTTCAAGTCGGCGATAGCGGCGATGTGGTTCTCTGGCACTCCGTCACGGATAATATGCCCGCTGCTAAGCTCCACCACACGATCGGCCACCCGGGCGATTTCGCGGTTGTGGGTCACGATGAGCACGGTTCGGCCATTGTGTGACTGTTCATGCAGCAGTTCGAGAATCTGGATGCCGGTCTTAAAATCCAGCTCGCCGGTGGGTTCGTCGGCCAGCAGAATCGGGTTGCCTGTGGCAAGAGCACGCGCAATTGCCACCCGCTGCTGCTCCCCGCCTGAAAGCTGGTGCGGGAAGTGATGCAGGCGGTGCTCCAGCCCGACGCGGCTCAGCATCTCTTTGGCAGTTCCTCCGTTAGGCCTCCTTTCGGCGGATTCCACCCCAAACTGCACGTTTTCCAGCGCCGTCAGCCCTGGAAAGAGATTGAAGGATTGGAAGACGAAGCTGACCGTCTCGCGGCGGTACCGGCTGCGTTCCGTCCGGTTCATGCGCGTGATGGATTGTCCATCCATGCAGATGGCGCCGGACGATGCGGTATCCAGCGCGCCAATCAGGTTGAGGAGCGTGGTCTTGCCACTGCCGGATGGGCCCAGAACCACGACGAATTCGCCAGGGGCAATCCCAAGGGAGATGTTGTCCAGCGCGGTGACACACACTTCGCCTAGCTGGTACTTTTTTGAAACCTCCTCCAGTTCGATGATGTTACCTGTGGTCCGTTCTCTGATTTCCATCGAAGTCTCCTTCACGACAATGAGAAGCCCGGTAGCTTGCCGGGCATGAAAGAAAGCTGGCGGCCGATTCCAGGCCGGGTTGTGTCAGTTCAAAGGGGTTCTTTTGGCCTTTTGTTCAATAGTAGTTCGAAAAATGACTACTATAATCCTAAGGTACGCGAACTCTTGAGTCAAGACCCAAGTACTGGGGTGGGTGAAACTGCCAGGGAGATGGTGGCGGGTCGCCGGGAGGAGTCTGTACCTGCTCGATGAGCCGGCGACAGCCTCTACCCGGCGCGGCCGGAGGGTGGGTCAGCGCAGAAGGGACGCCGGAACAGGTCGCACGTGTCTCCGGCTCGTACATCGGGGCATGTCTGACGCGCGTGTTGTAGATGTATTCACGGCCTGAATCGACGAGCGTGACACACGTCGCGCTCTTTTTTTGCTCATGCGCCGTGGTACGGCAGGTTGTAGTATGCCTCGTGAGAGAGCATCCGGGTGACGGTGTGCCCGGTGCGTTCCAGCGCGTCCTTGAGGGGGACGCCCGCATCCCAGATCGAATCCAGCAGCGGAAAGACCTCGATCCCTTCCGGGCCGAGGACTGCCATGATGGCCGAATCGCCGGCATACAGAACTTTGCTTATCCGCTCTTCCAGTGAAAAAAGAGATCAGTCATCAGTTTTCAGTGGTCAGTCAAGGCAAAACCGATCGGCAAGGGGGCCGCAAATCCGCTTTTCGTGACCTCGGCGCGGCAGGGATGCGCGGCCTTTGGCCTCCTCTCTGGCCCTTCACCACGGCCGGACGGGGTGGTACCCCGTCCTACAGGCCCGCCTTCTCTTGTCTCTGGCCTCCCGGTCTCCTGGCCTCTGTTTCTCACGCCTCCCGGTGGTGCCAGACCAGGGCGGCGGCCCCGACCTCGCCCGCATTCTTGCCCAGGCCCGGCAGGGAGAGGCGCGCCGTTTTGGCGTTGGGGGGAAGGGCGCGGGCTGTGATGGCCTGGCGCACCGGTTCCATGAACAGGTCCCCGGCGGCGGTGGGCACCCCGCCGCCAATGATGATCAATTCCGGATTGTTGAGGTCGACGTAATAAGCCAGCGCCGCGCCCAGGTGGCGCCCGGCCGCGGCCACGATTTCCAGGGCCAGTGCGTCGCCAGATTGGGCGGCATCCACCACTTCGACTGCCGTGATGCTTTCCGCCGGGAGGGCGCTGAGTTGGCTGGCTCGGCCCTGCTGGAGCGCGGCCTGGGCCTGGCGGGCGATGGCCGGCCCGGAGGCCAGCGTCTCCACGCAGCCGCGCTTGCCGCAGCCGCACGGGATGCCGTCCTCTTGCAGTACGAGGTGGCCGAGATCGCTGGCCCCCTCGCTCGCGCCGTGGTACAGCCGGCCGTTGATGACCATCCCGCCGCCGACGCCGGTGCCGACGGTGGCATAAAAGAGGTGCTGGGTGCCGCGTCCGGCCCCGAAGAGCAGCTCGCCCAGCGCGGCGGCATTGGTGTCCTTGTCCACGTCAATGCGGGGCATCGAGTTGCCCCCCAGCCGTACGAGGATCAGGTCGCGCAGCGGAACATTGAACCAGAGCAGGTTGGAAGCCAGCAACACGACCCCCGTCCGGCTGTCGGTCATGCCCGCCGCGCCGATCCCCACCCCGACGACCGGGCCATCCGCCCGGCCCCGCAAGGTCTGGATGCAGGCCACGATCCGGTCGACCACGGCCTCGACGCCTTCTTCGCGTTGAGTCGGCAGGCGCTCCTCGGCGGCGATGGCCCCCGTGCAGGTGACCAGCGCTCCGGCGATCTTGGTGCCGCCCAGATCGATGCCTATCGCGTAGTCGGTCATGGCGTTGTCTCTACAGATGCGGGTTCCGGGCGCGGAAACGTTCGAGCAGTCTGGCGTTATGGTCCGGCGCGCCGGGCATGTTCGAACTGATGTAGACCGGCAGTTCCTTGCCGTCGGCCTCAAGCTGGAACACAGCCTCGGTCAGGACGGCGTTGAGCAGGAACGCGCCAACGATGGTCGACATCGGGCCGGTGCGCAGCCCGGAGCTGCCGACTTCGACCAGGGCGTCGCCGGGCGGCCCCTGATTGTCGAGCACAATGTCGGCCACTTCGAACAACCTTTGGCCGGCCGGGCCGAGTCTGGCATGGGACGAATAATCGACCGACGTGATCGCGATCACGATCAGCCCCTTGGCTTTAGCCGTCTGCGCCGCCTCGACCGGGGCCGCGTTGACGCCGCTGTTGGAGAACACGATCAGGACGTCGTTGGCGGTCAGCGGGTAACGCTCCAGCACGGCCGGGGCCAGCCCGGCGAGCCGTTCCATCACGGAGCTGTTGCTGGCGCTTTGGTGAAGCATGAACGCCGAGGCCAGCACCGGCACGACCGGGGCCAGCCCGCCGGCCCGGTAGTGGCCTTCCTCGGCCAGCATGTGCGAATGCCCGGTCCCAAAGAGGTACACCAGGCCATCCCGGCGAATGGCATCGGCGATCGCCTGCCCGGCCTGGAGCATGGCCGGGAGCTGGGTTTCGCTGACGCGGTCCAGAAGATCGCGCACCGCGGCCATGTAGCTTTGGGCGCCTTTTGCGGTTTGTTCGGTCATAGCCTCCTGCCTTCAGAGGGTGAACTGGGTGAATTAGCCGAGCACGGCGTGCAGACGGTACTGGTCGCCCCGGTAGACCGAGGGTACGAATTCGATCGGTCGGTCCTGCCAGTCTAGGTCACGCGGGTCAGGCCCAGGAGGGGAATCTGGCATTCCTCATGGGTGGGCTGGCGCGCTTCGATGATCTGATCCGCCCAGACCATCACCCGGCCATACGCCTGGCGCAACACTTCATACAGCGATTCGTGGGAGAAATCGTGACGATCCAGGATGCCGGGGCACAGCCGGTGATCCAGGTGGGCGGTTTCGAGGGCGAGCGGGCGGTTATTGGCCAGACGGACGCGGGTCAGCACGACGATTTCCGTGCCGGGGGATACCTGGAGCCAGCTTGCGGTCGCGGCCTCCGCGGGGACCAGGGCCGTCTTCAGGACACGGCTGCCGGGAGTCATCCCGCGCTGGCGGCTTTCCTCGCTGAAGCTGGTCAGCACGGTCAGGTCGATCTTGGGGGGGCAAACGAAAGTGCCCTTGCCGACGCGCGAATAGGTCAGGCCGTCCTGGATCAGCTCTTGCAGGGCCTGGCGGGCCGTTATCCGGCTGACGCCGAACTCCAATGCCAACTCCCGTTCGGAGGGCAGGCGGGCGCCGGGTGGGTAGGCGCCCTGTTGAATCTGGATTTGCAGATGGTCTTTGATCTGCGTGTAAAGCGGTGTCGAGGGATCGGCGTTCATCATCTCTCGCCTTACTGGTCTATGGTGGTCTATACCACTTGATTTCGCCGGGAAGCGGCTACTTCGGCGTGCAGGCGCTTCCGGCCATGCCCGCGCTGGGCGAGTGCCCGGTCCTGATCATCACCAGCGAACATGACGATCGGGGCGGGCCGGGCGAAGTGGCTCGCCAGATCGCCGGGGGGAACGTCACGCTCCAGATTTATGCCGGGACCCTGCACGGAACCCACCTGGCTGACCAGTACGATTTCCTCGAATCCATTGACGCCTGGATAGCAGGGGGGCCGGGCCCGGCGGGCGATTAGCTGCCCGGCGGGCGATTAGCTGCCCGGCGGGCGATTAGTCTGCCAGGCCGGTTGGATTCACCGGACGATGACACCCATACCCTCCAGCCTGAACTCAACTCCCGCGCCGTCACAGTAAGCCAGGCGACGGCGCGGGAGGGGCGCGCGTGCGCTACGAATTCAGCGTGCTCATGAAATAGTCGAGGAATGCTTCGCCGTCCGGTTGGGTCGCGACCTGGATGCGCGGGCCATTCCCAACGGGTTGGGTGCGCCCATAGTCCGCGCCGGGCACGTCGATCACCGACACCTCGCGCTCGGTCAGGGTCGCCAGACCCGGATCGGCCATGATCGCCGCCGCCAGCGGGTCCCAGAAATAGTAACCGCCCGATTCGATGAACCCCGTGTTGTTTGACAGCGCCGTGTAGATGAACTCCGCCGCCGGGGTCTGTTTGTCTGCCTCAAGCTGGTGCAGGAAATCCATCGTCAGCGGCACATCATTAGTCGCATCCAGAGGAATCAGGGTGATCGGCGCGCCCGACTCAAAAACCATGCGCGCGGCCACCGGGTCGCAGTAGATGTTCCATTCGGCGCTGGTGTTGGTCTCGCTCACCGCCGAGCCGGGGACATCCACCGCGCCGCCCATGACGTAGATCATCTCGATCTGATCCACCAGGGCGGGTGTGTCAGCGAACGCCTGGGCAATGTTCGTCAGCGGGCCAAGCGCCAGCACCGTGACTTTCTCGGCGGAGGCCTGGACCGTCGACGTGAACAGGGCCACGGCATCCTGATCGACCGGCTGGCCGCCCTCCGGCAGGTTAAGCGCGGCGACCGTCTCCAGGTTGGTGCGCCAGTCGGCCGGAACCGGGTTGTCGCCAATCAGGGGGGTATCGCGCCAGCAGCTTACCGGCACGTCGCCCGCTTCCGCCAGCGCCACGATTCCCAGCGCTGCCTGGACCCCGGCATCACAGAAGGCCCAGCCTGTTCCGGTGACGGTGATCGCCAGGACCGAGAAATCCGGGTCCTTGAGGATCAAGAGGCTCGCCATGAAATCATCGGTGGTCATGTCGCTGTCGATGATGACCGGGCGCGGGCCGTCGGCAGCGGCCGGGCTGAACAGCATGCCGCACAGAAGCAGGCAGAGTGCAGCCTTTTTGAACATCGTTCATCCTTCCTCTCTACGAACATGAACCATAGTCTAGGGGGCTTTCATCCTCAGTATTGGACGGTTCCGGGGCGGAGTCAAGCCGTCCGATCCCGGCGCAATCTCTGGCTTTTGCGCCTGAGCATGGAACGCGGCGGCCGGGCATCGGCCAGCCGTCCAAATCGAGACCTCCTTTATCTGCTATAGTAGGATCATCAGCAAATGCCATGCCGAACTGGATCAGTCTTGTTCGGGGGGAGAATCAAGGCCATGAATAGAATCCTTGTTTTCGCGTTGATGCTGGTCTGGGGGATGGCAGGGATGACCATCCCCGCCCGCGCTCAGGGGACTTCCGGCTGTCCGGGGCCGCTCGAAACGCGCCTGACTCCTGAGGGTCTGGGGCGCGCGCTGGAAGTCTCTGTCGAGGTGGTCGATGAGCCGGCCTCGGATGGCGCGCAGCCGCAGATTCTGCCGGCGGGCAGCCTGTTTGCTGTGCTGGATGGGCCAGTCTGCGAGGAAGAGACTGCCTGGTGGCAAATCGAGTACGACGCGGGTGTCGATGCCAAGGGACGTCCGATCCACCGGACAGGCTGGATCTATGAGTGGTTGGAGGGGGACTATGTGGTCGAGCCGCTGCCCGACGTGACCCGGACGTATGTTGCGCCGGACGCCTCGATCACGTTCTTGTATCCCGAAGCCTATCAGGTGGTCGTGGATACCCGCGATCTGGTGCTCCTGTCCAACAGCGCCAGCGGCAGCTTTGAGCCGGGCAGCGTGATGCTGGGAGTCTACAAATCGGCCTATGCGGTCGAGAGCCTGATGGGCAGCACCGGCACCCCACTGGAACTGCTGGCGATCGATGCCGCCGCAGGGGCCGACCAGGGCGTGACCTATGGCGAGCCAACCCCCGTCACGCTGGGAGCCAATGAGGCTGCCTATACGTTCACCACGTCGCCCGGCATGGGGATGGACGGCACGATCGCAATCGTGGGTTATGGCGAAGCAGACGCCGCCTCGATGCTGATTGGCATGACGGTTCCCGGCGAGGCGGCCCTCGGCACGGCGGTGGTGATGGCTGTGGGCCGCACCTTGCACGCGGCGGACACGGACCTCCTGGCGGAAACGCTGACGCAGGAATTCGCCCTGGCGGACGGCTCGTTCGGGCTAAACATGCGCGAGGGCTGGCTTGCCGAACAGTCCGAAGATATCGTCATTGTGGTCAATAGCCCGACCGTCTACAGCCTTTCGAGCCTGGATGACCTCGTTGCCGGGCAGATCATTGTTTTCGTCTATCCGACCGTGGCGACCATCGAAGCTTACCCTGCGGATACCCTGACCGGAAACGAGGCCCCTTCGACGATCGTCTCGTTTTTGGCCTCGATGGGCATGGTCACGGGTTACACTGCGGATGGCCCCATGACCATGGACCTCAGCGCCGGAACCCATGCGGCGGCGAGCTGGTTCGCTCATGCGCAGGCCCATGACCGGCTCGTGATCACGGCCGAAAATGGGCAGGGCGATTTCGTCACCTTCGATGCCTATGCCGCGCCCGGCGAGCTGTTCCATTTCGAGCCGACCCTGTTGGCGATGCTGGCCACCGTCAGCGCGGACTAGGGCTGAACTCACCCGGCGGCGAACCCATCTGGCTGTGGGGTTCGCCGCCGGACTTTCTGACCT
>CAZHMJ010000199.1:0-9830 GCA_964533805.1 uncultured Anaerolineae bacterium | reverse complement strand
TGATCTCGACCGGCCGGATGACCGAACTGCCATTCATCCTCAAGACGGTATCTGATCGCTGACCGCTGCTTTTTGAGGAGGCATCCATGCCGCGCTGGAATATCCGCAGGATCGCGGTGATCGCCGGGTTCGTGGGGGTGGGGCTGATCGTCCTGGGATCGCTGATCACGGCTCTGGCGTACCGGGGCCGCCTGGACGAGCCGTATTCCTTCCTGAGTCACTTCGTCTCGGAACTGGGCGAGGTCGGCGTCTCGGACTGGGCGGCCGTCTTCAATCTCGGTCTGATCGCGGGCGGACTGTGCCTGACCGTCTTCATGCTGGCCCTGGCCGTAGTCATGCGCCACTGGTTCAGCGTCCCGTTCGGGCTGGTCGGGGTGATTACCGGAGTCTCCGGCGCGCTGGTCGGGGTCTTCCCCATGAACGACATGGACAACCACGTCACGGTCGCCATGACCTTCTTCAACACCGGCTGGATCGTGACCGGGCTGTTCGCGCTGTACGTCCTGCTGGCCCGGGGGCATGCCTTCCCGCGCTGGCTGGCCGTGCCGGGGCTGGTGGCGGCGGTGTGCTTCGTGGCGTTCCTCCAGGCGTCCACGCCGGGGGCCGAGACGACCACCGACGTGCTGGCCGTCCCCACCAGCCGCCCCGAGGTCTGGATCGTGCCCATTCTGGAATGGGCCGTGATCGCCAGCGTCCTGGTCTGGATCGCGCTGACCGCCCTGGTGCTGCATCGTCAAACCGGCACGGCCTGGCAGGCCAAGTCAGCCTGACGCCTCGCCATCCCCCACATTTTAGGGTTCCCGCCCGCCTCGAACCGGTTTTAGACTGTATGTAGAGGTGAGTGTTAGAGGGGGTGATGGAGATGGGATGGATTGCGCCAATTGCCGTGGCTGCGGCACAAAAACGTGAGGAAGACGAGGCCCTGGAGGAACTGCGCCAGGCCTATGGGCCGGGCTGGGAATTCAAGCTCCTGCGCAGCGCGGCCTTCGGTTTCAGCAACGAGGAAACGCTCCGCGCGGCGCTGGCCGAGGAAGGCGCGGCCGGCTGGCAGCTTGCCCGGCAGTTGGACGGCAACCGCCTGATTCTGGGGCGGCCGGTCGCGGCCCGCGCGGACGACGCCCTGCTGGGCGAGCATTACAACCCCTACCGCGAATACTACGGGCGCGGCCACCTGGTCCTGATCGGCGTGGTCGCCGCCGTGCTGGCGCTGGGTTTGCTGGGCGCGCTGATCGTCCGGATGAGCAGCGTGACCGGGGCGATCATCGTCCTGGGCATGATCGTCATCATCGGGTTCTTCCTGGTGATGACGATGTGGGCCAGTGGTTCCTGGAACCGCCGCCACAAATCGAAGGGGTAAACGGTAGGCGGGCCAACACGGCCCGCCTTTCTTGTGGCGTCGGACCCTGGCGGTGTAGGGCATCGCGCCGATGCTGCCCAGACGCTTGCCGCTTCGAGGCTTTTCTCTGGCCTCGGCGCAGCGTCGCTGCGCGGTCTCCCGGTCTCTGGACTCCTACTTCACATCCTGCCACGACGTATGCAATTCGTGCTCCCCGCCGCGCAGGGCGCGCAGCAGGGCGTCCTGGTCGACCGGGACGCTGAAGACCCGCACCCCGACCGCGTGGTAGATCGCGTTGGCGATGGCCGGCATGGTGTTGATCGACGGGATTTCGCCCACGCCCTTGGCCCCATACGGCCCGGTCGAAAGGCGGTGCTCGACGATGTGGCTGGTGATCTCCGGCGCGTGCTTGATGCTGGGCATCTTGTAGCGGGCCAGCAGGGTGCTCCACGGCACGCCGTCCTCGATGATGTAGCTCTCGGTCAGGGCATTGCCCAGCGCCATGACGATCCCGCCCTCGATCTGGCCCTGGAGCAGCAGCGGGTTGATCGCCCGGCCGACGTCCGTGGCCGCGATCACGCGGTGGACCCTGACCTCACCCGTGGTCGTATCCACGCTGACCAGCGCCGCCTGGGTCGCATACGAGAAGCCGAAGTGCATGTCGCCGCCGGTGCCGAGCGGCTGGGTCTTGGGGGCCCAGTATTCGTGCAGGGCGCGCGGCTCCTGCCCGGTCTCGCGCATCAGGCGCACCGCATCGCCGAAGGCGATGCTCTGCCGGTCGTAGCGGACCAGCCCTTCCTCGAAGCGCACCCGCTCCGGCGGGCAGTCCAATTCCTCGGCGGTGGCGCGGATCAGCGCCTCGCGCAGGTCGATGGCGGCATGGCGCACCGCGTTGCCGCTCATGTAGGTCTGGCGGCTGGCCGTGGTCGGGCCGCCGTTGGGGGTGAGATCGGTATCGGACAGCAGCACCCTGACCTGCTCGTAGCGCAGGCCCAGCTCCTCCGCCGCGATTTGCGCGAGCACCGCGCGCAAGCCCTGGCCCATGTCCGCCGACGAGGTGCGGACCTCGATCGTGCCATCGTCGAAGGCCTCGACCTCGGCGTCGGCCCGGTCGGGCGCGCCGCCGCCCAGCCCGGTGTTTTTGTAGGCGCAGGCGATCCCCCAGCCGTAGGCCAGGTCGCCCTCGCGCCAGGCCCAGCGGAAGCCCTGCCCGTTCCCGGCGGCGCGCATATCCCGCTCGACCGTGTCGATCGTCTCGATCAGGCCCACGCTCTCGCGCAAGACCTGGCCGGTGGCCGTGGTGACGCCCACCGTCTGGGCATTCTTGCGGCGCAGCTCGACCGGGTCGATCCCCAATTCCTGGGCCAGGATGTCCATGTTCTGCTCGACCGCGAACGCGCTCTGGGTCACGCCGAAGCCCCGGAAGGCTCCCGACGGCGGGTTATTGGTGTACATCACGTAGCAGTCGATTTTTGCGTTGGGGACGACGTACGGCCCGGTGGCGTGGGTCGTGGCGCGGGTCATGACCTTGTCGGACAGGCTGGCGTAGGCTCCGCCGTCGCCGTACAACTCGGCCTCGACCGCGACCAGCGTGCCGTCGCGTCTGGCCCCGGTCTTGATCCGGATCACGGTCGCGTGGCGCTTGGGATGGACCAGCAGCGACTCCTGGCGCGTCAGCAGAATTTTGACCGGGCGGCCGGTGGCGGTCGCCAACAGGGCGGCGTGAATCTGGCTGATGATGTCTTCCTTGCCGCCGAAGCCGCCGCCGATCAGCGTGCCCCGGACGCGCACGTCCTCTTCCGGGAGACCCATCGCCCGCGCGATCTGGCTGCGATCCTGGTAGGGGATCTGCGAGCCGACGTACACGGTCAGCTTGTCGTGTTCGGCGTCATACCCGGCCGGCACGCCGATGCTGCATTCCGGCTCCAGGAAGGCGTGCTCGATGGTCGGGGTGTGGTAGGTGCGTTCCACGATCACGTCGGCCTCGACGAAGCCCTGGTCGATGTCGCCGTGACGGACCTTGATGTGCTTGAGCAGGTTGCCGTGCTCGTGCCCGTCGTGGACGCGCGGCGCGTCCGGCCGGTGAGCGCTGACCGGGTCGCTCACGACCGGCAGCGGCGCGTATTCGACCGCGATCAATCCCAGCGCCTCGCGGGCGATGTCGAGGGTGTCCGCCGCGACGATCGCCACGGCGTCACCCATGTAGCGCACCTTGTCGCCCACCGCGCATAGGACCGGCCAGTCCAGGTAGACCAGCCCGTGGATGTTCTCGCCGGGCACGTCGGCGGCGGTCAGGACGGCCCGCACGCCGGGCAGGGCTTGCGCCCGCCCGGTGTCGATGCTCAGGATGCGGGCGTGGGGGTAAGCCGCGCGCAGGGTCGCGCCGTGCAGCATGCCGGGGAAGCTGAAGTCGTCGGCATATTTGGCCTTGCCGGTCACCCGGTCGGCCACGTCCGGCACCGGCTCGCTGACGCTGATGTGATGCAGCGGCTCGTCGATCGCCGGCTCGGCCGGGGGCAGCGGCTCCAGCCCGCGCATCACCCGCCCGGCCGACTGGATGGCGCGCTTGACGCTGGCATAGCCCGTGCAGCGGCAGTAGGTGTCCTTGAGGGCGACCTGGATGTCGTGGTCGGAGGGATCGGTGTTGTGGGCCAGCAGGGCGGCGGAAGTCATCAACAGGCCGGGCGTGCAGAATCCACACTGCACCGCGCCATGATCGAGGAACGCCTGCTGGATTGGGTGCAGGCGGCCGCCCTCGGCCAGCCCTTCGACCGTGACCACGCTCCGCCCCTGGGCCTTGAAGGCCGGGTAGATGCACGAGTTGACCGGCAGGCCGTCCACGTGGACGGTGCAGATGCCGCACTCGGCCTCCTCGCAGCCGATCTTGGTCCCGGTCAGGCCCAGGTCATCGCGCAAGACCTGGGCCAGCGTGCGCGATTCGGGCACGTCCAGGGTGTGGGCGGTGCCGTTAACGGTCAGGTGGAGGTGGGTCATGGGGCTTCTCCCGCTCAATGGTTTCGATCGTTGGCTGCGATGCGGCGGTGAGCGCGGTGGCGCACTTTTCGACCAGCGTCCAGGGCTTGCCCGCCTGCCAGAGCTGGTCGAAATCGGTGTGGAAGCGCCCGTACCAGTCGCGCTCGGCCCGGCGCGTGGAGTCTCTGGCCAGGTAGAACATCGGCGGCAGCTCGTACAGGTGCGGCTGCTTGAGTTTCGCCTGGTCGATCTGGTAGAGGTACGGCGCGGCGGTCATGGTGCTGTCGGGCGCTTCCGGGTCGATCACCACGTACCCGAACAGCGGCCGGAAGGGCAGGGTCCTGATCGCGATCTTACCGTCATCGACGGCCGACTGGCAGATGCGCTGCAAGGCCAGCATCCCCTCCAGCAGCCGGAACACCAGGTCGAGTTGGTCGCAGCCCACCCACTTGGCCGTGTCGCGGACGATCTGGCGGTCCAGGCTGACCGCCATCACGCGCATCCGCACCCCGGCTGCCAGCCGGTCGGTGAGCACGTCCAGGTGGCGGTTGACCACCTTGTCCAGCGCGATGCCGCTCAGCCAGATTTCGGCTTTGGCGCCCGCCAGCATGTCTTCCAGCTTGAGGGGTAGGGGCGGCTGGTCGGGCAGGATCACTTCGTCGCCCAGCACCTCCTGGGCGACGGCCACGCCGTGGTGCTTGAGCGCGACGTAGAGCTGCTTGATTGCGACCTCGTGGTGTTGATCCTCGAAGTTGATGTACTGCCGCCGGGAAAGCTCCCGGCCGACCTCGGCCGTCTTCCACAGCACCGGGACGATGGCCTTGCCGTGCGTGGTGAAATGCTCGACTTCGTGCTCCACGTGCTTGGAGATCATGGCCGCCGGGGAGATGACCACCAGCAGTAGATCGCACCGCTCCAACGCCTGGTCGATCTCGGCCTGCCAGTCCGATCCGCCGGGGATGTCTTGCCGGTCGAACCAGGTATCGACCCTGGCGTGAGTCAGGTCTTGCACGAGGTGGTGGACGAAGGCTTCGTCGTGACGGCTGTAGCTGATGAAGATGCTCGACATCCCTGATACCTCCCAGGCCCTCCGGCCGCATGGAAAACGCCGGGTCACGCCCTGGCCTGCCTGATCAATAGCTGCGAATGATTGTCGCCCAACCCGGATTGTCGGCCAGCCGTTCGGCGGGTTACTCCGCCGCGTCCAGTTCCAGGCGCATGATGCAGCGCATCTTGGAGCGGCGGGCGACCTCCACGAACCCGGCCCGCTCGAAGGCCGAGCGCACCCCGCTGAAAACCAGCCAGCGCGGGTCGTTGCTCTCCTCCGGCAGGATCGGGTAGGCTTCGACGATCCGCGCCCCCTGGGCGCGGGCATAGTCGACCGCGGCCCGGATCAGCGTCTCCATCATGCCCTGGCCCCGGTAGGCTTTGGCGACCATGAAGCACACGATCGACCAGACCGGGCGGTCATCCACCCGCTTGGCCACCGGGGAGCGATCCAGCACCGGGAAGGACTCGCGCGGCCCGATCGAGCACCAGCCGACCGGGCGGTCGCCGTCGTAGGCCAGGATGCCGGGCACTTCCCCCGCCTCGATGATCCGCCGCATGGCCTGGCGGTTGCCTTCGCCGAACTGGCGCTGGGTCTCCGCTCGCGTTTGCCGCCACCACATGCACCAGCAGCCCTTGAGCGAACCCAGATCCTCGAACAGGGCTTGCAAGTCGTCCCACTCGGTGGCGGTGACGGGTTTGAAGCTCAGGGTTGGTGACTCGGACATAAGCAACTCACAGTCGTTAGTTTAAGGTACAGGCAGAGAGCGTACGGGTAGACACTGGCAGACTCCCCTCTCTTGCCTCCGTTCTTCGCTTGCCGCTTCGCCGCCTGGACGCTTGCCGCTGCTCACCCGGCGGGCTTGATCTCGATGAAGATGCGGCCCGCTCCCTTCCTGCCGCGCAGGCGCTCCAGCAGGTTGAAGAAGCGGTATTGCAGGCCGTACTTGCGCTGGAAAGCCTGTTTGGCGGCCTCGAATTCGGATTCGGCCAGGAAGCGGGCCTGGCCTTCGACGGTGGGCCCGAGCAGCACGCCGTTGAACTTGCAGGGCGCGACCGTGACCCGGCCGTTGTTGCGCAGGCGCTTGGCCTTGCCCGCTTTCGGCTCGGTGGTGAAGATCACCCGGTCGCCCACATCCACGAACCAGACCGGGGTCGCCACCCCGACTCCGCTCTTGCGGAAGGTGGTCAGGTTCATGAACTGGTGTCCGGCAAGGTTGGGAAATGAGACTTTGGAATCAGAAGGCATGTCCACCTGACACTTTCACTATCTGGCCGGTCATCTCAGCCAGGGCCGGTCTCTGGGGTGACCGGCGCGATCTCCAACAGCGCCGAGGGGATGCCCTGGGCCAACCACCCGGCGGTCTTTTCCTGCTGGGCCGCGCCGTACCTGGCCGCCAGCGCGGCGTCGGCCGCCGCGATCACCGCCTCGCCGTCGTCCACCAGCCGGGCCAGACCCTCGCCGACCGGGCCGCACACATCCCCATGCACCGTGCACGCGGCGACCTGGACGGCCGGGTTGCGGCGGATGTGGCGTACGATGTCCGAGGTGCTCGCCGCGCGGACGTACAGCCGCCCGCCCACCTCGGCGAACCAGACCGGCTTGCGGGCCGGGCTGCCATCGTGGCGGAACGTGATCAGACAGACGTAACGCTGCCCGACCAGGTCCGGAAAGGTCGACTTGTCCATCCGTCTGACCCCTCACCGCCGTCTGGGCCCGGGCTGACGGCTCAGGCGGCTATCCTGCCGGCTGGAGCGTGTCGCAGCGCGGGCTGCCGTCGACCACCCCCACCTGGACGTTCCAGCCCGATTCGAGCGACATGGCCTGCCAGTTGGCCTGGGACAGGCTGCACTGGAAATCCTTGCCGTCACTGGTCCGCAGGTGGACCAGATATTGCTCGCTGCGGCTGCCGATCCGCTCGCAGCCGATGCGGGCCTGGCCCTCGCAGGCCAGGTTGACCTGCGGCCAGTAGGGCGCCTCCTTCAGGCTGTCGCCGGAAGCGGGCACGCTGCCCGTCGCGCTCCAGGTGTTGATCGTGAAATAACACTTGTCGTCGTAGATTGGCTCGTCGCGGTAAACGGTATGGCACACCCGCTCCTGGCGGAAGGTGCCATCCCCCTGGTCGATGCGCTGCGTCTCGCACTCCTCGCCATCGGGGACCTGGCGGTAATCCCGCACTTCGCGCCGCTGGCTCATGTTATACGCCCCCAGCGGCACGCTGTCGCACCAGGCGCTGGCCGGCTGCGGCCCGTACTGTTCGATCATGACCTCGCGCTGCCAGGAGTGGCCGACCACCGTGGCCGGGGCTTCCTTGGTCCAGAACAGGCTGACGATCGCGCCGATGCACAGCAGCACGCCCAGGATGATCACGATGATCAGCCAGCGTGGCATGCCGCCCTGGCCGGCCTCGGCCTTGGGCTTGACCCCCACCCGCTCCATCTCGGAATCGAAGCGCTCCTGGACAATATCTCGCGAGCCGCTGGAGGCGAACTGCTCGCCTTCCTGGCGGATCTGCGTGCCGAGGGTCTGGGCCTGGGCGGCCTCGCTCAGTGGCGCGCCGCACGTGGTGCAGAACTCGGCGGCGGCACTGTTGAGGCCGTTGCAACTTGCGCAGGTCTTGTCCGCCCCGACATACTCGTGATCCTCGACGGCGACGTATTCGCCTTCCGCCGGGAAGTAGCGCGCAGCGGGATTCTGGGCCGCGCCGCAGTTGGGGCAGAAGCGGTGCGTGGTGCCCAGCAGCTTCTTGGTGTCGCAGTACTGGCAGTCCCACAACATCTGGTACGTGCCCTCGTCGTGGATGCGCTGGCCGCCCTCGGTGCGGGGCGGCTTGCGGCCCGACGGCGGCTTTCCGCCCGCCGGGGGCTTGCTTGACGCCTGGGGTAGAGCGACCTGCGGCGGGGCCTGGGCCGGCTCGGCCGCGACTTCCTGCTCCAGCCGAGAGAGCAGGTCGCCTTCCTCGGACGGAAGCGCGACCAGTGGAGTGGTCCCGGCAGCCGCCGAGGCCGCGGCCTGCTGGGCCGTCTGCTCCATCTGGTCGATCAGAGTCAGGAGCTGGGCGGCTTCTGGCCGGTCGATGGACTGCACGAGCGCGCGGGCCTCGTCGAAACGGCCTTCGCCGATCAATTGTTGTAGACGCTGGAGATCATCCTGAGCCATGGACGGGTTGTTCTCCTGGGAAAGACAGTGATCAGTAGACAGTTATCAGTTGTCAGTAAAGGCAAAACAGGCGGCGGGTTGTTCAGTCATGGATGTCCTCGGCGGACTATCCGCTGTGCGCTTTGACGCTTCGGCGCTTTTTCTTGACTCTTGCCTCCGGCCACTTGCCTCCGTTTTTCAGTGTACATCAAATCGCGCCGCCGGGTCAGGTTATGTCCCTCTAGGTCAGGCCAGGCCCAGCCCTTCGGCGACCGCCTGGCCGGTCCGGGCGCGGCGAGTCGCCAGCGGCAGCGCGCCGCGCAGCAGCGTTTCCACCATGTGCTGGCGGTATTCGGCGGTGGCGCGGTATTTGCTGGTGCGCGGGTGGAGCGAAGCGTGCGCGGCGGCGACCGCCGCTTCCAGAGCCTCCGGGCCGACCGGCTGGCCGCGCAGGGCCTCCTGCACGGCGCTCGCCAGGGCGGGCGTGCGCTCCACCGGGCCGATGCAGATTCGGGCGTCGGCGTAGGTCGCGCGGGCTTCGTCCAGCCGCACCCAGATCGCGCAGCCCAGCACCGGCAGGGCCACGCCCTGGGGACGCATCACGCGCCGGAAGGCCGAGCCTTCGCCCGCCCCCGCCAGCCTGAACCGGAAGCGCACCAGCACGTCGCGGTGGCTGTCCAGGGCGGAGAGACCCGGCCCCCGGAACAGTTTCAGGATCGGCAGCCATTCGCGCCGCCCATCGCCCCAGGCGACCTCGGCCTCGGCGTCGAGCGCGACCAGCGAGGTCGTGCCATCCCCGGCGGGCAGGGCGTGGGCCACGTTACCGCCCAGCGTGCCGACGTTGCGCACCTGCGGCCCACCGACCACGCCGCAGCTTTCCACCAGGCAGGTGGCGCGCGCTTCCAGCAGGGCCGATTGGGTGATGGCGGTGTGCGTCACCGCCGCGCCGACGATCACCGAGTCCCCTTCGGCGCGGATTTCGCCCAGGGCCGGGATGCGGGTCACGTCCACCAGGGCGGCGCGCGGCGCTTGCTCGCCGCCGTGCCGGAGGTCGATCAGCAGGTCGGTGCCGCCGCCGATGATCTGGGCCTGCCCCTCATACGAGGCCAGCAGGGCCAGGGCTTCAGCGACGGTCGAAGGGATGTGGTAGGCTTTCCAGGCGGGCATGATCATGCTATCCTGCGCGACAAGTCGGATGGGTGGGCCGGCTGGCGAGCAGCGCTTTTCGAGGGACGGGGCTGTCCCCCGCCGGGGAGGGACATCCTATCCCACCCCGACTGCCAGCCAGGAGAGGCTGCACCCCCCACTTTAACACACGCGGCGGGGGGGTACAAG
>CAZHMJ010000198.1:8837-9833 GCA_964533805.1 uncultured Anaerolineae bacterium | reverse complement strand
CAGCTTGGTGAAGGTAAGCTTCATCGAAGATACCGCAGCCGGGACGGCGGTATCTGACGAAGCGGTTGGACGCATGCCCGCTGTGACACCATTTGAGAGTGAGCCAGTCCCAGATGCGGTCGTCGCAGAGGCGCGGGTCAATCTTCGCCAGACGCCAGTGAATGGCGAAATCCTGCGGATTTTGGAGCCAGGCACAGCCCTGGCGCTGGTGGGAAGGAACGAAGACGCAGACTGGTTGCTGGTGCGCCTGGCGGATGGCAGCGGCTCAGGCTGGGTATCGGCTGAGTTTGTCCGCACTGAGGTGGCGTTGCTTAGTTTGAGGATTCAAGGATAAACTTCGTGTAGTCAAATAGCAACATAACTACACATCCCCAAACAAAGAAAAAACAACACGCCCAGCCATCAAACCAAAAAGCGCATCCTTCAAACCATCCACCACAGCCTCAGGAAGCCGCACAAATATCACCACACGATTAGAAAAGTCTTGGTCCACAATCTCAGCATCATAATCAGGCAACAGCCGCTTTACCTGCTCAAAAAAGGAATAATCGAACTCCACACCAACCACCACACGCGACACCTTTAGCACCGTCGTTAGCGCAGCCAGCACGTCCCGCGCCGCACCACTATAAGCCCGAACAAGACCACCCGTACCCAGTTTCGTCCCGCCAAAATAGCGAGTCACCACCACCACAACATCGCCAATCCCCGAGCCTCTTACCACAGTCAGTACCGGCGGACCAGCCGTCCCCGACGGCTCGCCATCATCACTCATACCCTCGATCACACTACTGCCAAATCCGACCTTAAAAGCATACACGTGATGAGTAGCATCCGGCATCTCAGCCCGAATAGCATCAACAAAAGCTCGTGCCTCATCCACTGTTGCGGCGTTCCCAACCGTAGCAATAAAACGCGAGTTGACCACCACATTCTCAACCCGCGCCGTCCCAGCCGGAACCAAATAGCCGTCCATATCAACCTAACAGGCTTTCC
>CAZHMJ010000198.1:0-8827 GCA_964533805.1 uncultured Anaerolineae bacterium | reverse complement strand
GAACGCGCTCACCTCCGCGAAGCAAACTCGAAGCGCAGCTTGAACGTCTTCGACCAACTCTGGCTTCCCAAATCCATCACCGGGAGCGAGAATCACGTGATCATTCCGTTCCTGCACAACTATTTGTCCACCCACCTCCAGCAAACGAAGTCCCCAACAGACAACCTCGATCGTCTGCCCAGCCGCAGAAGCCAACAACTCGTACTCGGTCTCCCCGGCTCGGTGACTCAGCGTGTATTTACAAAGAGCCGCCAAGCGACGAACAAACTCAGCCACATTCCGATCAGGAGAAGGCACGCCCAAGAAATAGAGGCGAACCGGCTCCACACGCTCCACAACTTGAACCAGGACAGCAGAGGAAGGCGGTACGGAAAACACAAGAAGCGCTGGCGCCTGATGCAGATCCACTCGGCGGCTCACCCGAGGCCCGTCCACGGCTACCGCCTCCGCCCAGATCAAACCCTCAGGCTCCGCAGCCACATAAGCGGCAACTGCCTCTTCAACGGACTTGCCACGCCAGTCAATCCACTCAATCCGCGGAACCGAGACAGGCAACTCTTCCATAGAACAGGATCGGAGATCGACCAGTGTCAGAGCGAGATTGCGCCGACCTTGATAGGTGTTCCAACCTACCGTAAACGCAAGGTCAACCAGACCCGCTGGTAGCGCATGTTCGACACCGTTCCACCATAACACTTCGCGCTCAACCTGTTCCGCGTTCCGAATGACCAGCTTGCGGTGCAACCCTTCGCGGCCCAACATACGTTGACTCGCGATTTCGACATTCTCAACCGCCAGCACGACGAGCGGATTCCCCTCACCAAATGGAGCAAGCCTATCCAGCGCATGTCCCAAACCATCGTTAATCTCGGCCAGATCGACGACAGCCGATACATCCAGCACCGGAACCGCTACCGGCCGGTATTGCGTCTCAAGCACCTGGGACAACCGCCGCCGGAAGCGAGCAATATCCTCAGTCTTCAAAGATAGTCCAGCCGCGCCAGGGTGTCCGCCAAAAGTGATCAACAAATCGGCAACCTGACCAAATGCAGCCCCAATGTCATACCCAGGAGATGAGCGAGCAGAGCCACGCGCAACTGCATTTTCCGCTGACTCGGACAGCAACACGCAGGGACGCAGGTAACGCTCAGCCAACTGACCAGCCACAATCCCCAATAACCCCGGATGCCAATCCCGCTGACTGAGCACCAACGCGGTGTGATCCAACAACTCAGGATTCCTGGCAATCATTTCCTGAGCGCCCGCCAGAAGATCACGCTGCATTACCTGGCGTTTTTTGTTCAGCGCATCAAGCGTGGTCGCGGTCACACGCGCCTGAATAGGGTCATCCGTTGTCAGCAAGTCAACGGCCTGTGTCGCATCCCCTAGTCTACCCAAGGCATTCAAGCGCGGGCCAAGCTGGAATCCAATGTCCTCGGCAGTGACATGTTCAGGCAGAATCCCCGCAACCTCAAACAACATCCGAAGTCCAAGCCTGCGGGTCTTGCGCAGGTACTGCATGCCCACCTGGAGAAGATAGCGGGTATCCCCCCTTAGTTCCGCGACATCAGCCACAATGCCAAGCGCAACCAGATCGAGGAATTCCTCAAGCTCAGCCGTCCGAGCACGGCGGCTGTAGAGGGCCTGCATCAATTTGTAGGCAACGCCTACACCCGGCAGCGAACGCAATGGATGGTCAGGCGGCAAACGCTTAGGATTAATCACCGCATGCGCCAAAGGAAGTGTTTCCGCCAAATCATGGTGATCGGTGATGATGACCGTCAGGTTTTCTGCACGCGCGTAGTCGACCGCCTCATGGGCCGCAATCCCGGTATCACAGGTCAGCAGGATATCGGGCCGCACCGCCTGAATCTGGGCAGACAAGCTTTCCACCAGAATGCCATGAGACTCACGAAGCCGGTGGGGCACGTAGAACGCCGGCTCAAGGCCCAGGCGAGCAAGGCCATCCTTGAGCAGCGCGGTGGCTGTTTGGCCGTCCACATCGAAGTCGCCCCAGATGAGGACCTTGCGTTTTTGTTCGATAGCGGTCTGAAGGATCTCGACGGCACGTTCAAGATCGGGTAGCGCTTCTGGCGGGGCAGGGCGATAGCGATCCGGGTCGATGAAAGCCAACGCAGACGCGGCATCCGTGAAACCGCGCTGGGCCAGAACCTGGGCGATCAGCGGATGGTCACCAATCGCGGCCGCAAGCTGTTCAGCCTCCGGTCCTGATGATAAGATTCGCCACTCCCGCGCTTCAGACCTGTGCATCATTGCACATCCTGTTAGTATTCCAACTCCGTCGCCGTATCCCAAAGGCTGCCAACATCAATATCGCCCGTGTCCACCTGGAGTATCGGTTCCGCCAATTCCGCGCTGACACCCCGCCCGCACAGCGAACGATAGATACAGTACCCGCACAATCGCTCATCCGATGTCAGCGGCCAGATTTCGTCTCGTGAACCATTCAGAATTGTCCGAACTCGCTCGTGGAGATAGGCCGCCGTTTCCTCATGCTGACGGCGATCGTAAAGAAAGGCATGTGGCTGAGCCGGATCATCGGCAAACCAGTAGATCATCGATACTCGTGCCGGGTCGACTGGCCCACCCCAAAAGTGCGCGGCCGCTTCTACCACCACATAGGGATACACTCGCGTCTGCAAACGCTTTTCCATCACTTCGCGAGGAGGGCGGTAACGGCCTGTTTTCCAATCGACGATGACGATCCGGCGTCCAGGGTCAATAGCCAGTAAGTCAATCACGGCAAGCAGACGCGTCTCGCCGACCGAAATCGCCAGCCGCTGCTCCGGCAAGAGCACTTCCTTCGGCAGATTGAGTGGAGGTTCCATCTGGAAAGCGCGCCACCAGCGGCGGAGTGCATCGCTGTCCAGTCCGGCCTCAATGATTTTATCCGGGACGCCAAGGAAATGACGCTCCAGAACACGATGGAAGCGCTGTCCCAGCAGCGTGTCCTCTTCATGCTGCAAGGCAGGCTCAATCTCGACCGCTGGCCATGGTTGGCGGTCAATATAACGAAGCTGAAAGCGACGGGCACAGTCTTCGTAATCCTGAAGACTGGCCTGGTTGAACTCAAAACCCGGACGCAGCATATGGCTGTCCTTTCGGCTCAACCTGAAGTCTTGTGACGCACAAATTCGGCCATCGCCACCAGTGGCAAAGCCGGCCGATTGATATAGGCCGCACCTTTATCCCAATAGCGGCCCATGTTCCAGGTGATGACCAAGCTGCGCCGGGCACGCGTGATGCCAACATACAGCAGCCGGAGCCGTTCGGCAGCATAGTCATAACGAGCCTGCTCGCTGGCCCGGCCCGGCTCATACACCCGGCCGCGCGCCAACGCGTCCAGCTGAGCTTGAGACTCCGCGTCGAGATTCAATCCATCGCGGACAAACCACCGCTCGGCGAGATAGTTGTCGTACTCTTGGGCCGAGGGGAATCCATAGTTACTCACGCCAAGCAGATAGACGCGATCCCACTCCAGTCCTTTTGCGGCATGCATGGTCGCGACCGTGACCCGGCCCGGCACAGGCTGATAGCCATGCTCGGTATCATCGAAGCCGATGAACTTCCGCTGATTCTCGCTGATCTCCTTCAACTCCTGCACAAATTCCGGCAGGCGCAAAGAAGCATTGCTCAAGGCCAGACTTCGGAGCACACCACCGATTTTGTACCCCAACGCGATATCCTGTGCCTGCCCGAAAAGGTCCTGACTGACGGTCAGCACCAACTGGTCGATCGGCAAGACTAGTGCCCGAAGCCACAACTGGAGCATTCTCCGAAAGGCTTCAAGCTCAGCGCGCAGTTCAGGCTGGTTATGCAGCAAATCCACCGAGTCGAGCCAGTCCATCCCTGCCACCGGCCACAGGTACTCCTCCACCCGCCGACAGCCCGCCAGAATGCGCTGCACGGTTTCACGCCGGAGGTCTTCTGGCTCGAATAACGCCTCGCGCGTTTCCGCCCAGACCTCACGGTAAACCGCCACCAGGGCCCCTGTATTCAATGGATTACTGAGATAGGCCAAGGCAACGCGTAGAAGGGTGGCCGCCTGGCGCGTCGCGCTCGTGCTGCGCAACAATTCCTCGAAGTCGACTCCGCGCCGCTTGAGCGCTTCTGCCAGCTTGTAACCCCGGCTGTTTTCTGGCACCAGGACAGCGACCGTATAGTCTGGATTCTGCTCGACGACTTGTTGGACATTATTGGCCACCAGATCGATCTCGGCTTCCGGCGAGACATTCTCGTTGGGGTTGTAATAGATATAGACCGGAACGCGATCCTGAGGGGGATTTGGCTGCGGATCGCCCTTCGCCGTCGGGCGAATCTGCTGAGGAACAAACGCCTCACGCAGTTTGCGCTCAGGGTGGCTTTTCACCGTCCAATCTACAAGCATGTTGGCCAAATCGATGATCGGCAAGGCCGAACGTCCGGATGTAAACAGAGGGCGTACCTGAACCTCACGCCGATCAAGAAAACGAGTCAGGAAACGCGGATCGGCCGTGGTAAACGTGGTGTTGATCGCCTGGTTGGGGTCTCCTACACGCACCCAGTTGCGTCCATGACTGAGCCGCGACAGCATCTTTTCCTGCAAGCGGCTGCTGTCCTGGGCTTCATCCTCCAGGATGTAAACCCAGCGTTCCTGGAGACGCTGGCAGAACAAAGGGTCGGTCTCCAAAACGGTGAGAGCCAGGCGTACCAGATCGTCGAAATCCACCGCGCCCCGGTAGCTCAAGCTACGCTGGTAATCCTCATACACACCCAGACCAAACCGGACCAGAGGCAGATCGCCCCGATAGGATTCCAATGCTGCCCGCAGGCTGGCAGGCTCGTATTCGTTGTTCTTGGCATTCTTGATGAATTGCAGGCTCAGGTCCGAAGCCAATCGGGGAAGCTCATGTTGCCTGACCCGCTGGACCTGCCCGGCTGTTCGCGAGACCTCGTCCGACAGATAGTCTGCGACGACTGCCTCAAAGGCGTTTTGGTGACCGCGCACGATATCCTCGATAATGCGGGTGGCCTCCTTTTCGTCGAGGATGCGGAAATCCTCTGCCAAGCCTGCCAAAGCAGGCCGTTCGGCCACGATATCGCGTGCAAGGCTGTGCAGCGTTCTGACTTGATACCCCACATAGGGGAGTAGCCCACGCTCCTGGCGCAGAATCGCCGCGATCTTGCTACGGAAACTATTGACGGCGGTATTGGTGAAGGTGACGATGAGGACTTCGCGACGCTCCACACCAGCGGACAGGCCGCGTGCCGTCAGATCCTCAACCAGACGGGCGGCAAGGTGAGCCAGGGTGAATGTTTTGCCGCTCCCCGGTACGGCGGATATGCCCAGCAAACCACCTTCATAACCCTCGACGATGGCTTCCTGTTCAGGGCGAAAACGCACTTCAGACTGCATCGGTATCCCCCAAACCATAACGCTGCAAGATCTGCTGGAACAGGAAAAGCATCGGACCACGCTGCTCGTAGCCCTGCTCGTTCAGATCGGCCATGCCGAGAAACACCCCTTTCCGGCAGCGGCGTAGCAAGCCGATCACCACATGGCGCAGCATCTCTCGCTGCGTTTTCACCTCATCCTCATCCGTCCAGGGACGGTCGGGCGGGTAGTCGCGCATCAACACATAGGGGTGAGTCAGGGGTTGATCGAGGCGCTCCCACCAGCTCGCACTCCCCACATCCAGCCAGAACTGGTAATCGGTCGGACGATTACGCATCAAGTAGGTGAAAGCCGGCGCCAGAAAAACTGCATTCTGTTCGTCATCTTCCCAGCTCGTGGTATAGAGCGCCGCGAGAACGCCTTCATTCACGAGTTGAAGATACTCTTTGCCGGCCGCGTCCCAATCCGGAGTTTGGGCAAACGGATAAAGTACCTGGCGAAACTTACGTGCCGACTCGATCATCTGCGCAGCGGTTCGTCCCGCATCCAGGTTCGTGTGAAAACCAAAGCCTGGCTGAGACAGGACTTCCCCGAACAATCGCTGCAAGAAGTAGTCCACCGGTACCGGCTGTTCACGGGCCGCGTCCATCGCACGCAGCAGCCAGACTCGTAGCCGCTCGTACCGTTCCCCAGCCGTATACGTGATACGTTCCCGGACTGCGGCCTGGATTTGATCGAATGAGGCCAGCTCTCCGCCAGTCTGCGGCCGATAGACGATATCCGCCAGCAACCGCGCGCGAACCGGGTCCAGGCCATCGATCACGAGAGCCAGCATATCCGCGACGTCGGAGCGAGGCGGGGGAACAAAATCCCACTGCGGATGGGCCAGCGACAGTAGCGTGAGCAGCACGCGCGCGGCAGGCTCGTCACGCAGGGCGCGCGACGGTCGATGCGAGCGAGATGGAATACCTGCTCGCTCCAGACGGTTCTGAAGCGAGAAGCGAAGCGAGTCGTTCAGGAACGGGGCAAGCACCACAATCTGGCCGGGTGGTGTTCCTTCCGCCACCAGGGCAACGATTCGATCCGCGACCCAATCCAACATCTGTGGATAATAGATATGATAATCAAAGCTCAATGCCTCAAGCGGATTGACCTGGAATGAGGATGCAGGCCAATCGCCAGGATTCAGCACGCGCTGGACTTCGTACTCCAGGGTCAGCACCGAAGGCGATTGCACGACCGGAGCGTCGAGTCGAATCACCTCACTGCACAGATCGCGGAGGGCGGCGGCACTGCCAGGGTCGGCCCCCAGGAATGTACGGAACCCGGCATCATCGTCGTAAACCAGAAGCGCGCTCTGCCAGTGATCCCAGAATACCCGCACAAAATCATGAACCATTGGCCCGGCTTCCTCAACGTTATCAGCTACGAGATGGGTGAATGTACGCCGGAAATAACGCTGAAAGACCGGATGAGGGAGCAGATGGCGAGCAAAGACCTCAAGTTGGACGGCATAGTCAAGGAGGTTGTTTTTCAGGCAATACGCCCGGTAGTCCAGGCTGATTTGGTGGCTGATTCGATAGACCTGCGCGCGAGAAGTCCCTCTATCGGCCCAGGCAGTGACCAGGCGGTTCACCACCTCTTCAAACGGGAAACCGGCAATCGCCGCCTTGGCCATATTGTCCAATAATTGGGCAGCGATACGGGGCGGGGACAGGCTGATCGAGTCAAACACCCCCTCCCGGACAGCCGCTCGAACGAAACGCATCATGTAATATTGCGCTGTCTCGATGGTCAGGAACACCGGTTCGGAGGCCGGTTCAAAATCGGCCGGCTCCGCCACCAGCGGCCAGAAACGTTCAAGATTCCGGCGCGCCAAACCGCTCAATGTCACCATGGTGACATTGCCAGGAATAGCAGCTTCATTCGCCTTTATCGCCAGGCTATAGGGTTGCCCCAGCGTGCGTTGGGGCACCAGGACAAGAATACGTTCGGCTGGAATACCCGCTTCAAGCAGGCCCAGCACGTGTTGAACCGCCCAGGTTGTCTTCCCTGAACCGGCTGGACCGTGAAGAAAAATCCGCGTACTCACGTCCTGCTGTCTCATGAAGGCCCATCTTTCTGCCGACAGTCCCGCTCAGACGTTCTAAACATACACGAATCATGGTTGACAGGCAGCCAAGCCTCAGCTTGCGCCCAACCCTCCATCGTATCAGTTCATGATGGGTATGAAAAACACCTGGTTAGGGTAGATGTACCGAGGATTCAGGATGATGTCCTCGTTGGAATGCCAGATTTCGATCCAGTTCACACCCTTGCCATAGGCTGCATACGAAATATCCCACAGAGTATCGCCAAGCACGACCACATAGGGACGACCAGGTTGGGGAATCGCCGCCGGGCCGGTCGGCGTTGGCGTATTACTCGGAGTCGGCGTGAGAGTTGGGGTGAACGTCGCCGTTGGCGTCCAGGTGGCTGTTGGAGTCGCCGTGGCCGTCGGCGTATGGGTCAATGTCGGCGTTGGCGTGTTGGAGGGCGTTGAGGATGGCATCGGGCTGGGCGTGTTCGTATTCGTAGGCCGCGGCGTCGCTGTATCTGTCGGCAAAGGCGTGTGGCTGGGTTCAGACGTGGCGGTCACCATCGGATGCACGGTCCGAGTAGGCTGCGGCGTGAACGTGGGTGGCAAAGCGGTCACCGTTGGATTCGGCGTCGGGGTCACAGACTCCTGGGTTGCGGTAGCACGAGGCCGCGCGGTGGGCGGCACCTCCGTCTCAGTCGGACGTGGAATTGGCGTATCTGGCGCTTCGGTCATTGTGGGTGAAGGTGTCGCAGTGGGAGGCACCGGGGTATCCGTCACCGCCAGCGCGATCTCGCTTGGTCGCTCAGTGGCTGTGGGTGGGATCGATGTATCTGTTGGTGAAGGCATGGGTGACAGCGTGAATGTGGCGGTTTCCGGCAAAGCAGGCTCCGTGGCCGACGCGGACGGCGCCAGAGGAACTTCTGTCTCCGGCGAAGGAAGGGTTTCTTGCAGCGGGGTCGCCGTCAGCAAAACATCGGTGGCCTGTGACGTAGCCCCTGTCCGGGGAGTTGCCGACACCGTTTCGAGAGGCGGCTCGGAAACAACTGTCGGGGTCGCCTGGGGTAGGAGCGGCGCGTTCCGGTTGGCAAGCAACCAGATGACGACCACACACACAACCACAAACAACAGTGCCAGAAGCAAAAGCCCAGTATTGGACCTGCCCTGGCCCTGAGGTGAGGATGGACGTTGCGCCATAAGGGCATCCCTTCAAGAACACAAACCGGCATCTGGAGGCCACGCCAAGCCCTTTTAGGATACCCCGTCCAAAATGGAATGTAAATTCTATCAACCAGAGCAGTCGGGGCTGTAGCAAAGTCATAGGAGCAAAGCCAGGGCATCGGGCAGATGAGCCT
>CAZHMJ010000197.1:0-9853 GCA_964533805.1 uncultured Anaerolineae bacterium | reverse complement strand
GGACTTGAGTCCTCGGCGGTGGACCGGCGCGCGCCTCCATTGGCACTCGCCCAATGACCGGATTAATTTGTTAACCTGCATCAATTCCGACGCCACGGACGCGCGCCTGTTTGTCTCCTTCCCTCATTTAGGGGGAAAGCCGTGTCGGCACAAGGTTGGGATGGGGGTGGACATCGCACGGCCAATCCCTCCCACGCGTATCCCGGCGCGCTCAGAATCCCGGCGGGCGCTGGAAGGGGCCGGTCACTGCGGCGATGGCTCTGGCGATCGCCAGCAGGCGCGATTCGCCCCAGCGCCTGCCCGCAAGCTGCACGCCGATCGGCAGGCCGTCGCTGCCACGCGCGCAGGGCAGCACGATCGCCGGCTGGCCGGTGTAGTTGAAGACCTTGCAGTGGGCGTTGGCCAGCCAGTAGGGGACCTCGTGGCCGTCGACGGTCAGCGGGGTATTCGTGGCGCAGTGGGGGAAAGCGGTCGTCATCGAGGCCGGGCACAGGATCGCGTCCCACTTCGTAAAGAACTGCTCCCAGCCGACGATGAACCGGTCGCGCCGCTGGAGGGCCTCGAAATAGCGGGCCAGGGGGATCGCCGCCGCGCCGCCCTCCGGCGGGAAGACGTCGGCCGCCATCGTGTCCGGCTCGCTGAGATAGGAACGGGTGTAATCCAGGGCCGGGAGGGGCGGGGTCGCCAGGACCTTGCACAGCGGGCGGAGCTGGTCCGCCAGCCGTTCCACGGCCGCCCGGATTTCCGCCGCGACCGGGAAGCCGGGAAAGGTCGGGGCGACCGCCAGCCGGACGTCCTTCAGGTCCAGCGCGGGCACGTCCTCGACCGGCACGGGCGGCGCCTCGGTATCGCGCCCGTCCGGCCCGGCGATGATCCGGTAGAGCAGGGCCAGGTCTTCCACGTCGCGTGCCATCGGGCCGATCCCGTTCATGATCCGGGCGGCGCGCGGCCGGCCCGGCAGGCCGGGGATGTGCCCGCTACCGGGCACCCGGTTCTCGGTGAGCTTCAGGCCGAACGTCCCGCAGAAATGGGAGGGAATCCGGATCGAGCCGCCCACGTCGCTGCCGATCTCGAAGGGGATCATGCCCGCCGCCAGGGCGGCCGCCGCCCCGCCGCTGGAGCCGCCCGCCGTGCGGGCCGGGTTCCAGGGGTTGTCGGTGCGGCCGAAGATCGGGTTGGTGGATTGGATGTCGCACAGCAGGACGGAGACGTTGGTCTTGCCGAGCAGGATGCCGCCCGCGGCCTGGAGCCGGGCCGCCACGGTGCTGTCTTCCCTGGGAACGTAATCGGCCAGCGGCGGATACCCGGCGGTGGTGCGCATCCCGGCCGTGGTGAAACAGTCCTTGAGCGTGAATGGCACGCCGTGCAGCGGCCCCCACACCTCGCCGCGCGCCAGGGCCGCGTCGGCCGAACGGGCACGGTCCATGGCCCGCTCGGCGTCCAGGGTGACAATGGCGTTCAGGGCCGGGTTATGGCGCGCGATCTGGGCCAGGTGCGCTTCCAGCGCCTCGACGGCGGAAAGCTCGCCATTCCGGATCGCGGCGGCCAGGCGAATCGTGCTGGCATATACAGGCTCCATCGGGTGCGCTCCCTTGTGCGTGCGAGAGATCAAGACCTCCCCATTGTAATCCGGCGGCGGGCGATGCGCGCTACCCCTATCCCTGGCAGGCGCGGTATGCTTGACGAATTCAGGGTCGCCCTGCCGGGCTGATCCCGATTCGATCCCTTGCTGTCCCAGGAGCAAACCACATGACCGAACCCGTGATCCCTTCCGATCGCCCGGCGTGGCGGCGGCTGCCGCGCAACGTCTGGATCGTGACCGCCACCAGCTTCATGACTGATATCTCCAGCGAGATGATCTTCAACCTGCTGCCGCTTTTTCTGGCGAACGTGCTGGGCATCAAACCGGCCCTGATCGGCCTGATCGAAGGCATTGCCGAGACGACCGCCAGCCTGCTCAAGATTTTCTCCGGCTGGTTCTCCGACCGGCTGCGGGCACGCAAGTGGCTGACCGTGGCCGGGTACGGCCTCTCGGCGCTGGTCAAACCCTTCCTGTACGGCGTGACCTCGTGGTGGGGCGTGCTGGCGGTGCGCGTGACCGACCGGGTCGGCAAGGGCATCCGCACCGCACCGCGCGACGCCCTGGTCGCGGACAGCATCGACGAGCGCCACCGCGGGCTGGCCTTCGGCCTGCACCGCGCCGGGGATACGGCCGGGGCCGCCGTCGGCATCCTGCTGGCCCTGCTGATCGTGCTCGCCACCCAGGCCGGGTCGGTCGCGCTCACCCGCGAGACCTTCCAGATCGCGGTCCTGATCAGCATCATCCCGGCCGTGCTGGCCGTGATCGTGCTGGCGGTCGGCGCGCGCGACGTGCCCGTGACCACCCGGCGGGCCGCGCCCAGGCTCAGCCTGCGCGGCTTCGACCGGCGCTTTTATGTGTTCCTGCTGGCGGTCGTGGTCTTCACCCTGGGCAATTCCGCCGACGCCTTCCTGATCCTGCGCGCCCAGGAGCGCGGCCTGAGCACGGCCGGGGTGCTGGGCATGCTGCTGACCTTCAACGTGGTCTACGCGCTGATCGCCGGCCCGGCCGGGGCGCTCTCCGACCGGATTGGACGGCGGCGGCTGATCGTGGGGGGCTGGCTGGTCTACGGGCTGTTGTACCTGGGCTTTGCTCTGGTCGGCGAGGCCTGGCAGATGTGGGCGCTGTACGGCCTGTACGGAATCTACTATGGGACGGTGGAGGGCAGCGCCAAAGCCCTGGTGGCCGACCTCGTCCCGGCGGAGCAGCGCGGCACGGCCTTCGGAGTCTACAACGCCGCGGTGGGGATCATGGCCCTGCCGGCCAGCCTGATCGCCGGGGTGCTGTGGAGCGGCGTGGGCGGCTGGACGGGGTTCGGCCCGGCCGCGCCGTTCCTGTTCGGGGCGATCCTGGCCCTGCTGGCGACCGCGATCCTGGTGACCGGCGTGCGGCGCGCCGAGACCGCGCAGGAGTAGCTGACGCGGGTGCGACACGTTGCACCCGCGATCGCGCCGGGTGGTTAGCGATCGGAGTCCGGCTCAATATCCTGAATGGGGGCGGATTGGCGTTCCAGGATTCGCCGCAAGAGCTGACGCATCGATTCCAGGATGGTGATGATTTGAAGCTCGGCCAGGCGGTAAATCACCGACGTGCCAGACCGTTCCGCGATGACGAAGGAACGCTGGCGCAAAACGGAAAGATGCCGGGAGACTGTCGGCTGGGGGATATCGAGAAACTGAGCCAGATCGGTCACATTCAGGGATTGCTCGCTGAGGGCATACAGGATTTGAATGCGTCTGGGTTCGCCTATCGCCTGGCAGACGTGGCTGTGCAACAAGTCGATCTCTTCGAGAGGCATGGCTGGCATGAGCAGGCTCGCTTCTACTCAGGATGGCAGGTGCGAAAACGGCTCTTCCAGATGACGCTGCCGGGCTAGATGAATCCCCTCGATGGCCTGGAAGATCAACAAGAGCTGGGCGGGAGAATCGCCGCTATTCCGGAAGCGATGGGGCTGGGCGGCTTCGAACAGCAGGCTGTCCCCCGGCTCCAGACTGTAATTCTGGCTGCCCACCTGATACTCAATCCTTCCTGTCAGGCAGTAAACGAACTCCTGTCCAAGATGGACCATCGGCTCGCTGGAACTGCCTGCCCCCGGCTCAACGGTGACCAGGAAAGGTTCCAACTGCTGCTGGCGCAGGCCAATCCCCAGGCTCTCCATGAGGAAGCCGGTGCCGTGTGCGGCGAGCCGCTGATCGTGCCTGACCATCACCACGGCGTGCTGGCGCGAATCCTCGAGGAAATCCGTGATCTTCACACCGAGAGCATTCGCCAGCAGGTGGAGCGAAGCGACCGTCGGCGAGTTTTGACCGCGCTCGATCAGGCTGATGGCATTGATGGACAATCCACAGCGCTCCGCCAGGGCGCGCAAGGACAGCCCTTGCTGTTCGCGGAATGACCGGATACGTGCACCAAGGTCGGGAGATTTGTTCTCAGCCATTCCAGGCTCCAAACACCTCAATTTCCGGATGGTTCCGTGCTTCCTCAACAATAGGTCCCTTTTGCAGAAAACCCAGGGCAAGCCCACTGCCCCGCACGACCAGCAACCGCTGGCCGGACGCCAGCCTGATTTCCTCCGGGAGCGTCACCTGCCCGGCCGTGTCGATGTGTCCGCGCCCCAACATCCGCCGTTCGCCGCCCAGGTCGATCGCCGCGCTGGCGATGAGGCGTGGCGTCGCAAGGCCAAACCCGCCTGAGGTGCGGCTGCCACGCAAAAACAGGGCTTCCTCTCCAACCTGGAAGGCGTATTCTTCCCATGCTTCAGACGGGATCAGGATGCTCCGGTCAGGCCGTACCACGCCCCACCCGAACACCCACTTCCCGCCCCTGGCGAGCTGCGGCATGTCGATACCCTCCTAAAATTTACTACTATAATTGACTATCGTACACTAAAATAGTAAAATCCAGCAAGCTATTCGAATAATCCGCCGCCGGTCATCGGGTGACGCGCTGGCGGCCAACCTGGATCGACCTCACCCCGTATGTACCTGAGTTCGATGGGAGAACGATGGTGCAGACGAGGTGGTATTCAAAGCGCCATACTCAGGAGAAAAGAGCCAAGGCATGAAAATCGCAGTGATCACGGACGATGGGCAGACCATCAGCCAGCACTTTGGCCGGGCAGCGCACTATCTCGTCCTGACGGTCGAAGAGGGCCAGATCACCGGCAAGGAACTGCGCGACAAACTTGGACACCAGCAGTTCGCCGGCGAGCCGCATTCGCACGACGAAGAACACGACCCGCGCGGCCATGGATTTGGCTCGCAGTCGGACAACAAACATGCCCGGATGGTCGAAGCAATCACGGATTGTGAAGCGCTGATTGTGCGTGGCATGGGGCGCGGGGCTTACTACGCCGTGGAACAGGCCAACATCCGCCCGGTGGTGACCGATATCGACGATCCCGAAGAAGCGGTCAAGGCCTACATCAAAGGCACGCTGGCGAATCTGACCGACCGGCTGCATTAACTGGGGAAAACCGCCATCCGGCGAAAGGACACGCCGTCCGGAAGCAATGTAGCGACGGAGACAATCCGCCGCTACATGTGCATTGTCGGGTTGGCCCAGATCAGATGGCCTGGGGCGCGCCGTAGGATGAATCGAGCACGTTGGCGACTTCGATCAGGTTGCCGTCCCGGCAACGACTCACTAGATGGCTTGCGGCGCGCCGTAGGACGAGTCGAGCACGTTGGCGACTTCGATCAGGTTGCCGTCAGGGTCATGGAAGTAGACCGAGGCGATCGTCCCGGCCGCGCCGATGCGCGGCACCGGCCCGGCGGCCACCTCCACCCCGCAGGCACGCAGGTGATCCAGCACCTGGGCCAGCGGCTGGCCAGTCAGCAGGCAGAAGTCGGCCGCGCCGGGCTGCGGGGCCTGGGCGCGGGGCTGGATGCTGCCTCCGGCCGGGTGCAGATTGATCTTGTGCGAGCCAAAGGTCAGGGCGGTGCGGTCGCCGTAAGTCACGGCCTGCATGCCCAAAACCCGGGTGTAAAACGCGACGCTGCGCTCCACATCCCCGACGGTCAGGACGAGATGATCGATGTGCTGGATGTCCATGCGTGCCACCTCCGGATGAATCCCCTCGGATGATTCCGCCCCAACCATTCCCCTGTCCTTGTTTATAGCACACTTTGGGATTACTGGCAGTTGACCGGGCTGTTTTCCACCTGGAGCAGCAGGCGCGCGTTGCCGGCGATCACGCGCTCCCCGAACAGGCCGGACAGGTTGACCACGATCAGGTAATCGCCCGGCGCGGTGTAGCTCACGTCAGCGTAGACCGTCACCCGGTCGCCGAAGCGGGCCGTGGCGGTCGAGACAAAGACCTGCGGCGCACCCTGCATGGGAAAGTTCTGCGGCTGGACGTCGAAGATGACCGCCGCCGGCCAGCCGATGTTGCGCACCTCGAACTCGCCCAGGGCCACCTGGCGCGGGCAGAAGGCCGCCAGCGGCACCGACCACACGCTGGCTGAATCAAGCGGCAGGGGCAGCCCGTCCGCGCTGAGCGGCACCGTCTCCACCTGGGGCAGGTAGGCGCTGACCCGGCGCGGCATGGCGGCCACCGCCCGGTAGGTCACGGTCGGCGCGCCGTCGTGTTCCAGCAGGCCGAACCAGCGCAGGTGGCTGCACGCGGCTTCGATTTCGTAGTCGTACATCTGCCAGTTGAGGTTCCACAGGAACATCGGCCCGGCCCACGGCCAGTACTGGTCGGCGTAGGCGAAGGCGCGCACGGTGTAGTCGGCCTGCACCTGGCTGGAGACGCGCATCCACTCGAAACCGGACAGGGCCGGGCTGCCGGTGCAGTCCAGGCCGCCCTCGGCCGGGTCGCGCAGCCAGCCAAACTCGGTCAGCCAGATCGGCTTGTCGGCCGCGTCGTATTCGTCCAGCAGGGCGCGGACCCGCTCCGTGCGGCGGAAGGTCAGTTCGTTCTGGGTGGGGTCGGCTTCCGGGGGCTGGTTGAAGCCGTAGGGATGGTACCCGAAGGCGTCGAAGTACTCGGCCGCGCCGTTTTCCAGCATTTCGCGGGCGAAATCCAGGTCGTTGATCGCCATCCGGTCGGGCGTGGTCAGGGTCGGCGCCAGCCCGGCCGAGACGACAATCACGTTCGGATCGACGGCCTTGATGATCCCGTAGGCCACGCGCAGCATCTGGACGTATTCCCAGGCGTTGGGGCCGCGCGGCCATTCCAGGGAGAGGTTCGGCTCGTTGTGGACCTCGATCGCGTCCACCCCGCGCTGGACCAGCTCGCGGGTGCGGCGCTCGACCTCGCTGCGGAAGTAAGCCCAGTCGTTCGGCCAGTCGAGGTCCATCCGGAACAGGACGCGCAGCGTAGGGTAATCGTCCACCTGCCCGGCGTCGTAGACCTTGACCCAGTCCATGCCCAGCCCGGTGATCGTCTCCAGCGGGGCGGGCAGGTGCGGGCCGATGTGAGTCCCGTAGCCCAGGTGGGCGGGCGGCAAGGGCTGGGGCGTCTCCGTCGGGGATTGGGCCAGAGTTGGCGTCCCGCCCGCGAGCAGAATCAGCAGGCCAATCGCCAGCAGAAAGAGGCAGGGATACAGGTTGCGGGGTGGGATGGACATGTCCCGCATTGTAGTCGGGGATGCGTTCCGGCGCTATCGAAAAACATCTCACCGCGGAGGGCGCGGAGAACGCGGAGAAAGGCGAGGGGAAAACCGAGAAGAACCTTAAAAGCCCAGAGCCAGCCGTTTGATGCCTTTGCGCAGTTGGATTTCGTTGAAATTCAGCAGCAGCCCCAGCTTCAGGCCGGACAGCTTGAGGTAGGTCAATAACTGCGCTTCATGGATCGGCTCAATCTGGCTGACGGCCTCCAACTCGACGATGACGCGATCGTCCACCACCAGATCGAGGCGAAAACCACAATCCAGAACAACTTCCTTGTAGACGAGCGGGATTGGCTTCTGGCGCTCGAACACAATGCCGCGCTGCGCAAGTTCATAGGCCAGACATTCCTCGTAAGCCGCCTCCAGCAATCCCGGCCCCAGCGCACGGTGAACCTCAATCGCCGCCCCGATGATCTGCTCCGTGATCTGGTTCTCGCGCTTCTCCATCTCCCGCGACCTCCCGTGTGAGACGCCAAAAAACAAATCTTACCGCAGAGGACGCAAAGAGCGCAGAGAAAGGCAAGGGGAAAAGAGAAAAACCTATGAGTCACGCCAACCGCTTTTCTCGCTTTTCCCCGTTTCTACCTCTGCGTGCTCCGCGTCCTCCGCGGTGAGATGCTTTTATCCTTTCGTGCCGCCATTTCCGATCGCCCGAAGCGCCTCGTAAAGCGGCTGGAGGCGGGCGTACATCTTCTTGTAGACGCGCTGGTAGAGGCCCTCGTAGATCGCGTGGCGGGCCGGATCGGGCTGGAAGACGTCCCCCAGGTGGGTCATGGCCCGGATCGCGCTGTCGAAATTGGGATGCAATCCCAGCCCGACCGCGGCGTCGATCGCCGCGCCAAGGCCCGACGTCTCGTACAGATGCGGGCGGGCGGTCGGCAGGTTGAAGATGTCGGCGGTGAGCTGCATGGCCGCGTCGCTCTGCGACCCGCCGCCGGAGACGCGCAGCTCGGTGATCGGAATGCCCGTCCGGCGCTCGGTGCGCTCCTTGCCGTCACGCAGGGCGTAGGCCAGCCCTTCCAGGATGGCCCGGTAGAGGTGGGCCCGGGTATGCACGTCGCTGAAGCCGATGATCGCGCCGCGCGCCTCCGGCCCCGGCACCTTGACCCCCGGCGACCAGTATGGCTGGAGGATCAGCCCCTCCGAGCCGGGCGGGACCCGCGTCACCAGCTCATCAAACAGAGTCTCCGGCTCGATGCCGCGTTCCTGGGCCAGATTCAGCTCGCGCTGGCCGAACTCCTGCTTGAACCAGCTTACCATCCAGTAGCCCCGGTAGATTTGCAGCTCCAGGCTGTAAGCATCCGGCACGGCCGCCGGATAGGGCGGGATGAGCGGGATGATCTCGATGTAGCGGCGGTGGGTGGTGTTGATCGTGGCGGTCGTGCCATAGCTCAGGCAGCCAATGTGCGGTTCCAGACAACCGGAGCCGATCACCTCGCAGGCCTTGTCGGCGGCGGCGGCGATCAGGGGCAGCCCGGCGGGAATGCCGGTCGCTTCGGCCGCATCGGGGGTGATCGTGCCCAGCGTCCCGGCCGGCCGCACCAGGTCGGGCAGGATGGCGGGGTCCATCGGCACGGCCAGCCACTTCCAATCGCGCTGCCCGGCCCAGTGGAGGCCCTTGTAATCGAACGGCACGTAACCCACCTGGCAGCCGACCGAATCGACGAAGCGCCCGGTCAGACGGTGGGTCAGGTAGCCGGACAGGAACAGGAATTTGTGGGTCGCGGCCCACACGTCCGGCTGGTTGGCCCGCAACCAGTTGGCCTCGGCCTCGGCCTGGAAGTACGCCACCGTGCCGGACATCCCCACCAGCCGGAAAGCGGCGCCCCACAGCCCGCCCACGGGCGGCACGCCTTCGGCGCGACGCTGATCCAGCCAGACGATAGCTGGACGCAGCGGCTCCCCATGCAAGTCAACGTTGATCATCGTGGCCCGTTGGGTGGTCAGGGTGACGCCCGCGATCGCTTCTTTGGAGATGCTGGTCTGCTGCCATAGCTTGCGACAGGCCTCGCCCAACTTATCCCAAAAGTAGCGCGGGTCTTGCTCCGCCCAGCCGGGTTGATCGGAATAGTACGGCTTGATCGGCACGCGAGCCTTGTCCACCAGGTTGCCCTGCCCGTCGAAGAGCAGGGCGCGGATGCTCTGCGTGCCACAGTCGATCGCCAGGATGGTGTCGCCTGCCATACGTTTCCTCACTTTCGTGTAGGACAAGGCATGCCCCGTCTGCGCGCGCCGGAAGCCTTCCCGACGCCCAGGTCACAGCCGGACGTGCCTCCCGCGCGTCCGGGCCGAACCCTGTGAGAGTGATTGTAAAGCAGACCGGCGGTTGGCTCCAAACCGGCCGGACCGCCTGGGGAAAAACCTGAACACGGAGTAGACGGATGAACCACACTGAGCACCCGAAATCAAGCGCATGGGGTCATCGTCGCCACGGTCGCGGCCTGGAAATCGCCGAACCACGACCCCTGTCTCAACCGCTCTGATTCGAAGCAGTTCCCGATCGATCAAAATTTGACAAAAATAATCAACTTTACTAGAATAAAGTCCACAATTTAAATCTTCTTTGAATGGATTTTTGTGGCGGGAGTGGGGGAAATATACGAGGCCCAATATGCGTCAAGTTAAGACCGCCAAGCGCTGGAAGGTGCGCGGGGCGGTC
>CAZHMJ010000196.1:8529-9953 GCA_964533805.1 uncultured Anaerolineae bacterium | reverse complement strand
GAGGAACATCACGCGTTGGGCCAGGCTGGGCGTGCGGATGTTCAGGCGCTTCACATAGTCGCGGACCACGTCGCGCATATGGCGCTGCCGGACAAACTCCCCGCGTGACAGGCGGTCGAGGTTGGGCAGGGCAACATTGTTCTCCACGCTCTGAATCAGGATCAGACCTTCTGTCTGGCGATTCTCCGGCACCAGGGCCACGCCTGCCCGAACGGCGTCCAGTGGTTTTGTGATCTCCACCGGCTTGCCGGCGATCAGGATTTCGCCGGAGTCCCTGGGATCGGCCCCGAAGATGGCGCGCGCCACGTCGGTCCGGCCCGATCCGACCAGACCGGCAACTCCCAGGACTTCACCGGCGCGGACGGTGAAATTGATGTCGTGCAGGCGCGGGTTGGACAGGTGACGTACTTCGAGGATGACCGGACGCTCCTTATCGGGGGCGGTGGCCGTTTTCTGAAAGAACTGATCGATCGAGCGACCTACCATGAGGCTGACGATCTTCTCGCGGGTGGCTTCGGCGATGGGCATTTCCCCGACATACTGGCCGTCGCGCAGGACGACGACCCGGTCGGCCACGGCAAAAATTTCGTCCATGCGGTGGGTGATAAAGACAATTCCCAGTCCCTGCTCTCTCAGACTGCGGATAATATTGAAGAGCAGCGTGACTTCCTCTTCGCCCAGGGCGGAGGTCGGTTCGTCCATGACGATGATCTTGGCGTCGACGGCCAGAGCCTTGGCGATCTCAACCATCTGGCGCTGCGCCACGGACAGCTTGTGAACCAGTACATCCGGGCGGATGTTGGCTCCGACTCGTTCCAGTAAGCGCGCCGCTTCGCGGTTCATGGTTGCCCGGTCGACAATGCCTAACCTCCCCAGCAGGCCGGGCGAGCTGGGTTCGCGCGCGACGAAGATGTTGGTGGCAACCGACTGGTTGGGGGTGAGGTTGAATTCCTGATAGATGATCGAGACACCCAGGTCCTGAGCATGGTGCGGATTCTGGGGGATGCTGGGCACGCCGCCGATGAGGATTTCGCCGCTATCCGCGCGGTAAGCCCCGGACAGGATTTTCATCAGCGTGGATTTTCCGGCGCCGTTCTCACCCACCAGACCTACGACTTCACCCGGATAGACCGTCAATTTGACCTTATCAAGCGCTTGCACTCCAGGGAATGCCTTGGAAATTCCACGCATCTCAAGGAGCGGTGTTGGTGTAGGAGTGGTGGCCACAGGAGACCTCCGTTCAAGCCAGTCTGGTGAGTAAAGGAAGGGAGGAGCACGGTATGCAGGAAGGACCGTGCTCCTCCGGTTTTCAGTCAGCGGATTCGCGGCTGACGCGCTCCCGGTCCTTAGGGCACGAAGACGAAGGCGCCTTCAGGGGCGGTCCAGCCTTCGATCGACCATTCGTGCGGGATGTTGCGCTCGTC